>JAZOOY010000001.1:0-42940 GCA_045655325.1 Clostridia bacterium
TTTCATATACAAGGTGGTGAAGACCTGCTGAAGATGTAGATCCGATATACATACCCGGACGCTTTCTTACCGCTTCCAATCCTTCTAAGACCTGTATTTGGTTCTCGTCATATCTTGTTTCAACTTTTTCCATTACTCATAACTCCTAATTTAAATAATTATCGGTTTTCGCTCTTCCATAAAGTGTTCGTGATGCCAACGAGGATATATATACACAGGTTTTTCCGCCTGATTCGGTTACAATAAATGATTTTGGCAGGTCCTCTGCCACGTCAATAACGATGCCGTCTTTCTGCGCTTTTTGGAGAAAGTTTCGGGTCTGGTATGATACCGTTGTGTTATCCATATCAAATATCCCGATAACCGTGCTCATATCCACAACAACATCGTTTCCCAAATGAAGATACATCATAGCTTTTTATCCTTTATAATTTTTCCTGCTTCCACCCTGAAAAACTCGGTTCCTTCCGGTGTTTCGTCTTCTGCATCGGTACAGGTTATGATAACCTGCTTACCGCGTATTTTCTCGGTTAAAAACTGTCTTCTTGAAATATCAAGCTCGCTCATTATGTCGTCAAGTAGCAGTACAGGGTACTCGCCACGCACTTCGTTTATGTGCTCCATCTGTGCCATTTTAAGGCTTAGTACCGCCGTTCTTTGCTGACCCTGTGAGCCATAGGTTTTTGCCTCTCGGTCATTTATGAAAATCTTTAAATCATCTCTTTGGATGCCGTAAAGACTTGAACCGTTTTCAATTTCACGGGCCATTCCCTGGTTTAATTTTAAAAGAAAATTCTCCTTGTTTATCTCGTCGCACTCAACGCTTCTTATATACTGCAAAGAGAAGGCTTCTCCGCTGATGTTCTTGTGAATTTCTGTTGCAAACTTTGAGATTTCATCAACAAAATCACGTCTCATCTCCATAATCTTACTGCCGTCTTCTGCAATCTGCTCGTTCCAGACAGCCAGCATATCGTCTTCTGTCTTACCCTGAATCCTTAGCTTTTTCAAAAGGTTGTTTTTCTGCGCCAGGTTCTTGTGATATGAAATCAGGGTTTTAAGGTACACAGGATAAAGCTGACTTATTGCTTCGTCTAAAAACTTTCGCCTTACCTGTGGTGCACCTTTTATAATGTCAAGGTCTTCGGGTGAAAACATAACCACGTTTAAATACCGCATCAGCATTGACAGTTTTGTTATAGGCACATTGTTGATTTTAACCCTTTTTTTGCCGTTTGCTTCAAGGTAGAATACTGCTTTTAAGTCCCTGTCCTTATCGGCAAACTCTAAAGAAAGCCTTGCAAAATCCTGACCAAAGCCCACAAGCTCGGTGTCCGACTTTGCTCTGTGACTTTTGCCGTGAGAAAACAGATAAACAGCTTCCAAAAGGTTCGTTTTTCCCTGTGCATTATTTCCGTAAATAACGTTGGTGTTTTCCGAAAAGTCTATCTTTTCCTGTTTGTAGTTACGGAAATTTGCCACGGATAAGCTTTTAACTATCATTATCAGTTCACCGCTATTTCAAAAATTTCGTCTTCAAACTCCACCAAAACCGAATCTCCCGGACGAACTTTCTTGCCACGCATTGTGCAGATTTCGCCGTTTACCGATACGATTTCATCAGCTATCATTTCCTTTGCCATAGCTCCTGACTCTGCAATGTTTGTAAACTTTAAAAGCTGGTCAAGTTTGATAAATTCGGTTGTAATTTTTACTTCCTCTGTATATTTTTCCATAACATTCCTCTAGTTCGTTGTTCTAGTTACGCTTTCAACACCCGAAATTCCGTTTAGTCGGGTCATAGCCTTTTCAAGTTCTTCGGTTGTTCTGATTTCAATGCCGAGAGTCATTACCGATGTTCTTTCCTTTGAGCTCTTTGCATTAACTGATACACAATTAAGTTCAAGCTCTGCTAAAACTGTTGAAATCTTCATCATCATACCCGGCACGTCTTGAGCTTCAACACGAAGCGTTGCAATATATGAGTTGCCGGCAGTTTCTGCCCATTGTACTTTGATGAATCTGAACTTGTCTTCTGACGGTAAAACGTCTTCCTGTATGTTCGGGCAATCGGCTCTGTGTACCGAAACGCCACGGCCTTTTGTGATAAATCCTACAATCTTATCGCCAGGTACAGGGCTACAACACTTTGAAAGCCTTACAAGGCAGTTATCAATACCAAGAACTTCGATACCGTTTGAGCTTGCCTTACGCTTTCTCTCGTGAGTAACAAGTCCCTGTGGTTCATTTGCCTTCTGTTCTTTCATATATTCTTCGCGAAGTCTCATAACTATTTTATGAGATGAAAGACCGCCATAGCCAACGCTTGCGTAAAGGTCTTCAAGACCTTCGTTCATATTATATTTTCTGTAAACTCCCTGTAGCCATTCATCACGGAACAGCTTGGAGAATGGTATATTAACACGCCTTGCTTCTTTTTCAAGAAGTTCTTTTCCACGTATAATATTTTCATCACGTCGCTCTTTTTTGAGCCATTGGTTAATCTTACTTTTTGCCTGTGAAGTTTTAACAATGTTAAGCCAGTCACGGCTTGGGCCCTTCGCCTGCGGTGATGTTAAGATTTCGATAATATCACCGTTTATAAGCTTGTATGAGTTAGGCACAATCTTGCCGTTTGCTTTAGCGCCCACCATCTTGCTTCCCACTTGTGTATGAATAGCAAAAGCAAAGTCAATTGCAGTTGAGCCGTTTGGAAGAGGTATAACCTTGCCTTGAGGCGTAAATGCAAACACCTGGTCAGAAAACATATCAATCTTCAGGCTGTTCATAAACACGTCAGGGTCCATAATATCTGCTTGAGTTTCCATAAGGTTTCTTACCCACTCAAGCTCCTTATCCATGGCATCGGCTCCTGCCTTGCCTTCTTTATACTTCCAATGCGCCGCGATACCTTCCTGGGCAATCTTATGCATCTCATGGGTTCTTATCTGTATTTCAAAAGGCATACCATCAGAGCCTACAACTGTTGTATGAAGGGACTGATACATATTCGGCTTCGGCATTGCGATATAATCCTTAAATCGCATCGGAAGCGGTGTATACATTTCGTGAACTATACCCAAAACTGCATAACATTCTGCAACCGTGTTAACAATAACACGTAGCGCAAAAAGGTCATAGATTTCGTCAATAGTCTTGTTCTGGGCATACATCTTACGGAAAATGCTGTAAGAATGCTTTTCACGGCCCGAGATTTCGCCGGTGATTCCGCTTTCAGCAATCCTTGATTTAAGCGTAGCCATAATGCCCGAAATAAAGTCTTCTCGCTCAACCTTTTTTCTTGCCACGCTTTCCAAAATTTCCTGATGCGCTATCGGGTCAAGATATTTTAGTGACAAATCTTCAAGCTCTGTCTTGATTTTGGAAATACCAAGTCGGTGAGCAAGCGGTGCATAAACATCAAGAGTTTCTTTCGCAATGGCAAGCTGTTTCTCGGTGGACATAAACCCTAGTGTTCGCATATTGTGAAGACGGTCAATGAGCTTAATCATAATAACTCTGATGTCTTTACTCATTGCAAAGAACATTTTTCTAAGGTTCTCTACCTGTTGATCCTGATGGTCACGGTACTGAATTTTCTTAAGCTTTGTAACGCCGTCAACAATCTCGGCAACGCTGTTACCAAACAGCATAGCAACGTGTTCAAAGGTGTATGGCGTATCTTCAATAACGTCATGTAATAGTGCTGCACATATGGCCACGTTATCCATAGAAAGTTCCGCTGCAATATATGCAATCTGAACAGGGTGGATTATATAGGCATCACCCGATTTTCTGAACTGATTTTTGTGTGCTGCTTTTGCCATACGGTACGCCACATAAATCATATCGGTGTTTGCCTTCGGCGATGCTGCCTTAACCATATTTATAATTTTTTCAACAATAACGTCAGTCTCGTCTGCAATCTGGGGCAATTTCTCGGAGGTATGGAAAATATTCAGTTTTTCGGTATCCATAAAATCACTCCTAAAATTTAATGTCCTTTAACATAAGCTGCAGATTTTCACTGCCTTGATATGTATTTATATTCATATTAAACGCAACGCTTACCATAGTGCCTGGGCAAAGCTTTTCCGAAAGCTCACCCATACCGAAGCCAACGGCGTTAAATACGTTAGTGCCGTCTGACAGGCGTAATCTTAAATGCTTTTTATCTACGCCCATAGACTGACTTGCTATTACCTTAAGTCCCTGCATAGAGAATACAGGAAGTTCGTTTCCCTCGCCAAATGGTGCCAGGGATTCAATCATCTTTGCTGCCTGCATAGTAACGCTTGAACCAGCCAGGTTACAATCTATCAAAAGTTTTGGAACTAAAGTCTGAACATCTATATTCTTTTTGGCAAATTCGTTTATTTTTTTAGAAAATGCCTGTATGTTTTCTTCTGCGATGCTAAGACCTGCCGCCTGTGAATGTCCGCCAAAGGCCGTTAAAAGGTCTTCGCTGTCTGATAGTGCATCAAAAAGGTTCATTTCAGGAACAGAACGTCCAGAGCCTTTGCCTTTTCCGTCTTCTACTGAAATAAGTATGCATGGGCGGTAAAACAGTTCTGCAATACGAGACGCCACAATACCGATTACGCCGTGATTCCAGTTTTCGCCACTGATTACATACACCAGCTGGTCTTCGCCCATCTCTTCCGCCTTTTTGTACGCCTCTTCAAAGATTTTCTGCTCTATGTCTTTGCGCTCGGAATTCAGCTCATCAAGATGCTCTGCAATCTCTTTTGCTCTTTCGTCATCTTCGCAAATCATAAGCTCAACAGATAAGGATGCATTTTCAAGCCTGCCTGCAGCATTTAGCCTTGGAGATGCAAAGAATGCAACGGAATTTGCGTCAATCGTCTTTCCGCCGGCACCTGCCATTTCCATTAGGGCACGTATTCCCTTATTGTTTGTATTTTCAATAGAATTTATTCCCTTATCCGCAATAACTCGGTTCTCATCAACAAGCGGAACAACGTCTGCAATAGTGCCAAGAGCCACCATATCAACATGTTCCATGAACACATCTTTAGTGTTCATTCCAAGCTTTATTGCAAGGGCAAGCACAAGCTTAAATGCAACGCCAACGCCTGCAAGGCCTGAAAACGGGTATGAACTGTCCATTCTTTTCGGGTTTATAACCGCCACTGCCTTTGGAAGTTCCTCTCGGCAGGTATGGTGGTCGGTTATTATGATATCAAGTCCTTGCGTTTTTGCAAATTCAACTTCGCCCACTGCCGTAATTCCGCAGTCAACGGTTATCATAAGTTTTGCACCGTCTCTTGCCATTTTATTAATTGCAAGAATGTTTATTCCATAACCTTCGGAAAATCTGTCAGGGATATAATATGATACGTCTGCACCCTGTGATTTTAAAAATTTATATACTGTTGCGGTGGCAGTTATACCGTCAACGTCATAGTCACCGTAAATTACAATTTTTTCCTTTTTCTCTATGGCAGAAAGTATGCGACAAACTGCTTCTTCCATACCGTCTAACATGAAAGGATTATGTATATCTTCAAGGCTTTTTTTCATATATGAATTTACAGCCTTTGGGGTTTTTATTCCGCGATTTAATAAAATTACAGCCAACCCGGGACTTACTCCGCTAAGTGCTGAAAACTCTTCAATTTCTTCCTTTGAAAGAGCCTTATTTTTATAATTCCAAATCTTTTCCCGCATGTTTTTCTCCATAAAATTCTTTATAGTTTATTATACCATTTTTTAAAGAATTTTTCAATAGTTTTGGCCCAGTTTTTCGCCATAAAATACACCTTTTTTGAATATTTTTTTGTGCTTTGGAAAAGATAAAAATACCGACAGGAAAGGAAGTGAAAAAAATGCTAAATAACAATAACAACAAGAACAATAACTCAAACAACAATTCAAACAACAACACAAACAAGAACAACAATAACAACACAAATAAGAACAACAATAACAACAACTCAAACAGCAACTCAAACAGCAATTCAAACAGCAACAATAACAACAGAAATTATTAATTTGTTCTTAAAAAAAGAAAACATACGCCTCAATTTTTTGAAGCGTATGTTTTTTTATAGTTTTAGTATTCTTGACGCTATATCAAAGTACACAACCAATGATAATGCGTCTACGATAGTGGTAATAAACGGACTGGCCATAACTGCAGGGTCAAATCCCACCTTCTTGGCAAGAAGCGGAAGCACGCATCCCACAAGCTTTGCCAAAAGGATGGTAAAGAACATTGTAAGACCTACAACCAAGCCTATCATAGCTGATTCTCCGTCCAGAGTTATTACCTTTACGAATGTGGCAATAGCAAGCACTAATCCGCACAAAATTGCCACGCCAAATTCTTTCCATAAAATTTTAAATATGTCTTTAAATTCAATCTCCTCAAGAGAAAGACCACGGATAACCGTTACAGAGGACTGACTTCCTGAATTACCGCCTGTACCCATTATCATCGGGATAAATGCGGTTAAAACCAAAAGTTCGCCCAAAGCATCTTCGTAGTGGGTAATGATTTTTCCTGTGAATGTGGAAGAAATCATAAGTAGTAAAAGCCACGGAATACGCTGACGGCAAGTGTCCAAAACACCGGTTTTAAGGTACGGCTTTTCAGACGGCATAATACCTGCCATCTTTTCAATATCTTCGGTAGCCTCTTCCTGCAAGACGTCAATAGCGTCATCGACAGTTACGATACCCACAAGACGTTCTTCAGCATCCACAACAGGGATTGCCAAAAGGTCGTATTTTGAAAGCTCAAGGGCCACTTCTTCCTTATCGTCATGGGTATGCACACAAATCGGATTAGTTTCCATTATGTCTGCAATAACGCATTCTTCATCTGCTAAAAGAAGGTCCTTTGCCGATACTGTACCCAAAAGGATTCTGTTTTTATCCGTTACATAGCAAGTATAAATCGTCTCTTTATCAAGACCAGTACGGCGTATTCTTGTAAAGGCGTCCTGTACTGTCATACTTTCTTTTAGGTCCACAAACTCGATTGTCATAACCGAGCCTGCGCTGTCTTTTGGATATTTTAATATCTCATTGATGCCTGCACGCATTTCAGGTTCTGTGTGGCGGATAATTCTCTTTACCACGTTAGCCGGCATTTCTTCAATAATGTCAACGGCGTCGTCTAGATAAAGTTCATCAAGGACTTCTTTAAGCTCTGCGTCAGAGAATCCGCGAATCAGCATTTCCTGTGTATCTGCATCAAGTTCTACAAACACTTCTGCCGCAAGTTCTTTTGGCAAAAGTCTATATAAAAGAGGCATATTCTTATCCGGCATTTCTTCGTACATATACGCAATATCCGCCGGTTCTGTTTCTGACAGGATTTCTTTTATTTCAGAATACTGTTTTTCTTCAAGAAGCTCTAAAATCTTATCTGTCATCTATTCTGCCTCCTTTCTTTGTGTTCTAATCTAATGTTATTACCCCATCATCTTCCGGAGCCTTTGTCGGTTCCGGATTCTTGGTAGGTCTTGCTTCAGGGTCATTTTCTGAAGTTGTCGGATTTTGTGTCGGTGTGCCAGGCTCTGCTGAAGCCTGTGGTTCACCAGGTTCCGGAGATCCTGAAACCTCAGGTGACGGACTTGGGCTTTCCTCTTGAGTTCCCCAGTTAACACCACTATGGTCATTGTCACAGTACTTGGTTGGAAGTGTTCCTCTTGCAAAGTACTCTGTCTTTCCGTTTCTGCAACCTGCAGATGATAATTTTCCTGTCAGCTGACATACTGAAACTGCAGTTACGCTATCCGGTGCTTCAAAACTTGATGCCGGCATACCTTCATGGACTTTTTCCATAACCTTTTTCCATACCTGTGTAGCTATATTGGTTGAGCCAACAGGTCTGTTGTTGTCGTATCCGTACCAAACAGCACCTGCGTATTCTGTTGTAAATCCGCAGAACCATTTGTCTTTGTTGTCGTTACTTGTTCCGGTCTTTCCGTATGCCGTAACCTTTGAAAGTTTTGCATTTCGACCTGTTCCGGCGCTTCCGTATACAACATCCTTTAGGAAACTTGTCATAATAAATGCATTAGCTTCACTTAAAGCACGTACCTTTTCAGGCTTTGTTTCAAGCAGTACTTTTCCCGAGTTGTCAAGTACCTTTGTATATGTGTGCGGAGTTATATATACTCCGTTATTTGAAAACATAGCATAAGCTGCAGCCATTTCTTTTGGTGATACACCCTTATCCATACCACCAAGACCAAGGGCGCTTAGGTTGTTATCAACATTTGATAAAGATGTGAATCCTAGTTTTTTGGTCATAAACTCGTAACTCTTTGTTGTTCCAAGAGTCTGAAGAGTTTTTACCGCAGGAATGTTTGCAGAAATTTCAATTGCTTTTCTTACTGACATATCACCCTTGAAGCCTGAATATGAGTTCTTTGGTGACCATTTTTCAACAGTAAGCGGCGAGTCTGTAATAATTGTTGCCGCTGTAATTTTTCCATGTTCAAGAGATGGTGCATATACAGAAATCGGCTTTACAGATGAGCCCGGTTGGCGCTTTGACTGTGTTGCACGGTTAAGCCCACGGCTTTCGGTTTTCTTTCCGATTCCGCCTACAACACCCTTAATTCCGCCGGTTTTCGGGTCAATTACTACCATTGCGGACTGAACGCCGTTTGAAGCGCCAGGGAAGTTTGCGGTATTCTGATACACGCTTTCCATAGCCGCCTGAACTTCAGCATCCATTGTTGTGTATATCTTAAGACCTCCGCCAAACACCTGACTTGATGCAAAGGCCTGTGAATATCCCTTTTGTTCCTGAAGGTCATCTATAACATCATTAATAACCTGGTCAACAAAATAGCTGTAAATTGAACTGCTTAGTCCTGTTCTTGAATCATTTACGCCAAGCGGTGTGTTTATAGCTTCTTCGTATTCTTCCTTGGTTATTTTCTCAAGCTCATACATTTTCATAAGCACTGTATTTCGCTTGGTTCTTGTATTTTCAGGATTTCTGAATGGGTCAAATCGAGTTGGTGCCTGTGTTATTCCCACAATCATTGCCGCTTCAGGAAGTGTTAGGTCAATGGCTTTTTTGGAGAAATACATCTTTGATGCTGCCTCTAAGCCATAGCACTGGTTTCCAAAATAGCTGATATTCAGATATGTTGTTAAAATTTCGTCCTTGGTAAAGCGTTTTTCCAAGGCAATAGCTCGCATTATTTCCTTTATCTTTCGGGTAACAGTTTTGTCCCTTTCATTGGTTATGTTCTTCATAACCTGCTGGGTTATAGTACTTCCGCCGTAAGATGGTGATTTTCCTGTAATCTTTGATGTGAACCAGCCAAAAATTGCACCTGTTGTTCTCTTTAAGTCAATACCGCCGTGCTTTAGGAATCTTTCGTCTTCAATAGCGATAGCCGCTTCCTTTGCAACGTCAGGGATCTTGTCAGAGTCTATCCATTCACGATTTCCGTCATCGTGCAAAAACGCAATTTCGGTAGAGTTTCCGTCTTTATCGTCTGCATACAAAATTGAGGAGAAGTTGTAAGCCATACCTTCAAAGTCAAGGTTATCCACTTCGTTTGAGATGGCAACATACATGCCCGAACCCACGCCAAGCGCCACAACAAAGCCTATTGCCAGGCATATAATTGCAGTAATTGCAGCCTTTCTCAAGAAAACGACCTTCTTTGCCTTTTTCTTCGCCTTTCGCTTTTGTTCAAAATAAGCCTTCGTCTGAGCTGTATCTGTGGTTCTTCCTGCTCTTTCAGCCCTTTCAAATTCTCGCATAGTAACCGGACGTTTTGTACCGGACACTCTCCTTGTGCTTGTCGATTTTTCGTCTCTTCCTCTTGCACGTTTCACTTCTTCCCACCTCCCGGGTAAGTTACATTTATATCCAATTATATTATAGTACAAAAATTCAATTTATGCAACAAAATTTATGAAAAAAACATATTTGTATAAAAGCTGTAAAATTGGAAAATATAACTAGGATACTATGTTTTTTAAAAGGAGAAAGAATTGTATGAAAAAATTGCGCTTTGTTATGTTGGCATCTGCGATTTTTGCCACATTTGCCCTTATAGTTTCCTGTTCAAAAAACCAGGAACCTGATGACTCCCAAAAAAGAGACGGCAGACGGGAAGTTATGCTTGATAAAAACAATGTGGAAAAAGACACCCAAACAGCACTTTTGCCTCCTACACCCATCTATATTATGCGCCTTGACGGCGAATCCCTTACTTTATACGAAATTGCAGGCGGCGAAGAAACCGCCGTAACCACCGTATGTGTTGACACTTCATACTATCCGCCTGAAGATATTAAGGAATTAAACAAGGGTATTGTTGCATACAGTAAAGAGGATGGTTTTTCAAAACTTGAGAATTTCACAAACTAATTGTAAATAAATTGGTAATTTTACCCTTTAAAGTCTTGACATTGTCTAAAATAAGGATATAATAGAAATGTTAGCAGTCTAACGGTTAGAGTGCTAAATGATATCAGGAGGCGAAATTATGAATATTAAACCACTAGCAGACAGAGTTGTTATAAAGATGTTAGAGGCAGAGGAAACAACAAAGAGCGGCATTATTTTGACAAGTGCTGCACAGGAAAAGCCACAGGTTGCAGAAATCGTTGCAGTAGGTCCTGGTGGCCTTGTTGACGGACACGAAGTTAAGATGGAACTTAAAGTTGGTGACAAGGTTCTTATCTCTAAATATGCCGGCACAGAAGTTAAACTTGACGGCAACGAATATACTATCGTAAGACAGTCAGATGTTTTGGCTATCGTTGACTAATTGGAGGGATTTTTAAATGGCAAAGCAGATTCTTTTCGGTGAAGATGCAAGACACGCTTTAGAAAGCGGAATCAACCAGCTTGCAGACACCGTAAAAATTACACTTGGACCAAAGGGCAGAAATGTTGTTTTGGACAAAAAATTCGGTGCACCAATCATCACAAATGACGGTGTTACAATCGCTCGTGAAATTGAGCTTGATGACCCATTCGAAAATATGGGTGCACAGCTTGTTAAAGAAGTTGCTACAAAGACAAATGATATAGCCGGTGACGGTACAACCACCGCAACACTTCTTGCACAGGCTTTGGTTCGTGAAGGAACAAAGAACGTTACAGCAGGTGCTAACCCTATGATAGTAAGAAAGGGTATCCAGAAAGCAGTTGACGTGGCTGTTAAAGAACTTCTTGCAAATGCACAGAAGGTAAACGGCAAGGCGGACATCGCAAGAGTTGCTGCAGTTTCTGCTGCAAATGACGAAATCGGCGAACTTATCGCAGAAGCAATGGAAAAGGTTACAGCTGACGGCGTTATCACAGTTGAAGAATCAAAGACTGCTGAAACATATTCAGACATCGTTGAAGGTATGCAGTTTGACCGTGGATACATTTCTCCATATATGGTTACAGATACTGACAAGATGGAAGCTGTTTTAGACGACGCTTATATACTTATCACAGACAAAAAGATTTCTAACATTCAGGAAATCCTGCCACTTCTTGAACAGATTGTTCAGATGGGCAAAAAGCTTATGATTATCGCAGAAGACGTTGAGGGTGAGGCTTTAACAACACTTATCCTAAATAAACTTCGTGGTACATTCGTTTGCGTTCCTGTAAAGGCACCTGGTTTTGGTGACAGAAGAAAGGCTATGCTTCAGGATATTGCTATCCTAACAGGCGGTCAGGTTATTTCAGAAGAGCTTGGCCTTGACCTTAAGGATACTCAAGTTTTCCAGCTTGGCCGTGCAAAGCAGGTTAAGATTCAGAAAGAAAACACAATCATCGTTGACGGTATGGGTGACAAGGACCAGATTAAGGCTCGTGTTAACCAGATTAAGACAGAGCTTGAAAATTCAACTTCTGAATTTGACAGAGAAAAGATGCAGGAAAGACTTGCTAAACTTGCAGGCGGTGTTGCTGTAATCAAGGTTGGTGCTGCAACAGAAACCGAAATGAAAGAAATGAAGTACCGTATCGAAGACGCTTTGGCTGCTACAAAGGCTGCAGTTGAAGAGGGTATCGTTGCAGGTGGCGGAACAAGCTACATCAACATTATCCCAACAGTTGCAAAACTTTTAGACGAAACAGAAGGCGACGAAAAGACTGGTGTACAGATTGTTCTAAAGGCATTAGAAGAGCCTGTAAGACAGATTGCAAAGAACGCAGGCCTTGAGGGTAGCGTTATCGTTGATAAGGTTAAGGATCAGAAGAAGGGTGTTGGCTATAACGCACTAACAGAAGAATATGTTGATATGATTAAGGCTGGTATCGTGGATCCTGTTAAGGTTACACGCTCTGCTCTTCAGAACGCATCTTCTGTTGCTGCTATGGTTCTTACAACAGAAAGCCTTGTTGCTGATAAGCCAGCACCAAGCGCACCAGCCGTACCTGCTATGGACCCATCAATGGGCGGAATGTACTAATAAAAGACACACAAAAAGCACCGAAAATTCGGTGCTTTTCTTTTTATAATAATTCTTTATTCCCTGCTAAAATCTTTGCTCTGTGAGTTGCAAAGAAATCAACCTTGAATCCATCGGTGTACTTTTCCATTGCGGAAATTACTGTGTCAGGCTTTAAGTTATAGTTATTTCCTGCTGACAAGCACATTGTAATCGCCATTTTGTCATCGTTTTGGCTCGTAACTTCAAAGCTATGGATATATGGTCTTATATCCGCTTCTTTTTCACCACTTTTGGACTTTTTCATAACAATAAGTGACTTGTTTTCCAAGAACTTTTCTGCATCAAAGGAACTTCCGCTCCATTCAAGCTCTACATCATAAATCGCTCTATCAAGCTTTGCAAAATCAAGCTCTTTTCCCTCGGTTTTTCGCACCGCCAAAATCTTAAATCCCACAGGGAAAGCATCGTTTAGCTTTTCCATAATCTCGCTTTCGGAATAGTCTTCTTGAAAGCCGATTTTTATGTACTCACTATCCGATGTTACCCCAACGGAAAGTGGCATAGCAATGGTCATTACAGGGTGTGGATTAAATCCTTGTGAAAAGCTCATCAAAAGCCCTGCACGGCGCACTGTTCTATGGAAAGTTCTTATAAAGTCAAGGTGGGAAATGTATTTTACCCTTTCATCTCTTGAATATTTCAAAACATAATTACTCAACGCAAACACCTGCCTTAAAGCTGGTTGCACCGCAACCCGCACATTTTTCACGGCAATTTGGTGTGGTTTCACCACGTTTTGCCTTTTCGTTCTCACGGATGAAAAATTCTTTGGTAACGCCCAGATCAAGGTGATCCCAAGGCAAGATTTCGTCATAAGAACGTTCTCTTAAATACCAATCAGGGTCAATTCCGCACTTTTCAAAGGCTATCATCCACTTGTCGAACTTGAACTCTTCGTCCCATCCGTCAAGTTTACAGCCCATTTTAACCGCTTCCAAAACTGCAGGTAAAAGGCGTCTGTCACCACGGGCAAATACACCCTCCAAATAGCTTGAGCGGTTATCGTGCCAGTTATATTTAATCTTTCGGTTCTTGATTGTAGCCTTTAGAATATCCTGTTTTCGAACAATTTCTTCTCGGCTATCCTGTTTTGCCCACTGGAATGGTGTAAACGGCTTTGGAATAAAGCTTGAAGTACTTGTTGTAATGTTGATATTTTTAGCTCTCTCCTCTTTCGGGATTGAGAAATACTGGTCAAGAACTTTCTGTGAAAGGTCAGCAATACCCTCAATATCGGTATCTGTTTCGGTTGGAAGACCAATCATAAAATAAAGCTTTACATTAGTCCAACCGCCCTCAAAAAGCATCTTTGTTGACTTTAAAATATTGTCTTCTGTGATATTCTTGTTTATAACATCACGCATTCTCTGTGTGCCTGCTTCAGGCGCAAAGGTGATGCCTGATTTTCTCACCTTCTGAACCTTTTTCATAAGCTCCAATGAGAAGTTATCTATACGAAGTGACGGAAGAGAAAGAGCTATTTTCTTTTCTTCGGTTAAGTCTAAAAGTCCGTCAGTTAAGTCTTTTAGTTCTGTGTAGTCGCTTGTACTCAGGGATGACAGGGAAATTTCGTCATATCCGCTACAACTTAAAAGTTTATCCGCAATATCAATTAAGTGTTCTGCCTTTCTCTCACGAACAGGACGGTATGCATAGCCTGCTTCACAGAATCGGCATCCGCGGATACAACCTCTAAACACTTCAAGCATAACTCTGTCATGCACCACTTCGCCAAACGGCACAATAACTTCTTCAGGTGTGTATGCAGAGTCAAAGTCCGCCATTATGCGCTTTCTAACTACAGGCTTTGCTTCTTCCGTGTTTGGAACGATAGCTTTTACTGTACCATCTGCGTTATATGAAACATCATAAAAAGACGGAACATAAACACCCTCAAGTTTTGCGATTGCCTTTAGGTAGTCCTGCTTATCTTTCTTTCCGCTCTTTTTCCACTTTATGTATTCGTCGGTCACAAGGCTCAAAATTTCTTCGCCTTCGCCCAAAGTCATAAAGTCAAAAACTTCCGCAATCGGCTCTGCGTTATATGCACAAAGACCACCTGCGCAAATGATCGGGTCGTTTTCGCCTCTGTCCTTTGCTAAAACAGGTATGCCTGCAAGGTCAAGCATATTTATAACGTTTGAATATGCAAGCTCGTAAGAAAGACTAAAGCCAAGAATGTCAAAATCCTTAACTTCGTCACCACTTTCCAAGGCAAAAAGGCGCATATCATTTTTGCGCATTTCTTCTTCCATATCAATCCAAGGCGCAAAAACTCTTTCGCACCAGGTATCGCTACGCTTATTTAGTCCGTGGTACAAAATCTTCATACCAAGATGGGACATTCCTATTTCGTAAGTATCAGGGAAGCAAAAACCAAAACGGCAGTCAACTTTTTCCTTGTCTTTCATCACGCTGTTAAGCTCTCCGCCTGTGTATCGTGTAGGTTTTTGAACCCGCAACAAAATTTTATCTCTTTTTGTATATGCCACAAGAATTTCTCCTTAAATTTCAATTAAGGGCTCGCTAATAGCAAGCCCTTAATCTTATTCTGCTATATCTACGTATGTTTTCTTTGGTGCTTCTGCACTTTCCTTAGTGTCTGCTTTCTTGTCACGCTTTGCAACAATCTTGTCAACGGCACCTGAAAGAGCACCGTTTACCTTATCAACAACTTCCGGCACCATATCGATAATCTTATCAACAGGTGTTGTTCTGTTGCTGATTGGAAGTAACTTCACGTTTCCGCCACCAACTACTAAAAATGCGATTGGCTTAACGTTAGCTCCACCACCACATCCACCGCCAAACATTGGGTTGTCCGGTGTTACAGTATCCTGCTTTGCCGCAAACTGAGTACCACCCGCACCAAAACCGAAGCTTACTGTGGAAATAGGGATAATAACTGTTCCGTCCGGTGTTGTAACCGGCTCACCGACGATTGTGTTAACGTCAACCATGGATTTGATATTGCTCATCGCAGTATCCATAAGTCCCTGAATAGGATGTTCTGCCATAATTAACTGCTCCTTTCCGTTTTCCTGATTTTTCTTAGTATTTTAAGTATATTTATTGCAACAATTATAATATGCACATTTTTAAGCCGAAGTATGCACCCCGCTTTAATCTTAAAGCAAGGATTGTCAAATGTCGGCTGGATATTTACCCTCATATCCAAAAGTCTTGAATGCTGATGGATAAATCCTAAAACGCCGTACACAAATCCGTTCAAAACTCCTGTGAAAATTCCCGTATGCATTGCATCTTCAAAGCCGAACTCAATATCGGTATAAACTTTCTCAAAAACAAGTGCTCTTTCTGACGCATAGTCAAGAATTTGCCCAATCTCGTCTTTTATATCTTCAAAAGTCTTGATATACTTTGAAACCTTGTCCCTTTTTTCGGCAAAAGAAAGGGGCTTTTTTTCTTCTTTAGGTTTTTCTTTCGGTTTCTTTTTCTCTTTGTTTTTATCCCCAAAAAGTTTGAAGTTCCAGAATAAGTACCTGATAACAAGGGACTTTTCACTTGCTACTTCGTCCTTTTTATAATCCACCAAAAGCCGAATAGGAAGCATCAGCAAGACAAAAATCAGCGCTATAATACTTATCAAAATTACAAGTGCAATTTTCATTTTGCCGCATCCTTTCCCCTATTATTCTTCATCCTCCGGAATCATAGCTTCCTGACCTTCAATCTCGGTGTCTTCGTCCATCTGAAGTGAAATCTGTTCATATTCAGGGCTTAACTTTGAAAGGTCAAGTTCAGGAAGATCCTTTGGAGTTGAAAGTCCAAAACATCTCAAGAAGTTCTGTGTTGTTCTGTATAGATTAGGTCTTCCCGGTGCATCCAGGTGCCCGCATTCTTCAATTAAACCACGCTCTACAAGACGGTTTACGGCACTATCGGAGTTAACTCCTCTTATGTACTCAACCTGACCTCTTGTAACAGGCTGCTTGTACGCAATTATGGCAAGTGCCTCCATTGCCGCATTAGATAGAGCCTGGCGTCTTTGGTCTCCCAAGATAATCTGTATGTAATTATAATATTCAGGACGTGAGCAAATCTGATAGCCCTCGTCAATATCAATAATCATAAGACCACGTTCCTGGGTGTCATATTCATATTTTAAAAGCCTTACGGCTTCCTCCACAGCGGAGGTTTCAATTTCAAGTACTGCTGCAAGTTTTGCGGTTTTAACCGGCTCACCTGCCGCAAACAGTATTCCCTCAATGGCATAAGGGATTTTATCGTTATTCATCTGCTACCTCTTTTTTAGTTTCTATTAGAATAAAATCTTTTTGTTCTTCATCGTATTCTGCTAAAATTTTATTTGAGCGTATCATCTCAAGGATGGCAAGGAAGGTTGCCACAAGTTCCGGCTTGGATTTTTGCCAGGAAAACGCACTTTTGAACTGTAGCTTTCCCGTTTTTCTTAACCTTGTGAAAAGTTCGTCCGTCATCTTTTCCACAGAAACCTTCTGACGTCCCACAATTCCTGAAAATGCACGCTTTTCCGGTTTTGCAAACCTTAGTTTTCGTTGCATAATAGACTGGAACGCATCAGTAAGCTCGTCAATGGTATGCTTTTTGTTATATTCAGGAAGCGGGAATTCAATCTTTTCTTCTTCCTTAAAGAACATATAACGTGACGAAAATTCGCTCTTTCTAAGCTCGCCTGACGCTTCTTTATAGCTTTGGTATTCAGCCAATCTTCTTGCCAAATCGTCTCTCGGGTCTTCTTCATCTTCCTCTTCTTCGTTTTTAGGAAGAAGCATCTTTGACTTTATGTAAAGAAGCTGTGCTGCCATAACCAAAAATTCACTTGTATTCTCAAGCTGTGATTCTTCAATACCCTCTATGGCCTCTAAATACTGGGATGTTATTTCCACAATAGGTATGTCATATATGCTTACCTTGTTCTTGGAAATAAGATGCAAAAGAAGGTCTAGTGGCCCTTCAAAGGAATCAAGCTTATATAGCATTGTATCCATTTATATACCGCCTTATACTATCAGGGAAAGAAGGGATGATACTGCCCTTATTATTGCCCTGTAAAATACATTAACACCGCTACCGATTATTGTGTTGAATACTCCTGTGAAAGACAGGAACATTATAAGAATAATCGCATAGCGTTCATACTGCAAAACGTTGTAGTAAGTTCTGTTTGGTAAAATCATACCCAGAATTTTTGAACCGTCAAGTGGCGGAATCGGGATAAGATTAAACACCATAAGACATAAGTTTCTGAAACAGAACAAGTCTGCAATACTGAAAATTGTTGAAATAAAATTTGAGTTCCAACCAAGCTTTTCGCCGATTACCATCAAAACAACTGCAAGCAGGATTCCGATAAAAGCCATCAGAAAATTTGCAACAGGGCCTGCCAAAGCAACCAATGCCATACCCTTTTTTCTGTCCTTATAATACATCGGGTTAACGCCCACAGGTTTTGCCCATCCAAAGCCTGTTAAAATCATCAAAAGTGCACCGATTGGGTCAAGATGTGCAAGAGGGTTTAGAGTAAGCCTTCCCTCATATCTTGGTGTTGGGTCACCAAGCTTTGTAGACACCCAGGCATGTGCAAGTTCGTGGCCTGTTATAGCGATTAGCGCTATAGGCACATTTATCAATATATTAGTTAAACCAAGCATTAGTTCACCGCCAAAATTTAATATAGATATACACTATATATTATACCCCAAATCCCGCATAAAGTAAATAGTTTTTTGCCTTTTTTCTCTTGAATTTTTAAAAGGACTGTGATATTATGATATTGTATTAAAACATAACCTGCCGATATACAAAAATCGACAGAACAGGAGGAAAATATGACAAAACAAAGTCCTTTTATGATACATCGTACATTCCGAACACTGATGATTATTTCCTTGGTGCTTGGAATTGGTTTTTTCGTAACAAATAACCTTGACTTTATCATCAACGCTATTACTTACGGCAAGGCAACACTTCCAAACATTGCCTACTGGCTTTCAAAGGTTGTAGGGCCAATACTTATTCCCCTTGTGTTCCTTTTGCCATCTGCGCCTAATTTTGAACGTATCAGAATAGCAAAATTCACATTCGTTACATACGGAATCCTGCAACTTATAACAGTTTTCTGGGTTTTCTGGTACCTTGGTGCAAAGGGTGGTTCTTTCTCAAACGAATCAATCATCGCTTTCCAGAGCGCAAAGGAAAACGCTTTTGTTGCAACCAACGTTTACTGGGATACTTACTCTTGGCTTGGAAACATTATGACAATTTTGTATTCAGCACTATGCATCTATACAGGTCTTGAGTTTGATAACCACAAGAATAAGGTATGCAATCTTGTACTTTCTGTTGCACTTTCAAGACTACTTATTCCTATATTCTTAAATATCGTTACAGGAAACGGATTTTTATCATCATTCTGGATTACAAATAACTATGCTGACGTTATGGCACTCCTACTTTTTGCCGTAGCAATGTTCGTGGCAAAAACAGAGGACGAAACCTGGATTTATCACATCTGGGATCAGGAAGTTGAGAAGCCTGGCGAAAACGAATTCGGTTACGAGGAAGCAGATTTCTAAATAAAAAAAAAACAATGACGGGTCACCCCGTCATTATTTTTTTGGCATAAGTTTTGTTTGTATAACGCTTTTTGTTTGGAAGACATTCTATTTGATTTGCAAGCGGATTTTATCTGCCACCATTGCAATAAACTCGGAATTGGTTGGCTTACCCTTTCCTGTGTCTATTGTGTAGCCGAATACCTGATTCATTGTTTCAGGTCTACCCCTGCTCCATGCAACTTCTATGGAATGTCTTATGGCACGTTCAACACGTGAGGATGTAGTGCTGTACTTTTTCGCAATAACAGGATATAACTGCTTTGTGATATAATTCAGCAGTTCCATGTTTTCAACTACCATCATTATAGCGGTTCTTACGTACTGATAACCCTTTATATGAGCAGGAACACCAAGCTCATGGATTGATTCTGTCACCAGCGCTTCAAGGTCGTAAGTTTTCTTATCTTCGCCTCTGGAAACTTCAAAACTTGTTCGTCCTGATGTGTTACCAAAGTTTCGGATAGTGTCATAAATGGCTTCGTTTGACTGTGGCTTTAAAAGAAAATATTCAGCACCCGCATTTTGCGCCGCATCCATAATTCTTTCGCTGCCCGTTACCGAAAGTGCGATAAACATAGGCTTTTTTGCAAGCCTTGACTGACCCAGCTTTTTCATAAGGCTAAGACCATCACGCTTCGGCATTATGATGTCTGTAAGCACAACGTCTGGTGTTGTTTCCATAACCATATTATATGCCTCTTCACCATCATAACAAACATTTACCGATTTTACTTCCTGTTTTGTTCGCAGATATTCCTTTAAATCATCTGCAAACCTCCTGTTGTCGTCTGCAATAAGTACAGAAATTCTTTCTTCCATAAATACCTCCAAAAGCATTATACTTAAAGAAAGCATCTGTTCCTTATCTTAAGTTTTACATATTAAGTTTTTGACTTCGTATCTTATCTCAAAATCAGTGAAAGATACCTCCTTTACAACAATATTCTACCATAATTTTCCATACTATGCAAGAACTTTCAACAGTCACATTTCGACAAAACTGGTCAAAGGCGAAATTTTATTGCATAAAAAAATCGGCCCAAAGACCGATTTTAATTATTCTTCTACTTCAATAACGTCAGCAGTTTCTTCTGTTTCGTTGGCGTCATCGTCAATTAAGTCCGCAGACTTTGGCGCTTTTTTCTTCTTTTCAAAGCTAACGCCTTCAACGAATACGTTTACACGGATGACTTCAGTCCCTGTCATACTTTCAACGCTGTTTTTAACGTTTTCCTGAATTTCCCAGCAAAGTTCAGGGATTCTTACTCCAAATGCAACCACAATCAAAAGGTCAATCACAGCACCTTCAGGTGAAACTGTAACCTTAACTCCCTTTTGCGGGTTCTTTTTAGCACCCAATTTTTCTGCAAGGCCTGATGCCACGCTTCCTGCCATTCCGGCAACGCCCTCAATCTCCATAGCCGCAATTCCTGCGATTGATGCTATAACATCGTTTGAAATATTTATCTTTCCGCCTTCGGCTTCATTTGTAACTTCTTCTCTTAAATCTTTATTCTCGTTCATAATCCGCATCCTTTCGTCTTAAAAAAGTAAAAGGTAATACTTCCTCTTCTTAAGCTAATTATACCAAAACATCCACGCTTTTGCAACTATTTTGCTTCAATAATTTTTATATTTTTGGAAGATGTCAAAAGCTCCGAGGTTACAATTTCCTTAATAGTCTTAACGTCCTGGCTTGAGAAGTCCTTTTTCTTTACTATTATTTCCACGTTTTCCCCGTCTATATACACGGATATGTCCTTATATCCCTTTGCTCTTGCAACATTTTCAATAATAGCTTCCTTTTCGGTATTTTCCGCAATGGCAACAATTTTATTCTGCGCCTGTTTTCTTACTTCGCTGTCAAAACTTTCGTTGGTCGCCGTCTGGTTTAAAATTTCAAGAGCCTTTGAGCGGGAATTATCCTTTGAAAGCTTTGCCTCGGTAAAATAGCTGGCAAGCGCCGCAGTTTCTTCTGCATCTTCTTCCTGTACGTCAGTTTTTTCAGACGATACATACTCTGCCTCACCAAGTTTTTTAACTTCTTCTAAATAACTTCCACCGTCGGTAACACGTATGGTGTCCTGATAAGACCAATTGAGATACCCCGCAACTCCTATCAAAACCACAAGCGCTGTTGCAACTACTTCCTTTTTCTTTAATACCATCATTTTCCTAATTCCTTTCCTTTCCTTCTAAAACGCACACCTTATGCGAAGCCACGTCAAGGGCGGCAGTTGCAGCATCGGTCAAGGCTTTTTTGACCTCCATCCTGCCTGCACCTTCTGCAATAATGATAACGCCCTTGGCTTTGGGGTACACTGTACCCTTTACCAAAGGTTCACCGCCTTTTGTTATTACAGAATTTTCTTCACTCTTGGTGGTCTCCTCCGCTCTTTCGCTATGGGTTTCTTTCCGTTCATAGGCAACGTCATAGGTGGTTGTTCCGTGATATGTTATCATTACAGACACTTCGCCCACGCCGTCTATTTTTGACAAAATCCCTTCAAGCCGAGCTTCGTCGGAATACGCTTCGTATACGGGTGCTTTTGTATCGTTTTGTGGCTCTTTTCCCGTGGATGTGAGCATCAAAACAACCCCTATTATAATTATTATATACAGGCTCTTTGTATTACCATATTTTTTAAGAATTTTATTTATTTCTAAATTCAACACTCTCACATCCGTAAACTTCTTTTAGCCGCTCTAATAGTCCCACAGGCACTTTTGAGCTTTTTATCACGATATTTCTAACGCCCTTTATTTTGTGCTCCGAATCAACATCAAGTGATACTTTCGCCGCCGCTTCGGTTTTAAACTCTTTTAAAATCCGTTCCTCAATATCCTTTTCAACATTTTTTGTAAGTTCTTCTGTTACCTTATCCTTAATGGCAACATCACTGACTTCAAAACTATTTTCTACGTTAAAAATCTCTATGTTTTTCATCTTGGTAAGTGGTGAAATCAGCACCGCCAGAATTAAAAATCCCACCGCAAGCCTCACATATCCACGCCACTTGCTCGGTGCTAAAATATCGGTAACCGCCGCCACAATTGCGGACATCGCCACTAAAATTATGTATTCTCTCATACGCCGACTCCTGTTGAAATTAAAATAATACCTATGGAAATTATGAAAAGCATACTTGCGGTTATGACCATCTGGAATACCGCAGATATGGCATCACCTACAGAAAGTAAAACTCCCGTAATCCTTTTATCAGAAAAAGGCTCGCAAAGTGCCGCCGTAACCTTTAGAAGCATCATCATAATCCACACCTTTATAATAGGCACCGATGCCATAACTATTACGGTAATCATCCCCGCCGTACCAACGGCATTTTTTAAAAGATTGGTTCCCGAAATTACAGTTTCAACGGTGTCGGATAAAAGGCTTCCCACAACAGGTACAAGGCTTCCCACCGCAAATTTTATCCCCTTTGCCGCAACTGTATTGAGTGCTGAAGTGCCAAATCCGTAAAGGGTCAAAATAGCGGAAAATAAGGTCAAAACTCCTGTCAAAAGCCACTTTGATGCGGAATTTAACAGCTTACATAAAGTCCCGATTTCAACCCGTCTGCCGATGTTATTTAAAATTCCTAAAATTGCAGAAAAATAAGTTAGTGGCAAAATACACTTGTCCATTAAAAGTCCCAGAATATACACGCTTGATGCAAGTATGGGTTGGAATGCCGCCGCTTGGGTTAAGGCACCTCCCGAAAGCAAAAGTCCTATTAAAATCGGTTCGAATTTGGTTATGAACTCACACAGCTGATGCACTACATTGGCACCATATCCCACCGCCTGAGAAAACACCGACACACAGGACGCACTCATCATTAAAAAGCAGACAAAAAACGCCGCTTCTTCCGTTTCCTTTTTAGAAAAGGCATCGCTTAAAACCTTTAAAAGTCCTGCCGCCACCGAAATCAGAAGTATAGATTTAAGCATGGGCTTTATTTCATAAAGCTCTTCAAAAATGCGGTCTTTCACCATATTTATTATGTTTACAGGGTTAAGGTCCAGCTTCCCCACCACAATGTCATTTGCGGTACTGTTATAAAATTCTTCACCCGCTATTTCTATTTCTTCTGCCGAAACACCACAAGAAAACATTAAAAAAATCACAAGTATTATAGCCAGTTTTCTCATAGTTTCCTCCATTTAAAAGCTCATCAGGGTGTTCATTATCACTTGGGTCAGGTTTTTTATAACTGGCATCATAACCACCAAAACTGCCGTCTTTCCCGCAAATTCCAGCTTTTTGGCAATAGCACCCTCACCCGAATCCTTTGCAGTTTCCGATGCAAACTCGGTGACGTAAGCTATGGCGATAACTTTCATCGCCACCTTGAAAAATTCCGTATCCACTCCCGAATTTTCACACATTTCCTGCATCTGGTACATCACTTCCCGAAGACCCTCGCTGGATGCCAAAAATATGAGTATTCCTGTTGCTATGGAAATGCACAGGGCAAGTTCGGGGCGGTAACTTTTAACCGTAACCGCCAAAAGTGCTCCCACAATTCCTATTCCTATAATCGCTGCAATATCCATGCCTAAAACCCGAAAATTTGCTTTATTGAACTAAACAAATTCCCGATTTCACGGGTTAAAACATATAAAACGGCAACAAGTCCGGCTATTGTGGTTAATAGTGCCTGTTCTTCACGTCCTGACCGCACAAGCAACTGGTTCAAAACCGCCACCACAATTCCCACGCCGGCAATTTTGAATATTAAATCTACGTCCATTTGCCAACTCCTAAATCAAAATTATCGCTCCCAAAATTCCGCCCAAGACCCCACAGCTTCGGTAAAGCCTCCCAAGTTTTGCGTATTCTTCCTGTGCGTTTTTCTTGCTTTCTGAAAGTCCCGAAACCGCTCTTTTAATAGCTCCCACCTGCGTCACGCTATCTGTCATTCCCAGATTTTCTGCAAGTGCCCGAATAGGCGCTTTGTCCCGCTCCAAAAGGAACTCTTCTTCCAAAAGAGCCTTGTCTGTCGCCACCTTTATTCCGTCCTTTGAAAGGTTATTTGCAATAGTTTTAAACATACCTATCCCGTGGTTTTCACCGATAGAAAAAAGTGCGCAAAAAAGGTCATTTCTCCCATAGCCGATGTCGGTTTCCAAAAGGTTTAGCCCTGAAATTATCCCATCAAGGCACTCCGCTCGTTTTTTCAGGCTATCAGACTTTAAAAATCCAATCATACTCCCTGCAACAATAATTAAGCCTGCCCCGATTATTCTAAACACTTTCCAATTCCTCCAAGGCGTATTACTGTATCAAAGCCGTCTGGTGCATCTCCAAAAGAATGCAGGCTTGTTATTATGGAAACGCCTCTTTTTTTGATTTCAGAAATGGCGTCAAAGTCTTCCTTTCCGCCGATTTCGTCGGTTATTATAACGTCAGGCGACATGGCACGAAGCATCAAAATCATACCCTCTGCTTTATTTACTCCCGATAAAACGTCGCAGTTGGCACCCAAAGAAAAGGATGGCACTCCGTTTGACAGCGCCGCAATTTCCCCACGCTCGTCCACTATAGACACCTTTTTCCCCAAAAGGGATAAATGCCTTGCAATATCACGAAGCATTGTGGTTTTTCCGCACATGGGCGGTGATACAATCAGGGTGTTTTTTATCCTGTTTCCGTCTAAAATCCTGTCCATAACCTTGTCCGCACTACCGATAACTTCCCGTGCATATCGGTAGTTCAAGGACTGTACTGTCCTAATATGAGAAACCACACCATTCTCTACCACAGCATCTCCCGAAATCCCCACTCTGTGGCCTTTTTCAAGGGTTATAAACCCGTTCTTTATATCCTCCGAAAAAGCGTACACCGATGACCTTGTGATAAGCTCCATACCACGTTTTATATCTCCCGACGTTACGATTACTCCCTCTTTATAATCATCGGTAATCCTGCCGTTTTTGGTTATGTAAAATATGCCGCCTGTCATCACCAACGCCATGGGCATTCCGGAGCGAAGCCGTATTTCGCAAAGCCTGTCCAAGTCAATATTCCGAAGTTGGGCCCTTTGCTTTTCAGGGATAGCACCTAAAAACTCCATACCTTCCATGTTTTCTTCTCTTGCTAAAGTAAGCATCCCTTTCACCTCTTTCTCTTTATCATATTTTACGGCACACAAAAATAGAACAACAAAAGTTGTCCTGGGGAAAAGGTAATAAAAAAAGAACGGATATTTCCGTTCTTTACTTTAACAACACAACTGCCATTGATGAAATGCCCTCGCCACGACCTTCAAAGCCAAGCTTTTCGGTGGTAGTGGCTTTTACGTTAACCGCATCTTCCGAAACGCCCATAGCCTCTGCCGTATTCTTTCGCATAGCAGGGATATATGGTAAAAGTTTTGGTTTTTGCGCAATAATTGTTATGTCCGCATTTTCAATTTCATAGCCCGCATCACGGATAAGACCGCAAACGTGCTTTAACAAAATAACACTTGAAATTCCCTTGTATTTCGGGTCAGTATCAGGGAAATGCTTACCGATATCGCCAAGTGCAGCTGCACCCAAAAGCGCATCGCAAAGTGCGTGAAGCGCCACGTCTGCATCAGAGTGTCCTAAAAGTCCTTTTTCGTATTCCACCTTTTCTCCGCAAAGATAAAGGTCACGTCCTTCGGCAAAAGCGTGAACGTCGTACCCTTGACCAATTCGCATTTTATTCCCCTCTTTTCTTCAAAATTCTCTCCGCCAGATCCATATCATCAGGCGTTGTTATCTTTATATTATCATAGCTTCCGTCAACAATTTTAACTCTTTGCCCATATTTTTCAGCCAAAGCGCAATCGTCGGTGAAAACTTCGTCGCATTTTTCGTACATTTCCAAAATATCTGAAAGCTTAAACACCTGCGGTGTTTGTATGTTATATAAGAATTCTCTATCCAAAGTTTTGGAAATAAAGCCATTCTCGTCAGCCATTTTTAAGGTATCCTTACACTTAACACCAAGTGCCGCTGCGCCAAATTCCATAGCCGCATTTAACACATTCTCAATGTCTTCTTGCAAAACAAGTGCTCTTGCGCCGTCGTGGATTGCCACAAAGTCGCCTGTTGCAGCCTTGAGTCCGTTTTGTACCGACTCGCCTCGAACGTTACCACCAGCAACTATTTCCTTTAGCTTGCTGTATTTTGAAAGAATTTTCTCTGCTTCTTCAATTTCGTTTGTAACCACTATGATTTCGTCTATCATAGGCATATTCTGAAAAGCAGAAACGGTATGCTCAAGGATGGTTTTACCCAAAAGCTCCAAAAATACCTTGTTCTTTCCTGCTTTCATTCGTGTACCGCTTCCTGCGGCAACGATTACTGCGGAGATTTTCATAAATACTCCTCCTTTTATAAAAAAATTGCCTTATATTTTATAGAAAATGCTAAGACAATTTTGATTTTATTTTAAAAGTTCTTCCACGGTGTCATTTAAAATGCTTTCCACGTCACCCATACTTGCAGCACCTGACAAAACGATTTCGCTTGTCATAATACGTTTTGATGAATTAAGCATTTTTCGCTCACTTGTAGAAAGGCCCTTTGTTTTTTCACGAAGCATCAAGGCCTTAACAACAGAAAGAACTTCATAAATGTCACCCGATTTAATTTTTACAATGTTTTCTCTTTGGCGTCTGTTCCAGTTGTCATCCATAACAACAGGTTCTTTTCGAAACGCTTCAAGCACCTTTAAGGCTTCCTCTTTTGCAATAACATACCTGACACCTATTTCATCACAGCCTTCTGTGGGTATCATAACCGTCATATCTTCAGACGGCATTTTCAATATGAAATACTTTTGTTTTTTGCCAAGGACAACCCGTTCCTCTATCCCTTCAATGACCCCGGCACCATGTGGCGGATAAAGGATTTTATCTCCTACGCTATACATTTTAATGCCTCCTAATTTTTTCCCTTTGTGTACCACTATTATACCACATTTTCCTTAATATGTAAACAAATATTTCTTTTTGTTTCCTGATTTTTGTGTTTTTTCGCCATAAGATTACGGCAAAGTTGTAATTTAATTACATTTCCATAACATTTATGGACGAAAGCAAGAAAACTGTTATAATGTAATTGTATTAGTGTATCTTTTAATATTTTTTACAAAAGGAGAGTTAGCAGAATGAAGTGTAGAAAATGCGGTGCTGAAGTTACAGCCGAGATGAAACGTTGCGCCAAATGCGGTGCTCCTGTGCTCCTTCGAGTTATGGAACAAGAAGAAAAGCGACACCTAAGTTCAAAAGAAATTCGCGAAAAAGAAAAGAAAATGCGAAATGAATATAATAAAATGACAGCCGAAAAGCAGAAAGCCGCTGAAAAAGAGCGTCTTGAGGCTGAAAAGAAAGCCGCAAAAGAAGCAGAAATTTTGAAGAAACAGCAGGAAAAGGAAGAAAAACGTGCTGCAAAACTTGAAAAGGAACAGGCAGTTTTGGAGGCAAAGCAAAAAGAGGCTGAACTTTTAGCTGCTCAAAAACTTGAAAAGGAAGAAGCTAAAAAGGCTGAACTTTTGGAAAAGCAGAGACTTGCAGAAGAAAAAGCTGCTCTTGAGCTTGCCCAGAAGGAAGAAAAAGAACGCCTGGAGCTAGAAGCAAAAGCGAAAAAGGAAAGACTTGATGCGGAAGCTAAAGCGGAAAAAGAAAAGCTTGAGCTTGAGGCCAAGGCTGAAAAAGAAAAGCTTGATGCCGAAAAAGCACGTCTTGAGGCGGAGAAAAAGGCTGAAAAGGAACGTTTAGAGCTTGAAAAGAAAGCCGAAAAGGAACGTCTTGATGCGGAAGCTAAAGCCGAAAAGGAAAGACTTGCAGCTGAAAAAGAGCGCTTAGCACTTGAAAAGAAAGAAGCAAAACAAAAGGCCAAGGAAGAAAAGGCTACAGGAAGCGGCAAAAAGACAATGCTTATAATCCTTGCTGTCATAGCAGTTTCCGTAGTTGTTTACTTAATCTCTTTTGGAGCAACAACAAGAAACATCATTGAAACAAATGTTCCAACAGAGCCACCAATTGAAACTCAGGCACCAACACCTACTCCTGAAGTTACACCGGAGCCAACTCCTGAACCTACACCGGAACCAACTCCGACACCAACACCTACTCAAAAGCCAACTGAAAAGCCAAGAAATATTACTGATAATAAGATACTGTTCCCAAGTGACTCACAGTACATAACTGAAGCTGATCTTGCAGGGCTTTCAAAGTATGATGTTGACCTTATAAGAAACGAAATCTTTGCAAGAAAAGGTTACGTTTTCAAGGACAAGACTTATAAAAAGTACTTCGAATCACAGGCTTGGTACACACCAAATCCTGCAGCAAACTATAACTTACAGCTTAACGAATACGAACAGTATAACGCAAACTTCCTAAAGGAATATCAGGTTGCACAGGGTTGGTAATAAGGTAAATAAAAAGACAGTGTTTCTACACTGTCTTTTTTAATACATCTTAGTTCCATGCGAGTGTCGTGTCACCGACAGGACAATTCCTATTGCAATCATATTGGTTAATAGTGACGTTCCACCATAGCTCATAAACGGAAGCGGAATACCCGTTACCGGCATCAGTCCGATGCACATTCCGATATTTTCAAAGGTGTGGAATATAAGCATTGCCGCAATTCCAAGGCATAAATATTTTCCAAAGGAATCGTTGGCTTCCTGGGACGCCTTTATGCATCTTGCGATTATCAGAAATAGTAGCAGAATTACCAAAAGTGCACCGATAAATCCAAGCTCTTCTGCAACCACGCTGAAGATAAAGTCGGTATGTTTTGTTGGCAAAAATCCAAACTGGTTCTGTGTTCCTTTCAAAAATCCCTTGCCGAAAAGCTGGCCTGAACCAACTGCAATTTTTGACTGAATTACGTTATATCCGCTGCCCAGTCTATCCATATCAGGGTTAAAGAACACCTGAATTCTGTGCTTTTGATAGTCACTCAAAAGGAAGAAATAAGCAAGAGGCAAAAACGCCGCAAAGCCTAAAACTGCAGGGATTATATACTTAAAAGCAATACCTGCTGCAAAAAGTACAACTGCGAACATAAAGCAGAATACCATGGCACTTCCCGCATCCGGCTGAAGCATTATAAGTCCCAAAAGCACAGCAACGTGGCAGACTAAAAGCACTATTGTTATCGGTCTGTCCAGCTGATGCTTTACCATAGAAAGATGCTTTGCAAAGGTGATTGCAAAACCTATCTTGCAAATTTCCGACGGCTGAATACCAATCGGCCCAAAACGAATCCAGCTCCTTGCACCCCAGTTTCCCGTAGAACCCACAATGAGCACCGCCACCAAAAGTGCAATGCACACGCCGAAAATCGGCAGAGCAACGTGGCCGAAGATGTGATAATCAATTCTGCTTATTATCACCATCATGGCAATACCTATTAAAAACGCTCCGGTCTGGATAATCACGTTTGAGTTAGTATTCAAGGACCGTGTGGCGCTGTATATCATAAAGATACCGAAAACCGCCGCCACAAGGGTCAGCCAAAACAGAAAGCTGTCGTGTCCGTGTATCAGATTCTCTTCCCTGCGTCTCATTCTTTCTCTCCCATTATTTCTGCATTATTCAACTAAAGCTTTTTGCTTTTTATTTAAATACATCATTTTATCTGCCTTATCAAAGGCAACATCAAAAGGATTAAGATTATTAAAATCCACGATTGCACAACCGAATGATAATGTTATATCAGGTCCTTCTGTTGTTTTTTCATTTATTATGCGCATATGTTCTTCCAAATCAACCGCATTCATTGCTTTAGAAATCACGACAAACTCATCTCCGCCTATACGGAAAAGCTCACATTGGTCGCCTTGGAAATACTCTTCTAAAATTTCCGCAACTTCTCTTAACACCTTGTCACCTTTTATATGCCCATAGGTATCGTTGATATTCTTAAAATTATCAATATCCATAACTGCAACCAAGAAAATATCATCTTCATTTTCTGTGTGCTGTTCTTGGTTTTTCTTTATAAATTCTTTATAAGCTGTTCTGTTCTTCAGCTTTGTTAATGCATCAATATATGCTATATTTATAAGCTTGCGATTTTCGGTAATGCGTTTGTTTTTTTCGGCATTATCTTCCACCAGTATGTAGAAGACCATTAGTGTTAAATAAAGAATCAAACTAAATGCAATAAAGTTAAAAATAGTTGTTCCTGCAGTATCGGCGTCCACTTTAAAGGCATACTGATTTGCAAACAGCACTAAGAAAAGTGACAATATTATATTAAGTTTACTCCAACCATTCTCAAAAAAAGCTTTTGACTTTTTATGCTTCGGGATTAGAATCTTATACAAGAATATATGCATTAGCAAGAATATAGCAACATTTATAATGTTCAAAGCATAAGCACTTTTACAAAACACGGAAGCATATAAATTTGCACCAAGACATACACAAAAAGAATTTGAATATGTTAAAAACAGGAATAACTTTTCGCCCATAGTTCCTTGTGTTGTAATAAAAAATATTACTAAATGTGCAATAAGCGTACCAAAAAAACCTACCACAACGCTATTCTGCACTCTCATAATTCCCATAAAAGCGCAGACATACAAAATCCACAGTCCAATAGTTATAAGCTTGTTATACTTTCTTTTCGCCATATACAATGGTGCCACAATATGTGATGCCATTGTAATTATCAGTCCTGTTAAATTCATACTCTCACTCCCTATATGATTAAGGTTTTATTTAAAGCAACACTAAACACAGTTTGCGTTATAATGTGCATATAGTTTAGTTCTTAACCCATTTTTCCTAATTATACCTCACCAATCTTATTATACTCCTATTTTGTCCCTTTTTCAATTACAATTTCATAACATTTACATAAAACCCGTGCCTTTTCAAATACTATTAAAAAGGAGTATGTTATGAAACAGATATTTTTTTCTATAAAACTTTTAACCTATGGTGCATTTTGCGATATGTGTGCCGGACTTTGCACACGTATGGCAGAAAAATGCCTTGCCGAAAATAAATCACTAAACAAAAAATTGCTCATTTTCATGAGCAATTTTTCCGGTAATAATCTTAAATCCTGGCAAGACTTTGAAAGAAAGTTCTTAAAACAATTTTTAGATAACCACTCTCATCGCTTGCCTTAGAAGTTTCTTATTTATCAGCAAGATAGTTGTTGATGTCAGCCACAAGCTTGTCAACGTCAGCACCGTGAACAGCGCAAGCCATTTCTAGTGTTTCGCCTGATGCTGATGGGCAACCAAGACAGTGCATTCCAACGTTTAGTAAAAATTCTGCACAACCTGGGTCAAGCATTAAAACTTCTCTGATAATCATGTCCTTAGTTACTTGTTTCATTTTGTATATCTCCTTTATTATAATATTTCAAAAACTCTGTTTCATCAAGCACTTCATGCTGGAGCAAAGCTTCTGCTACGTTTTTAAGTCTTTCTGCGTTTTCAGAAAGCAGGTCTTTCGCCTTTTTGTATTGTTCTTTTATAAGTTTTTCCACTTCTTTGTCAATTAATGTGGCAACTGTTTCGGAATATGCCTTGGAATGTCCGTAATCACGGCCAAGGAACACTTCTTCCTCACTGTCATAACAAACAGGTCCAACTTCGTCGCTCATTCCGTATTTTGCCACCATATCACGGGCAATTGCGGTTGCACGCTTTAAGTCAGATGATGCGCCGTTTGAAATATCGTCTAAAATCAAGTCTTCGGCAGCTCTTCCGCCAAGAAGCACGATAATTTCAGCAAGCATATCCTTTCTTCCCGAAAACCAGATGTCCTCATTCGGGATATGCATTGTGTATCCGCCGGCTCTGCCACGTGGTATTATTGAAACCTGACGGACTGTGTCACGCTTTGATACCAGTTTTGCAAGGACAGCGTGGCCTGCTTCGTGGTATGCGGTTAATTTCTTTTCTTCATCAGTTACTTTCTGTGACGCTTTAGATGGTCCCATCATAACCTTGATGTTTGCATCTTCAATATCCTTTTCGTCAATCTCGGACTTTCCTCGTCTTGCCGCAAAAATTGCCGCTTCGTTCATAACATTTTCAAGGTCAGCACCTGTATATCCCGCCGTCTGTTTTGCTATCTTTGAAAAGTCAACTTCCTTTGAAACCTTCTTGCCACGGCTATGAACCTTCAGGATTTCTTCACGGCCTGAAAGGTCCGGTCTTCCGACGGTAATCTGTCGGTCAAATCTGCCCGGACGAAGAAGAGCAGGGTCTAAAATATCCGGTCGGTTTGTTGCCGCCATTATGATAATGCCCTCGTTTTTGCCAAAGCCGTCCATTTCAACCAATAGCTGGTTAAGTGTCTGTTCTCTCTCGTCGTGGCCACCGCCCATTCCGGCACCACGGCGACGTCCTACAGCGTCAATTTCGTCTATGAAAATAATGCAAGGTCTTGACTTTTTGGCTTGTGCAAACATATCACGAACTCGTGATGCGCCAACACCTACATAAAGTTCAACGAAGTCAGAACCCGAAATTGAGAAGAACGGAACGCCTGCTTCTCCTGCAACGGCTCTTGCCAAAAGAGTTTTACCCGTTCCCGGAGGTCCTAAAAGAAGTACACCCTTTGGGATTCTTGCACCAAGTTCAATAAACTTCTGTGGATTTTTCAAAAATTCAACAAGCTCTGAAAGCTCTTCTTTTTCTTCCTTTGCACCGGCAACATCGCTGAATTTAACCTTGCGGTTATCTTCAAGATTTAATTTTGCCTGACTCTTGGTAAAGTTTCCGCCACCTTTTCCGCCACCTTGCTGGAAGATAAGAAAGAAGAACACCAAAAGCATAAGTATGGACGAAATCGGTAGCAAGAAATCTGTCCACGAAACACGCTTTGGTGCAACCTTATAAATAAGTGCACCGCTTTCTGACTGTGCTAAAATTTCTTCACCAACATCGCCCTGAAGCACTTCGGTAGACGGAATTTCGCAGGAAATTCTGGTTTCGCCCACTTTTGCTGTGGCGGTTGTACCGTCTATATTAAGTTCGGTAACTTCGCCCTTTTTAATATGGTTTATAAGGGTTGAATACTCTGTACGCTCCGGTGCAGTTGCCGCATCCAAAAATGTTGAAACCAACATGGACGCAATTATGGCAATCAGTATCCACCTGAAAAAACCTATTCGTTTAGTCTGCACTATCTAGTCTCCTTTATTTCTATTTTATATCCCGCATTTTTGCTATCCTGAAACTCTTTTGAAAATCTCATATCGCCTACGGCAATAATTTTGCCACAAGCCAGGACAATCGGGACTTCATTTCTCTTTTCATTAGGAATCTTTTTATCTGTGAAAAAGTCGGAAAGTTTCTTTTTTCCAAGCATCTTTGTAGGATAAAAAATGTCGCCCTGCTTTTTGCTTCTTACGGTAAGCAATGTATTTTCATCAAGATAAAAATCAGGCTTCTCGTCTGTTTTCTTAACTACTAAAGTCTTCCCAATTTCTGGAATTTTTAACACTTCTTCCGGATAAATTTCATAAAAAAACTCTTTTTTCTCTGTTTTTGCGGTGATTACAAGCTTTCCATATTCCACTTTTGCGGAAAATCCATCGGGCAAGTCTATGCTTTTTCCTGTCTGATTTTTTCGGCAAAGCTCTAAAATATCGTCAATATAATCCACGCTAAGATTCTGACAGGTTTTAGTAGAACTTTTCCAGAAAAGCTGTAAAACACGCCTTTTAATCGGCATAGGCATAGCATCAAGGTCAGGGATTTTAACTTCGCCTGAGAACTGCTTTCGTGCCAAGCTATCAAGATACTCTGCATCTTCTCCGATTAGTGTGGCATTCTTTGTCACCACATCAACAAAGGCAGGGTTAAAGTCCTTTTCAATCTTCGGAATCATTTCAAGGCGCACCTTATTTCGTGAATAAATAGCCTCAAAATTTGTTTCATCGGTTACAAACTCATAGCCGTTTTTATTGCAAAACTCTATGATATCCGCCTTTTTTATATCAAGCATGGGTCTTATTATGTTGCCCCTTACGTAAGGAATCCCCGAAAGCCCCGAGGTTGATGCACCACGCATAAAGTTAAACACCAAAGTTTCCGCCACATCGTTTTTATTATGGGCAGTTGCGATTTTATCGTAGCCCAAAGATGCAAAGAACTCATATCGTACATTTCTTGCAAAAAGCTCTTCGCCAACGCCCGCATCTTTTGCACCGTTTTTAATGTCTTTTGTAAGACAGTAAAACTGAACACCCAGCTTTTCGCATAAGTTCTTGCAGAACTGCATATCCCTGTTTGCAGTATCACGAAGCTGGTGGTTTATATGACAGCAGGCAATCTCTAAATTGTATTTCTCTTTCATGGAAAGAAGAACATACAAAAGTGCCGTAGAATCTGCACCGCCGGATAAGCCCACAAGAACTCTGTCACCGGTACTTAGCATATTATGGCTTTTTACAGTTTTCTCGGCAATTTTCAAAATATCCATTACTGCTCTTCCTTTGCGCGATAATCAATATTTATAAACTTTGTATATTTACCCTGCCAGCCAAGTTTGAACATACCTGTTTCGCCGGCTCTGTGCTTGGCGATAATAACTTCCGCCATATTTTTATCTTCACTATCAGGATTATAATACTCGTCACGATACAAAAACATTACAATATCTGCGTCCTGCTCGATAGAACCTGATTCACGGATATCCGCAAGCATAGGACGTTTATCCTGTCTTCCTTCAACAGCACGGGAAAGCTGTGAAAGTGCTATTACAGGAACCCCAAGTTCCTTTGCCATAACCTTTAGTGAACGTGAAATTTCAGAAATTTCCTGTTGTCTTGAATCGGTTCTTCCTGAACCCTGCATAAGCTGTAGGTAGTCGATTACAACCATGCTAAGGCCTTTTGTCTGTTTAAGTCTGTGGCACTTTGCTCTGATTTCAGAAACTGTAACGGTTGAAGAATCGTCTATATAAAGTGGTGATGCTGCAATCTTGTCAAGACGTTTTCCAAGTCTTGCCCAGTCTTCACCCTCAAACTTTCCTGTCAGGATTTTGCTTGAGTCAATTAGTGCCTGTGAACAGAAAATACGCTTTAAAATTGCTTCTTTCGGCATTTCCAGGTTGAATATGGCAACGGTTTTTCCGCTGTCAATCGCCACGTGTTCTGCAATATTAACCGCAAAACTTGACTTACCCATACCAGGACGACCTGCAATAAGGATAAACTCACCGCCGTGGAAACCGCCACAACGTTTGTTAAGCTCGTCAAAACCTGTTGAAAGACCCGTTAATTTGTTCGGGTTTTCTGCATTTTCAACCATATTCTGGTATGTTTCCAACGCAATTTCAACAACCGGCACGATATCGCTTTTTTCTCTTCCTTCTGCGATATCGTAAATCATCTGTTCAGCTCGCTCCAAAACTCTGTCTGTTTCGCCTTCCTGACTGATAGCCAGGTGGTTAATTGCAGTTGCAGCAGTTGAAAGCTTTCTTAAAACTGATTTTTCAAGGATAATATTTGCATAGTGAGAAACGTGTTCTGTTGTGGAAATACTGGTACTTACCGATGCAAGATATGGAATACCGCCAACGCTGTCAAGCTTGTCCTTTCGGGTTAAGCGGTCACTTGCTGTAACAATATCAACCGGTGTATTCTCGTTAAATAACTCAACACAAACCGAAAAAATTTCACGGTTTGCATCAAAGTAAAAGTCTTCTGCACGTATAAGCTCACAAGCGGCAGCCAAAGCTTTGCTATCCTGCAAAACGCAGCCGATTACCGCTTTTTCAGCTTCCAGGCTGTGCGGCAATTCATATTCCTGCATATTCATAACATCTGCCATTTGAACCTACTCCCTCCGATTTTTTGGTCTATTACTGACCCTTTACGGTAACCTTTAGTTTGCCTTTTACGCCCTCGTGAATCTTAACGTCAACAGTTGTTGTTCCAAGCACCTTTATGCCATCCGGCATAACAAATTTCTTCTTGTCAAGTTTGATGTGGTGCTGCATTGTTAAGGCTTCTGCCACGTCCTTTGATGTGATAGAACCGAACAATTTGCCGTTTTCGCCGGCTTTTGCAGTTAAAACAACTTCAACTTCTTCCATCTTTGCTTTTGTTGCCTGTGCTTCTTCCAAAGCCACCTGCTGATGGTAAGCTGCCGCATCATTCTTGCCGTTCATTATGTTAATGTTTGTGTTTGTTGCTTCTTTTGCAAGGCCTTTTGGTAGGAGGAAGTTTCTTGCGTATCCGTCAGAAACTTCAACTAATTGACCTTTCTTGCCTTGTCCTTTAACGTCCTGATTTAAAATAACCTTCATTTATGTTGCCTTCTTTCTAGTCCTTTTTGTTTTCTTCCAAATATTCAAATATTGCGTTTTCAAGCTGTTCCAAAACCGCTTCACCGTCACGGCTTGCCACCTGTGCACCGGCAACGGTTGCATGTCCGCCACCGCCAAGTTTTTCAACGATAACCTGTACATTTATATTGCCCAGTGATCTTGCGGAAATATAAGTTTCATCTTCCATCGGATAGATTACAAACGCCGCCTGAACACCTGCTAAATTAAGCATTTCATCCGCCGCCTGTGAAGATATAACCTTCATGTCAGGGTATGCTTCTTCGCAAACTGAAACAGAAATTCCATCTGCTACTTTTACAGAGTTTTTGATAATCTCGGCTCTGTTAACATAAGCATCTTTATCCATATTAAATAACTTACGAACTTCCTGTGTGTTAAGTCCGTATCTTCTAAGGTATGATGCCGCCTCGAATGTTCGAACACCGGTTTTCACACTGAAGTTCTTTGTATCCATCAGGATACCTGTGTATAGAGCCTTTGACTCAAATGGTGTAATCTTCTTGCCTTCATCAATGTACTGCAGAATTTCTGTTGCCATTTCGCAGGTTGATGATGCATATGGTTCGTGATAAACCAAAGACACGTTAGAAATAAAGTCTGTGCTTCGTCTGTGGTGGTCAATAACCACAACTTTTGTTGTCTTTTCTAAAAGGTCGCTATCAGGAAGCATTGACGGTCTGTGAGTATCCACAACCACCAAAAGTGTGTTCATTGTTATAATATCTCTTGCAATTTCAGGAGATATAAGCATTCCGCGGTATTCTTCGTTCTTTATAACTTCGTCTGCCATTTTTGAAATAGCAGGTGATGAATCAACAACGATATACGGCTCTTTTTCAAGAGTTCGTACCGCTCTTTGAAGACCAAGCATTGCGCCGAATGCATCATAATCAAGACCGTGATGACCCATAAATATAACCTTGTCGGAATTTGCGATAAAGTCCTTTAATGCTTCTGCAAAAGAACGGGTTTTAACACGTGTGCTTCGCTCATAGTCCTTGGCAATTCCGCCATAGAAGTTGTACTGGCTGGCATCCTTAACTGCCGCCTGGTCGCCGCCACGGCCAAGTGCCATATCAAGTGCCGCTCTTGCATAGCCGTCATTTTCCAAAACATTTCCTGATGCGCCAACGCCAATGCTGACACTAATCGGCATTTTAAGTTCTTCGCCCAAAGCTCGCACCTTTTCTAAAAGGCTGAACTTTTTGTTTATATACTCTTTCAAATGCTGATGCTCAAAGAAAACAAGGTATCGGTCACGCTCTGTTTTCTTCATAACGCCCTTGCTTTCCTGTGCCCAGTCGCTGATGTACTTGTGAAGCTTAGAAAGTGCCTGCTGGCTTTCGGAATCGTCAAGCTTCTGGAAAACTTCGTCGTAGTTGTCGATGTTGACAATGGCGATGTCTGTCTTCTCGTTTTCATAGCGTTTACGAAGAGTTTCAACTTCGGTCTTGTCAATAAAATACAAAAGAACGGTAAAGTCCGGCTTATCCGCAGTTGATGCCGGTGTTCTTATAATATCGCCCACCACGTTATAGTGATGACCCTTGTAGTTTGCAAAGGTATAGATGCCGTTTGTGGACTTTAGGATTTCGGACCACTTCAGCTCCGGCATAACCTCGTTTATCACAAGGTTGTAAAGGTCGTTTGTGCCAAGCATTTCGGCAAAAAGGTCGTTATACCAACTAATCTGACCGTTAATCTGAAGTACTGCCATAGGAAGTGGGAACTTGCTTATGGCATCGCTTGACATACCTGCACTTTGGGCGGTTATCATCTTTACATATTCGCCAAAGCTCTTTTTGTTCTTCTTTTCAAACGCTATACCGCACACCAACAAAAGCAGTGCAAACACGAAAAGTGTCCCTGCAATTTTGTACTGGTCTTCATATATTGAGAATGCGCCGCAAAGTGCCAGAATCAAAACTGAAACACCCAGTATAACGGCATTGTTACCGCTTTTATAACGCTTTTTCATAACTTCTCCTTTAATGTCTCTTTCATAAAAATAGTTAGAATACACTTATTTTACCATTTTACCATATATATAAGAAATAGTCAAGTGTGCAAAAAGTGCATGTTGATAGGCTTCTAATCTATTTTTTATATTGAAAAATATTTGGTTTTGTGGTATAATAATCCTATTGGATAACTAAAAAAGGAGTTTTGAAAATGGAATTTTATAAAGTAACTCTAAACGGAAAAGAATACGGACTTCCTATTGTGGAAATCAAGCCTGGCCTTTCAATTGCCGTACTTGATATGCTTTCATCAAGAGCACTTTCTCACGATGCCAGCTTTGCGGTTATCGAAAAAATCAAGGAATCAGGCCTTGACCTTTCTAAAGTTGACGTGGTGCTTTCTGCCGAAACAAAGGGTATCACCCTTGCATATCAGGTGGCAGAATACATCGGCTGCGAAATGGTAATCCTAAGAAAAGACCAGAAGATCTACTACAAGGACGTAACAAAAGCTCCTGTTGACACATACACAACAAAAAATCCGCACTACTTACACCTTGAAAATGGTCAGATTCCAAAAATGAAAGGCAAAAACGTGCTTATTGTTGATGACGTTGTTTCAACAGGTTCATCACTTCGTGCCATTGAATCAATCGTTACCGAAGTTGGCGGAAATATTTACGGAAAAGCATTCGTTTTCGCAGAAGGAGATGCGGCAAAGCGTGACGATGTTATCTTCGTTGACGCTCTTCCACTTCTATAACAGGAGGCATTAAAATGATTGGAATTATTGGTGCTATGGAAATTGAGGTTGAAAAGATTAAAGCCTTTTTGACCGATGTTCAGGCAGAAACTATAAGCGGAGTTAATTTTGTCCGCGGAAAATTTGACGAAAAAGACGTCGTTGTTGCAAAATGCGGTGTTGGTAAGGTTTTTGCAGGCCTTTGCGCAGAAGCTATGATTTTAAAGTATAACCCTGAGCTTATTATCAACGTGGGCGTTGCAGGTTGTCTTGACGAAACGCTGAAAATCGGTGATATCGTTATTGCAGACAGCGTTTGCCAGCACGATATGGATACATCACCACTTGGTGACCCTGTGGGAATGCTATCCGACATAAATATCATAAAAATCCCTGCTGACAAAAAGGCTTATGAGCTATTTTCAGAATGCGCAAAAGAACTCAGCTTGCCATACAGCGTGGGAACTATCGCATCAGGCGACCAGTTCGTTTCATCAGGCGATAAAAAGAAGTTTATTATTGACAATTTTGGCGCAAAATCCTGTGAAATGGAAGGCGGTGCCATCGGTCACGTATGCTATGTGAACAAGGTACCTTTTGCGGTGCTTCGTGCTATGAGCGACGGTGCTGATGACGGTGCAAAAATGGACTTCCCTACTTTCGTAAAACTTGCGGCAGAAAATTCTACACTTGTGATTAAAACATTTCTTTCAAAATTTTAAGGAGCGTTAAAGATGGACTTTACAGAAAAAACGATTGCAACAAGAGAGATTTATAAAGGCAGAATTGTGCACCTTGTGGAAGATACCGTTGTTCTTCCTGATGGAAGAGAAGCAGGCCGTGAAATGATTCTTCATAATGGCGGCGTTGGCGTGATTGCCTTGGACGATGACAAAAACGTACTTATGGTTACACAGTACCGAAAGCCCTATGACGAAATGGTTTTAGAAGTGCCTGCCGGAAAATTGGAAAAAGGCGAAGACCCGCTATCAGCCGGACTTCGTGAACTCACCGAGGAAACAGGCTACAAAGCAGAAAAGGTTACATACCTTGGAAAATATTACCCAACTCCGGGTTATTGCAGTGAAATAATTTCGCTATACTTAGCCGAAGGTCTTTCATACGTTGGTCAGAACCTTGACCCGGGCGAGTTTGTGATAGTTGAAAAAATTCCACTTGCAAAACTTGTGGATATGGTTATGAACAACGAAATCCCTGATGCAAAAACTGCAATCGCAATTTTGAAAGCAGATAAAATCGTGAATGGATAAAATAAAAGCACCCGTTTGGGTGCTTTTTTGCTAGCGTAGTTTTTATTTTTCAAATAATTTTCTTGCTTTTAGGAACAAAAGTATTAGTATTGCAAGGGTTAGTATAAACTCCGGTACCATATATGTAGCCTGATACACGAGTGAGTATATCCACGGATTTTGTCCTGCTGGTGCGTATTCTGCAAAAAGTACCGCTCCTGATACTAGTGATGACAAAAATCTTCCCAAAACACCCACTGCTGAACCAACTACAAGACCCGGCAAAGTCTTTTTGAAAAGTCCCGCAAGGCCCAAAAGCCCAAAGGCAAGAACATAATCCAAAAGAATTGACATCGGGTGATAAATCACGCCTGCAATTAATAGTGAAAGCACTCCGTAAATTGCACCCGCACTGCATCCTGCCACCCAGCCTGAGCGAATGGCAATGAGCAAAATCGGCACCATTGTAAGGGCCACCGAGCCACCCTGTGGCATTTCCCATACCTTGATTAAACTGCAGACCACTGCCATTGCAACGGCTACTGCGACTTCGGTAAGTTTTCTTGTTTTCGTCATTTTATGACATCTCCTTTTTTATTTATTTGACGAATAACTTCCCAATATTCAAAAGAAAAAGCATACCCAAAAAGGATATGCTTAAAAAAATTCTTATTCTTAGAATCCCTACGCTGGCATTATCCATATCAGGTTATAGGGTCGGAATTTAAAACTCCCTCTCAGCCTGTCTCACAAGCTCCCCTTCTATTATTCATCTACCAATATTTTATCACCAAATTTTGCCTTTGTCAAGCATTGTCCTCAAGGTAAATATCACGGAATTTCTGGGTCACCTTTTTCTCCATTCGTGATATGTACATCTGTGATACTCCCCACTTTTTCGCAAGCTCCTTCTGGGTTGTTCCCTTATTGAAACGCTCACGGAAAAGCTCCGCTTCCTTCTCCGTCATTTGCGACATACAATAGTCAATAAAATCACGGTTTTCAATCAGGGTAAATCCCTCATCGTCAAATCCAACCATTGCCGACACACTAAGACCGCCGTCGGTATAGGCTTCGTCCTCTAAAGACTTGATAAATGCGGTATCGCCCACACGGTACGCTTCGACCAAAGTTTCCCTTGGCATATCAAGAAGCTGGGCAATCTCGTCAATTGACAGGTTCTCCTGTTGTCTTTTTATGGTTTCTGCACGGCAAAAAATCTCATAAAGACGTCTTGGAATCTTGATTGAACCTGCTTTATCACGCAAAAATTTTCGAAGTTCACCCAAAACCGTTGGCGTCGCAAAGGTTGCAAACTGCACACCACGGTCAGGGTCAAACCTTTCCACCGATAGCATCAATCCCATACAGGCAACCTGATACAAATCGTCATAGTCAACGCCACTTCGCACAAACTTATACGCTAAGATTTTCGCCATATATGTATACTTTATAATAAGCTCGTCACGTATCTTTTTGTCGCCTGTTTCTTTATATTTTTTAAATAGTTCATATTCCCCGGGCATTCTTATCACTCCAAACCCAACAAGTGCCTGCTAAAGCGCACTCCATTTTCATAACGTGCCTTTTCAAGTTCATCTTCCTGTCTGTCTTCGGTCAGTTTAAGCACGCCTAAGTAAAGCTCATTGGTATCAATACCAAGGGCTGTTAATTTTTCATTTCCATTAAGGCTTACAACATATTCGTCAGCACTTCCGTCTGCCCATACGTCACAGCTTTCTAAAATTCCGACTTCCACCACAGTATCGGCAAACTTCTTTGACAGGATAAACACATAGGCTTCAGGCATTGACATTTCAACAGAAAATTTTGCAAAATTTGCCTGCATCATCTGTGCATCAATTTGCTCGTTCATAAAAATCGGCATAACATACACTTCATTTATACCGTTTCCTGTGCTATCAGCGATTACGCCTTCTGCCAAATCACGAATACCATCTGTTTGGCTTAAGACCAACTCCTGCTCCGTTACTGCGGTAATCTGCAGGTCATAGTTAGGTCTTGTTGCGCATTGCTGTAGGGTTGTTACCACTGTGAAAATTATAAAAAGCACACAAACAAAATGCCATTTATAGTATTCCCAGATATATTCCCACCATTTTGCCGTAAACTTCTTCGGCTTTTCTCCATAAACTTCCATTTAATTTAAGTCCTTCCGTATTTTATTTGCACATTAAAATACTTCCCTTATCTGTCCTTGTAAAAAGCCTTGTATGCGAGGTACGCCATATAAATATCGCCTTTATGAGTAACCTCAAACGGTGAGTGCATTGATAAAACAGGCACACCGCAGTCGATTACGTCCATATTCATATTGGCAACGTACATTGCGATTGTTCCTCCGCCGCCCTGGTCAATTTTTCCAAGCTCACAGGTCTGCCAGATTACTTCGTTTTTGTTTAAAATTGTGGCAATCTCGTGGACAAATTCGCTTGATGCATCAGATGCACCTGATTTTCCGCGTGAGCCTGTGTATTTCATAAGTGCAAGGCCACGGCCTGCAAAGGAGGAATTCTGCGGTTCGAATGCACTTTCATAGTTCGGGTCAACCGCTGCTGATACG
>JAZOOY010000002.1:0-9409 GCA_045655325.1 Clostridia bacterium
GAGTGAAAGTCGCTTAAAATCAGCATTCTGCACTTCTTTTAAAAGAAGATAATCATAGTAAAATGCCTTGTAATATGCTTTCCACTCGTCATAAATCGGCACCTTTTTTTCAGGCGGATTCTTTGCAATAAAACCGTCAATATCAGGCGTTTCGCATATCATATAAAGACCCTTTTTTGCAAATGAAAGTGCATCCGCAAGTGCTTTTTTGCAAGAATCAAACCCCTGTTTAAACCACAATGTTTCAAAAATACCGTTCTGACATTTAAGCTCGTCCACCTTGCTATAAAGCCAATCAATAGGGTATGGTATTGCACGGGTAAAGTTATAGATATGGCGTACCAAATCGGAAAGCCCTGAATCACTTCTTGATGTGGCATACACCGATAAAAGATGCAAAAAATCTTCGTTATTCTCTTCGTATAGAGAAGTAAACAGTTCATCAAGTGCTTCTTCCGAAAGGATTTCCGCTTGGGATGTATCCGCAATTGCAAAGTCAGGCTCAATGCCCAAAATATTAAAATGCTCGCGGATAAGCCTTAGGCAGAATGAGTCGATTGTGGTAATCTGGCTTATGCCCAAAAGCAGTTGCTGGCGTTTGATAAGCTTCACTTTTTGGCTATCTCCGTCCTTTAGTGCATTTTCAAGCTCATTTGAGAGTGCCACCGCAATTCTGTCCGACATTTCACGGGCAGCAGCGTTTGTGAATGTAACAATCAAAAGTTTGTCTATGTCGATTCCGCTATTTTCGTCTTTCGGCAGAATTTTTTGTATTACACGCTCAACCAAAACGGCGGTTTTTCCTGAACCTGCAGCAGCAGAAAGAAGCAAGTTACAGCTTTCGCCGTTAGACCTATATTTAGTTTTTATGGCATCAAGCTGATCGGGAGTCCAGTTTCGCTTACTCATTTTCTAAAAGCTCCTTTTTTATAAATTCAAGTGCTGCGTTGTCCTTTGTAATAAGTTTTCTATATTTGCCCATACCGTCAAACATACAAACTTCGGCATAGTCGCAGTAAGAACAAGGTGAAAACTGACCGTTTTTATATGGTGAAATACTGATATCACCGCTCTTTATTGAGTTGTGAGTATCAATAACTGATTTCTTCATAAACTGGCAAAGGTCATCAAAAGTTTCTCTTGTGGTAACCTGTGACGATGAAGAAAGTGTGCCGTCCTTTTTAAAGGCCACATTTAAGTACTCGCTTTCAAGACCCATAGAAAGGGTTTCGTCCATATCGGTAAGCTGACTTTCTTCGTCATCTAAAACAAGAACGCCGTCCAGCTTGTTTTTGCTTTTTATCATCTTTTCCGCAAGGGATAAATCTGTGCTGTCAAGCTTTACCATATCGTCGTTTATTTTGTTATACATAATAGCCGAAATCCTTGGTGAAAGCTCAGGATTTGCAGTATCAATCTTGCCCTGTTCATACATCTTTTGTGCTGCTATGGCGTATAGAACAAGTTGCATATCGAGTTTGTTTACGATAGATGCAATGCTGAACTTTTTGTCACCTGTTTTGTAGTCCACAATACGGATATCTGCACGATTTTCTGCAAGTTTTTCCATTATATCGATTCTGTCAATAGTACCAAACAGGGTGACAGTTTCATTTTTCCAGTCAATATTAACTTCAAAGTCCTTTTCATAGCAAACAGCGGTGTATCCGCCCAAAGCAAGACTTTTTCTTATGGTGTCAACGGATTTTTTCAAGGTTCTTTCGCATCTTGCCAAAAGGTATTCAATATGATTTTGGTCAGAATTAACACGCTTTAAAATCTTTTCGCGCATACCCTGCATAATGGTTGTGATAAGTAGGTTTGCGGATTCTTCTGTAAGGCTTGTCCAGTTTTTATGTATTTCGGCAATTGAAGTTGCTCCTTTTTCAACTTCTTTGCAGAACTCACAAATTGCCGCATGGGCAAGGCTTCCAAGGTGGGATTTTTCCACACGTTTAACTTCCTGTGGCATGGCTTTTAAGCCTTTTTCAAGATAATATGAGAAAGGACATTTGTTGTACTTTTCAAGGGTTGTTATACTGTACTTTTTGCCTTTTCCAAAAAGCGCTTCTGCCTTTAGCTTTGAAAGTCTTGGCGTAATCTTGCGGAACGCTGCCGCAGTTTTTAAAATATCGAGCCTGTCTTTATATTCAGGATTTTGTGAATACCAATCAAACACAGCCTTCCAAAGACCGTCAGGGTCTTTTTTGTAGTACTGTGAAATTTTTGAAAGCATATAGTAAAAACCACGCTTTGATGAAGATAAAAGCTCTTCGTCGGCAGTTTCAGAAATTACGTTGTCGGTCACCTTGATGTCAGGGAACATCTTTTGTAGGGTAGAAACAAACCTTGCAGGCGAAAGACTGTTTCCCTCGCTGTTTGCAATAGGGTAGCTGACAAAAAGTTTTTCGCTTGCCGATGCAACCATTCTGAATAGCTTTAAGTTTGAAAGTGCCAAACGTCCCAAATCGTCAGGTGCAAGTTCTTTTTCTTTTTGTAAAAGCGCTTCGTTAATCTGTGAGCGGTCAAAGTCAGAAAGAATTGCAGACGGAGAAGGCTCTTCAGGAACGGCACCGTAAAGTGTGCCGATAATGAACAGAACTTTCACTTTCTTTGGCGCATTTCTGCCAAGTGTTCCAACCGATACCTGATCAATTCCCGACGGAATTATGGAAAGACTGCAAGAAGAAAGACCGCTTTCTATCAGGCGGAAGAAGTTTTCACGGCTTATCACGTCATCGCCCGATGAAGTAACAGCCTGATCAAGTACTTCCAAAAGGGTGTTCCAAACTTGTTTAAACTGTTCTGATTCGTCGCGAAGACCTTTCTCGTCAAAGTTTTTGCACTCTAGCAAGATGCCCTCATAAAGGTTTATATCGCAAAGGAAGTTATAGGTAGCTTCTGCGATTGCACGGACAGTACGTCCTTTATTTTCAAGGAAATTCACAAAAGGCAGAATTATTTGCTCTCTTAAATTATTTAGCTTCTCAAGGTCATAATCCCTTATAGAATAGTTTTCAATAACATCGTCAAAAATAGTTTCACCCATTTCGCACCAAGGGTTAAACCACGCCTTTTTGCCACGTATTCCGTTTGCCAAAACATAGTTCTCAAGCATGTCAATGTCTTCAGGATTTATTGGTAAAATGCCGTTTTCGTCCTTTGTAAACAGGTATCCTGTGCGAAGATAATCAAAAACAGCAGAATAGGACCAGTTTGAGTCAATTATTTTAAAAAGTGAAAGCAAAGTTCTTGCGATTGGGTGCATAGTAATTGCAATTTTTTCATCGCAAAAGAAAGGAATTTCACTTTCCTTAAAAACGGCACTTAAAATATGCATATAAGACGACATATCGCCCACAATAATCCCGATGTCACGATAGCGAAGACCGTGGTCACGTACAAGTTCAGTAATTTTTGATGCGGTATGTGTGGCTTCGGAATAAAGGTCACGTGCTGTGAAAATAGAGATATTTTCGCATTTTCCATTGAAAGTTTTGCCTGTATCCCAATTTGAAAGCAGGTGATTTATGTCAGGTGCCTGACCACGATTTTCTTCCGTAAGTTCATTTGTGTAAAGCTGTGCACCAACGTCCAGTGCTATGGAACAAAGTCTGCTTTTTGTTTTCAAAACAGGTGCAAAAATGCCGTCTGCATCATTATTTCCGATAGTTAAAGTTGTGAAAACACCACGGGATTTTATAATAAGAGCACGGATTATATCATAATGCTGTGGCATAAAATCGTTGTATTCGTCAAAAAAGAAAAATGTGTTTGAAAAGGTGTCAGAGTTCATTATATACTCTGCAAAAAGCCTTGGCGCATCATCTGTATCGGTGAAACTTTCGCCAAAAAGCTGGCTGTAACTTTTATAAATCTGGCAAATAGAATCCAGTTTCTTTTGAGAAAGTGGATTCTCCAAAGTGATGTCTGAAAGGTCATCAGGGGTTACATTATATCGCTTAAATTCGCCAAAAAGTTCGGAAAGTGCAGAAGATAGGCCCTGCTTTTTGCTACTTGCAAAGAACACGTTGTCTTCACTGATTTTAGAAATAGCCTTTGTAATAAGCATCATTTTTCCTGATGCTAAAAGACCTGCATCCATATTAATATGGCGACTTATAAGGCGTGACAAAGTAAGGACTTCCACACGGTTAAGCCCAAGACCGCCAAATTTTTCGGTAAGTGTTTTTTCGGCGGTGTAAGAAAACTGTTCAGGAACAATAAGAACAGCGCAAGAGTTTGGGTTGTTTTTCAAATTCTCGCTTATAAGCTTATAAAGATGCTGACTTTTTCCTGAACCCGTACCGCCTGAAATAATACTTAAAAGCATTAAATTTCACCTCTTTTTTGACAGAAAATCTACATTATATATATTGTATCATATTTTGTGTCCAAAAAAAAGTACTATGCCAAAAAAATATTTCCTCCGATTTTAGAAAGTTTTTCGCAAAGGTTTTCATAGCCACGTTCGATATGCTCGGACCCCGTGATTTCGGTTTCGCCTTTTGCGGAAAGCCCTGCAAGAACAAGGGATGCACCGCCACGAAGGTCAAAGGCGGTAACCTTTGCTCCGGTTAAGATACGTTCACCTTCAATAACCGAGCTTCTGCCGTCAATACGAATGTTGGCGCCCATTCGGTTAAGCTCGCTTATGTGCAAAAATCTGTTTTCAAAAACCGTTTCAACAATTATGCCTGTGCCTTTGGTTTCGCATAAAAGTGCGGAGAATTGTGCCTGCATATCGGTAGGGAATCCCGGAAAAGGCAGGGTTTTGATGTCGGATGCAAGCAGAGGCGTTGTAGCATCAATAGAGATGGAGTTTTCATTCTCACAAATAACAGCACCCATTTCAGCAAGTTTTGCGGTGACGGGTTTTAAGTGGAGCGGATTGATTCCTGTAACAGTGCCTTTCCCACCTGTTATGGCAAAGGCACTCATAAATGTTCCTGCTTCAATTCGGTCGGATATAATGGTGTAGTCGGTTGGAGTAAGGGACTTTACGCCTGTAATGGTTATGGTATCACTGCCCATGCCCGAAATTTGTGCACCCTGCTTATTCAAAAATTCCGCAAGGTCAACAATTTCAGGCTCGGCTGCGGCATTTTCAATTACTGTTTCACCGTCTGCTAAAACCGCAGCCATAATAAGGTTCTCTGTTGCACCAACGCTTGGGAAATCAAGATATATTCTTGCACCCTGAAGTTTTTTGCAGGTAAGGTCTACGAATCCGTGGCCGTTTTCGATGCTGGCACCCATAGCGGCAAAGCCTTTTAAGTGCAGGTCAATAGGCCTTGAACCTATAGGGCAACCACCTGGCATAGAGATTCTGGCTCTGCCCATACGAGCAAGAAGTGGTGCTGCAAGGAAAAAGGAACCTCTGAATTTGCCCACAGATTCAATGTTGGCATAAAAGCTGTTACAGCTTGTAAAATCAATTTTTGCTGTATTTTTGGAAAAATCAATTTTACCGCCAAGATTTTCAAGTATGGAAAGCATATGTTTTATATCGGTAAGATTGGGCACATTATATAATGTAGAAACTCCACCTGAAAGGATGGTGGATGCTAAAATAGGAAGTGCGGCGTTCTTTGAACCGGAACAGGAAATATCTCCCATAAGAGGCCCTGACTTTCTGACTATGATTTTTGACATAAAGTTCTCCTTTCGTAAAAAATAATCTTTCATTAGTATAGACAGCTTGCGGGATTTTAAAATAAAAAAAATAAATTAACAAAAAATGCTTGACAAGAGGGTAGGGGTGTGATACAATGTGTTAGCTGAGAGGTATCTTCTTTTTTTTTGCGTGTAAAAAATACAGACGAAAAAGATGTACCTATAATATTATTAACTACAGACGGAGGTGCAGTTATGAGAGTAAAAATTACATTAGCTTGTACAGAATGCAAGCAGAGAAACTACAATACAATGAAGAATAAGAAGAACGATCCAGACAGATTGGAAATGAACAAGTATTGTAAGTTCTGCAGAAAGCACACACTTCACAAGGAAACAAAATAAGATTTAAGGAGAAAAAGTTATGTCTGAAAATAAGAACGTTGCTAAGAAAAATAAGGCTATGAAGTTCTTCAGAGAAACTAAATCTGAAATCAAGAAAGTTTCTTGGCCTTCAAAAGCACAGCTTTTCCATAACACAGTAGTTATCCTAGCTTTTGTTATTATAATGACTGTTATCCTTTCTCTATTTGATGTAGCTTTTGAAAAGCTACTTTCACTAATCGTAGGTTAAGGACAAGTTATTAAATCTTAAGAGGAGATTGTTATGGCAGGAGAGGCAAAGTGGTATGTGGCACACACATACTCCGGTTATGAAAATAAGGTAAAAGCGAATATCGAGAAATCGGTTGAAAATCGTGGAATAAGCGACCTTATCCAAGCCGTTGAAGTCCCTATGGAAGATGTCATTGAGGAAAAGAACGGTGAACAGAAAATCGTTAAAAGAAAGATTTTCCCTGGATATGTCGTTGTAAAGATGATTATGAACGAGGACACATGGTATGTTGTCCGTAATACTCGAGGCGTTACCGGATTTGTCGGTCCCGGATCAAAGCCTGTACCTCTTTCTGACGAAGAAGTCGAAAGAATGGGAGTTGAACAGGTACGTATGGCTGACATCGGCTTTGAAGTCGGCGACAGCGTAAATGTTAAGTCCGGTCCGCTTGAAGGATTCTCCGGTAAGATCGAGAATATCGACAAAGAAACCCGTAAAATTACGGTCAAGGTTTCAATGTTTGGTCGTGAAACACCAATTGAGGTTGAACACAGCCAGATTGAAAAGCTTGTTGATTAAGTTTTTAAAGCATTTATGCTTTAGAATATCCCTCTGGTATACAGTGGGAGGGCAAAAAGCCCGATATTTACCACATTAGGGAAATTTATTCCCAGAAATTAGGAGGTGGCCAAAAATGGCACAAAAAATTGAAGGTTACATTAAACTACAAATTCCTGCTGGTAAGGCATCACCTGCACCACCAGTTGGTCCAGCTCTTGGTCAGCACGGTGTAAACATTATGCAGTTTACTAAGGAATTTAACGAAAAGACAGCTAAGGATGCTGGTCTAATTATCCCTGTAGTTATTACAGTATATGCAGACCGTTCATTCACATTTGTCACAAAGACTCCGCCGGCTGCAGTTCTTCTAAAGAAGGCATGCAAGATCGACAAGGCATCAGGCGTTCCTAACAAGAACAAGGTTGCAACAGTTTCAAAGGCTGACATCCAGGCAATCGCAGAACAGAAGATGCCTGACCTAAACGCAGCTTCTCTTGAAGCAGCAATGAGCATGATCGCCGGTACTGCAAGAAGTATGGGTATCGTAGTCGGAGATTAATTACTAATTAGCAATTAACGAAGTGGGAGAGGTGTAAACCCTTGTTTGACCACGTAAGGAGGATAATAATATGTTTAGAGGAAAGAAATATCAAGAAAGCGCAAAGCTTGTTGACAAGTCAAAGCTATATGACGTTGACGAAGCTTTGGATCTTGCTACAAAGACTGCAAAGGCAAAGTTTGACGAAACTGTTGAACTTCACGCAAAACTAGGCGTTGACTCAAGACACGCAGACCAGCAGGTTAGAGGTGCAATCGTACTTCCACACGGTACTGGTAAAACTGCTAAGGTTTTGGTTTTCGCTAAAGGACCAAAGGCTGATGAAGCTCTAGCTGCTGGCGCTGACTATGTTGGCGAAATGGATCTTTGCACAAAGATTCAGCAGGAAAACTGGTTCGATTTCGACGTTGTTGTTGCAACACCAGATATGATGGGCGTTGTTGGTCGTCTAGGTAAGGTTCTTGGTCCTAAGGGACTTATGCCATCACCAAAGGCTGGCACAGTAACAATGGACGTTACAAAGGCTGTTAACGATATTAAGGCAGGTAAGATTGAATACAGAGTTGACAAGAACAACATCATTCACTGCCCAATCGGTAAGGCATCATTCGGTAAGGAAAAGCTAGCTGACAACTTTGAAGCACTTATGGGTGCTATCATCAAGGCTAAGCCAGCTGCTGCTAAGGGTCAGTACCTAAGATCAGTTGTTGTTTCAACAACAATGGGCCCTGGCATTAAGCTTAACCCTTCAAAGCTTGGTTAATTAACCGATATTTAGAATTTCCGCTAAATTTTAGCGGAAATTCTAAAAAGATATTGACAATATTTGTTTTCTATGCTATACTTGTATAGTTGGAAATAAATCCGTAGACAGCAGGCACAAAGGTAAGACCTGCCGAGGGTGAAATTAGTTTGATAACTAACGGCTCTTTTCGTCTACGAAAAAGAGCCTTTCTTTTTTGAAAGGCATAAAATCTTATAGGAGGTGACATTATGCCAAACGCAAACGTTTTAGAATCAAAGAAGGCACAGGTTGCTGAAATTTCAGAAGTACTAAAGAATGCGGCAACAGGCGTGCTAGTTGACTACCGTGGACTTACTGTTGAAGAAGATACAAAGCTTCGTAACCAGCTAAGAGAAGCAGGCGTTAACTATTTTGTAGTAAAAAACACATTGCTTCGTTTAGCAGCAAATCAGGTTGGTCTTGAAGATCTTGACAGCATCCTTCACGGTCCAACAGCTTTGGCAGTATCAGAGGATCCAGTTGCTCCTGCAAAAATCCTTTTCGATTACGCAAAGCAGAATGATAAGATGGAAATCAAGTCAGGTTTCATGGACGGTAAAGTAATGTCTATGGACGAGCTTACAACTCTTGCTAAGACTCCTTCAAAGGAAACTCTTATCGCAAAGATTATGGGCAGCTTGAATGCTCCTGCTTCAAACCTTGTAAGATTGCTTAACACAATCGTTGAAGGCGGAGAAGAAATCGCTGATCTAATTGCTAAGAAAGCAGGCGAAGCAAAAGAAGAAGCTCCAGCAGTAGAAGCTGAAGCACCAGCTGCAGAAGAAGCAGCACCAGCTGAAGAAGCACCAGTTGCTGAAGCAGCAGAAGAAACACCAGCAGAAGAACCTGCTGAAGAAACAAAAGAAACTGCAGAAGATGCAGAATAATTAAAAACTATTAATAATTAGGAGGAAATTAAAATGGCAGACATTCAGAAGATTTTAGATGATATCAAAGAATTAAAATTATTGGAAGTAGCAGAACTTGTAAAGCTTATGGAAGAAGAGTTCGGTGTATCAGCAGCAGCTCCTGTAATGGTAGCAGCAGCAGCTGAAGGCGGCGCAGCAGCAGGTGCTGAGCAGTCAGAATTTGAAGTAGTTCTTGCAGACGCAGGTGCTTCAAAGCTTAACGTAATCAAGGTTGTAAGAGAACTTACAGGTCTTGGTCTTAAGGAAGCAAAGGAACTTGTTGACGGTGCTCCTAAGACAATCAAAGAAGGCGCTTCTAAGGAAGATGCTGAAGCAATCAAGGCTAAGCTTGAAGAAGCTGGCGC
>JAZOOY010000003.1:0-2880 GCA_045655325.1 Clostridia bacterium
AGTAGCTGAAGGCGAAAGCGTTACTTTTGACAAGGTACTAGCAGTAGCAAACGGTGACGATGTTAAAATCGGAACTCCTGTAGTAGCCGGTGCCAAGGTAGTTGGTAAGGTTGCAAAGCAGGGAAAGGCTAAAAAGATCTATGTCTTCAAGATGAAGAGAAAGAAGAACGAGCGTTCAAAGAAGGGTCACAGACAGCCTTACACAAAGATTACTATTGAATCTATCAATGCTTAATTAAAGCATATTAAAATCTAATTCGAAAGCAGAGGTGTTAATTAATGGCTCATAAAAAAGGTATGGGTTCTACCAAGAACGGTCGTGATAGCGAAAGTAAACGTCTTGGTGTGAAGAGAGCAGACGGTCAGTTCGTATTGGCTGGCAACATCCTTGTAAGACAGAGAGGAACTAAGATTCACCCGGGTAACAATGTTGGTATCGGTAGTGATGATACACTTTTTGCGTTGATTGACGGAAAGGTTAAGTTCGAAAGAAAAGGCAGAGATAAAAAGCAGTGCAGCGTTTATTCTGCATAAAATCTTACAAATAAAAGCGTTCCAAATGGAACGCTTTTTTTATGGTATAAAAAAGACTTGGAGTAAATTTTCCAAGTCTTTTGTTTATTATTTTCGCCATGTGGATGGTGCGAATAGCACTAAAAATGGGAATATTTCAAGTCTTCCGATAAGCATATCTGCAGTTAGTACCAATGTTGAAAAATCAGAGAAAATAGAGAAGTTTCGTGTTGGACCAACTTCCGCAAGCCCCGGACCAATGTTATTTATAGCTGATAAAACAGCCGTAAAATTGGTTGTGGGGTCAAAGTTGTCAATGCTTATTAAAAGAACAGATACTGCGAAAATAATCACGTATGCAGCCATATAGACGTTTACGCCACGCACAACCTGATGTTCTACGGGTCTTTGGTCGATAGTTACTTTTCGTGTCGCATTAGGATGTACTGCTCCAAAAATTTCTTTCTTTATGGTTTTAATCAGTATAAGGATTCTTGAAACTTTAATACCGCCGCCGGTACTTCCTGCCATAGCTCCTGAAAACATAAGAAGAACCATAATGGTCTTGGAAAGGGATGGCCATAGGTCAAAGTCGGTTGTTGAAAAACCGGTAGTGGTTATGACAGCACCAACCTGAAATGCGGTGTGGCGTATAGCATCGCCAATATTCTGGTATAAATCCTTACAATTTAAAACTATTATAACAATGGCAAGGAGAATAATTCCAAGGTATGCCTTAAGTTCTTCTGAACGAATAATGTCTCGTATTTTACCTAAAAGAAGCAGGTAATATAGTGAGAAGTTTATACCGAACAGTATCATAAACACGGTTATAACAATTTGTATATACGGTGAATATGTGGCACATCCGCTGTTTAGTATTGCAAAACCACCTGTACCTGCAGTTCCGAAAGCAAGTGTCAATGATTCAAACAGGTTAAGTCCGCCGCAAAGCAGGAATACCACCTGAATAAGTGTAAGCGCCAGATACATAAGATATAGAATCTTTGCAGTGGAGCGAACCTTTGGAACAAGTTTGCTTACAGAAGGACCAGGGCTTTCGGCTTTAATAAGGTGCAGGTTGCTACCGCCTGCAAGTGGAAGAATGGCGACTAAGAATACCAGAACTCCCATACCGCCTAACCAATGGGTAAAACTTCGCCAGAACAGAAGCCCTTTTGGCAAGACTTCAACATCTGAAAGAATAGAAGCGCCTGTTGTAGTGAACCCTGATACGGTTTCAAAAAGGGAATCCACAACGCATGCTGTTCCTGAGAAGATAAACGGAAGTGCACCGAATATACTGAGTACAATCCAGGAAAGAGCAACGCATATAAAGCCTTCTTTGGCGTACATTGATTTTTTCTTAAGAGGTCTTACAGTAAGCACTATGCCGATTACAAGGCAAATTGCGATACAAATAAGAAAAATCTTTGCCATAGACGTTTCGCCGTATAAAAGTGAGCATACAAGTGGCAGAACCATTGATGCCGCTTCAATATTCAAAACCCAACCGAGGGTATGTAAGATTACGTTATAATTCATAGCATACTCCTCTTATTTTAAAATGTCTGTGATGTCGGTAAACCCTGAATTTTTGGTCACAACGATAACGTGGTCACCGGCATTTATGCTATCCTTACCACGAGGTACGATAACCTCATTTCCACGGATTATGCAGGCAATAAGGATATTTTCTTTAATGTCAAGCTTTTCCAAAGGAATGCCGGAAACCGGTGATTTCTGGTGGATTATAAACTCCAGAGCTTCAGCCTTTCCGTCTAAAATGCTGTGCATTGTTTCAATGTTACTGCCGATGGAATTGTTCTTGGCACGAACAAACTTGACGATGTATTCTGCAGTAATATTTTTTGGATAAATTGTAGTATCAAGGTCAAGGTTTGAAATAACCTCATCATAAGCGATACGGTTTATCTTTGTTATAAGCTTACCGTCCATTTTGCTTTTTGCAAAAAGTGAAAGAAGAATATTTTCTTCATCGATACCCGTAAGACAACAAACAGCATCAACATCAAGCAAGCCTTCCTCAACAAGAAGAGAACGGTTTGTTCCATCGCCACAGATGATATTTGCATCCGGCAGAATAAAACTCAGATTTTCGGCTGTAGCCTGATTTTTTTCAATGATAGTAGTATCAATATTGTGACGTTTAAGCTGAACTGCAAGATACAATGCGAGCTTACCGCCACCGATAATCATTACATTCTTAACTCCTGTAACAGGAATATTGACCTCTTTGAAGAAAGGCGTAATCTCTCTGGGCGGTGCAAGCACTGCTATTGTATCGTTTTCACTGATAACAGTATCACCATTGGGGATAAAGACCTCATCCCCTCTTTCAATGGC
>JAZOOY010000004.1:0-15739 GCA_045655325.1 Clostridia bacterium
GATATTAAAGTAATCCGTGAAAACCCATTTTATGATACCGATTTCCATTGGGCAAAGGATATGATAAAGGGTGTATATGAAAAAGGCATCGTAAACGGAGTTATTTTAGACGAAAAGCTTATGTTTTTACCTGATAACAACATAACACGTGAAGAGTTTGCCGTTATTGTGTGTAAATATTTGGGTATTGATGTAACATTGATAGAAGAGTATGATTTATCAATGTTTGCGGATAATGATCAGATTTCTGATTGGGCAAAACCATACGTTGCAGCAGCTTTTGAAGTAGGTGCTTTAAACGGAAAAGCAGATGGAGAAAACGTGAATTTTGCACCAAAAGATACCCTTACAAGAGCAGAAACTATGACTGTACTTGGAAGAATTTTGGAAGAATCTGACGAAGAATACGAAGAACTTTCCTTTACAGATTCTCAAGATATTCCTGAATGGGCAAGAGAATATGTAATCAAAATGGTTAATAGAGGATTTGTGACGGGTTATGAGGATGGAACATTAAAACCTAGCGGAAATGTTCTTCGCGCAGAAGCTGCAACAATTATTTTTAAGATGACAGAATACGAAAACGAGAATACAGTAGAAAATTTTGTGGAAGAAACTGCAGAATAGTATTAAAGTGTGCTTTTTGGCACGCTTTTTTCATATCATTATTTAGGTGAAAAGTAATGATAAAATTATCAAAAGGGATTTATATACATTTTACAACTGTTTTGGTGTTTGTGTTTTGTTATATTAATAGAAATCTAGAAATTTTATGCATAAGCTATGCTTTAGCGTGTTTTGACCAAATTGCGCACCTTTTTGCGGCTTTATGCATAGGATTAAAGCCTTCAAGAATAGCATTTTTTCCTTTTGGCATGAATTTAAAGCTAAAAAACAGCATTATCGGGGCGTTATCTGACGAAATAATTCTTTATATGTCAGGGCCACTTTTAAATGCTGTTTTGGCTATTTTAAGCGTATTTTTTGTTAAAAATCAGTATTTTTCCTTGTTTTATTACAATAATTTAGGGTTATTTTTATTTAATATACTACCAATACTACCAATGGACGGCGGAATTTTAATGAAAAAAATTCTGTCAGCAAGGGTAGGGTATAGGAGAAGTGAAGTAATTTTAAAATACACGTCTTTTATTTTAATTTTATTTTTAATTTTAATACAATGCTATCTATTAATAAAAAATAAATTTAATTTTTCAATTTTATTAGCAGTAATATTTTTAACAGGAAATATTTTTACAAATAAAGAAAAATACAATTTAGAATTTACCAGAGAGTTAATGTTTTATAAAATGAAAGATAAAAAGAAAATTAAAAGAGTTAAAGGATACCAGATTAAATGGGATGTAAATTATAAAGATTTAGCAAAAGATTTTTCAAGATGCAATCATTATATTATTTTTAAAGAAAATAAAAACGGTGAAATAGAAGAGATATTAACTGAACGACACATCATTGAAGAAATTTTAAATAAATAGGGCATATTCTTTAAAATCAATTTAAGTTTGATAAATTACTCTTTATACAACTTAGACTATTAAAATGCTACCTATATCGATTATTTCATCATTATTTAATGAAATCACCTCTACGCCATGTTTTTTACAGAATTCTATTATTTCTTTATAATTAGTATGTAATTCTATATTTCCGTTTACAGCTAAAATCTTTTCATTTATTAATCCTGTTGCACCACCAATGAATCCGTGTTCAAATTCTTTTAATTTAATTTCATTATCATTAACCAATAATACATCTATACCGTTTTTAATTGCTACAGATTGAATATTTTTATCTGAAGTTATGATAGCATCATTTGAGACTACGCAGATTGAACATTTTGCGTAGCCTTGTTTTGTATTTAATAAATTTAAATGATTTTTATTTGCAAATTCAATGATTGTATCATCAGTAAAATTTTTATTACAAAAAATGTTATTTCCGACACGTGCTGCATTATATGCAATATCATATGGATATTTTTCATTTAAAATTGTTTTTCCTGGTATTACTTCTATTTCAGGCATTTTATTTTTAAAATAATCACAAACTGTAGGTTCTGCTACAATTACGTTATCGCATAGTTTATGTACCATAATATCTGCATGACCACATATCGTGGTATAAACGTGGTCGATTTTTGGTGTCAAAACCACACAAAATCCGTATTTTTTAAGAGCATCAGCTGTTTTAACTGATGCTCTATAGTCTAAAATTGCATATTTCATGAAATCATATCCTTAAATTCTTGCTCATTTATGACTTTTACGCCTAATTTATTGGCTTTTTCAAGCTTACTGCCGGCTTCCTCACCAGCTAAGACAAAAGTTGTCTTTTTTGACACGCTTGAAGAGGTTTTTCCGCCCATTTTCTCAATAATTTCGCTAGCTTCACTACGTGTAAACTCACTTAAAGTACCAGTTAGTACAAAAGTCATATTACTGAAGCGAAAATCGGTATTTTCGTCGATTTTTTCTTCAAAATTAACACCTGCTTGGCGTAATTTTTCAATTAATTCAAGGTTTTGTGGCTCTATAAAATAATCAACCACACTCTGTGCCATCGCATCACCAATTTCGTCTATAGAAATTAGTTCTTCTTTGGTTAAATTAATGAGCGTGTCCATATTTTTCGCATATTTTGCAATCAATTTTGACGCTTTTTCGCCAACAAAACGTATTCCAAGAGCTGTAATCAGCTTTGAAAGTGTGTTTTCCTTTGATTTTTCAAGGGCATTTATTAGATTTTCAGCAGATTTTTTGCCCATTTTGTCCATTGTCATAACATCCTGAGCCCCGATATAATATAAATCTGCAGCGTTTTTAATCATATCTCTTTCAAGAAGTTGCTCGATTATAGCAGGTCCAAGACCGTCTATATCCATTGCATTTCTTGATACAAAATGTATGATGTTTCGTGTAATCTGTGCAGGACAGCTTGAGCCTGTACATCTGAATGCAGCTTCTCCTTCTTCACGAACAACATTTGCACCGCATACAGGGCATTTTTCAGGCATTTTAAAGGCCCTTTCCTCCCCTGTTCTCTTTTCTTTCTTGACGGAAAGGATTTCAGGGATAATATCTCCTGCCTTCTGAACTATGACAGTATCCCCTATTTTTATGTCTTTTTCGTCAATATAATCCTGATTATGGAGCGTTGCACGTGAAACTGTGGTTCCTGCAACCCTTACTGGCTCTAGAACAGCAAGTGGCGTTACAGCGCCTGTTCTTCCCACCTGAATAAGAATGTCAAGTAGCTTGGTTTCCTTTTGTTCCGGAGGATATTTGTACGCAATGGCCCATTTTGGGAACTTGGAAGTTGAACCAAGAGTATGTCGCATTGGGATGTCGTTTACTTTGATTACTGCTCCATCTATGTCAAATGGCAGATTTCCGCGTTCTTCTCCAATTTCAAGTACCCTTTGGAACGCTGATTTAATATCAGGAAAAACTGATTCATTCAGGATAGTTTTAAAGCCTAATTTCTTTAAATATTTAAGTCCGTGGACGTGATTTTCAATGACTTTTCCTTCAATTTTCTGGATATTAAACACGAAAATATCCATTTTTCGCTCTGCAGCAATTTTAGGGTCTAACTGACGAAGAGATCCTGCTGCTGCATTTCTTGGGTTGGCAAATACAGGCTCTTCTTGTTCTTCTCTTTTTTCGTTGATTTTGCGGAAGTTTTCCTTTGAAATATAAACTTCGCCTCGAACTTCAATAAAAGGAATTTTTTCTGTAAGTTTTAGCGGTATAGATTTGATGGTTTTAAGATTTTGGGTGACATCTTCACCAACAACTCCATCGCCACGTGTTGAACCACGGACAAATTCGCCGTCTTTGTATTCCAAGGACACAGAAAGCCCGTCAATTTTATGCTCAACTGCGTATTCATAGCCTGAAACAACGTCTGAAACACGTCGGTCAAAATCATAGACTTCCGCTTCTGAGAATGCATCCTGAAGGCTTTCCATAGGTACTTCATGGGTAACTTCACTAAATCCTTCACTAGCCTTTCCGCCAACTCTCTGGGTTGGTGAAAGCGGAGAAATATATTCAGGATGCTCGCTTTCAAGGTTTTCAAGTTCACGGAGCATCATATCATATTCATAATCGCATATTTCAGGATTATCTTCAATGTAATACTTTTTTGAATGGTATTCTAAAAGTTCTGAAAGCTCCTGAATTCTTTTTTGAATGTTATCCATAGTTATCTCCCTAAAATGCTCATATTATCGCCATAGTAAGTTGGCACAGTACCTGTTATTACAGTTTCAGCAACAGGCACCTCTGTTGTGACAGTTTCGCTTCTTGCAAATACAGAAGAAACAACTGAAACCTGCACCGAAACCATCATATAAATTTTGTGCTTCACCTGATTTATTCCGCAGGATACAAATTCATCATCAAAATCAATTTTTGCAAATCCGTCGGTTGAAATTTTTACAGGTATTCTATATCCAAAACCCTGCAAAACTTCAAAGTTAGTTAAACTACCAATTGGTATGTAAACTGTAGACTCTTCCCCACTTTCTGCATATTCCTGTATGCTTTTTGAAAGCTTGGTTTTAAGCCGATTTATCTCAGTAGTATCGGCACTTACAGATGTTATTTTGCCATCTTCACCTTTATCTATTATTACCAAATCGGGTGAAGAAATGTCAAAGAAAACGTCATCTGTGGCTTTGTTTATGATGTCAATCGCCGTTGTTTTTGCAGCATGGGATGCCTTTTCTTCAAAAACCGGTTTAAATCTTGCTAAAACGACAAAGAAAAGGTTTGTAAAAATCAAAGAAAATGCCACAAAAAAGCAGACAAAACGTAGTTTCTTTGAAAAATTGCTATTTAGCCTAATTTTCATAAAATCACCCTAAGGCATAATATGAAAAAAAGCGAAAACAGTGACAAAAGGAGTGCTTTTTGGCACTCCGATGTCAATTAAAGTTTCTTTGTTCTGATTTCTTCTAGTAGGTCAGCAATAAATTCGTCAACCTTGCGGCTTCCCATATCGCCATCTTTTCTTGAACGAACAGATACGCCACCTTCTTCGATGTCCTTATCGCCCAAAACAAGCATATAAGGCACCTTTTCAAGCTGTGCTTCTCTAATCTTGTAGCCGATTTTTTCAGCTCTGTCGTCAATTTCTACACGGATTACGCCAGCTTCCTGAAGCTTTGACATAACTTCTTTTGCATATTCGTGGTGACGGTCTGCGATAGGAAGAATCTTAACCTGAACAGGAGCAAGCCAAGCTGGGAATGCACCTGCATACTTTTCAATTAGAAGTGCTAGTGTTCTTTCGTAGCAACCAAGTGAAGTTCTGTGAATGATATATGGGTTCTTCTTCTGTCCGTCTTTGTCAACGTATTCCATACCGAACTTTTCAGCAAGCATCTGGTCAATCTGAATTGTGATTAGAGTATCTTCCTTGCCGTAAACGTTCTTAATCTGGATATCAAGCTTTGGACCATAGAATGCAGCTTCACCAACGCCAACTTTGTATGGAATTTCAAGGTGGTTAAGAATCTTTTCCATCATACCCTGAGCTTCATCCCACTGCTCGTTTGTACCGATATACTTCTCTCTGTTATCAGGATCCCACTGTGAGAATCTGTATGATACGTCTTCGTATAGACCAAGAGTTTTTAGCATATAAATAGCAAGCTCCAAACAACCCTTAAATTCGTCCTCAAGCTGTTCTGGTGTACACATTAAGTGACCTTCAGAAATTGTGAACTGACGTACACGGATAAGACCGTGCATTTCGCCTGATGCTTCGTTTCGAAATAGTGTTGATGTTTCGTTAAGTCTCATTGGAAGATCACGATATGAACGTCCACGGTTCAAAAATGCCTGATACTGGAATGGACATGTCATTGGACGAAGTGCAAATACTTCCTTATCTTTTTCTTCATCACCTAAAACGAACATACCATCCTGATAGTGATCCCAGTGACCTGAAAGCTTATAAAGATCGCTCTTTGCCATAAGCGGAGTTTTTGTAAGCTGCCAACCTCTCTTCTGTTCTTCGTCTTCAACGTATCTCTGAAGAAGCTGAATGATTCTAGCACCCTTTGGAAGCAAGATTGGAAGTCCCTGTCCGATTATGTCAGAAGTTGTGAAAAGTTCAAGTTCACGACCAAGCTTGTTGTGGTCACGCTTTCTTGCCTCTTCTCTCTGCTCTAAATATTCATTAAGTTCGTCCTTTGACTGGAATGCTGTTCCGTAGATTCTCTGAAGCATCTTATTATGCTCATCACCACGCCAGTAAGCACCTGTTGCACTTAGAAGCTTATATGCCTTTACCTTACTTGTGTAGTTTACGTGAGGTCCTGCACAAAGGTCAGTAAATTCACCCTGCTTATAGAATGAAATGACTTCGCCTTCTGGTAGATCGTTAATAAGTTCGATTTTGTATGGCTCATCTTTCATAAGTTCCAATGCTTCTTCTTTTGGAAGTTCAAATCGCTCAATCTTAAGATTTTCTTTAGCGATTTTCTTCATTTCAACCTCAATTTTATCAAGGTCTTCCTGAGTAAAAGTGTGTTCTGAATCAAAATCATAGTAAAATCCTGTGTCAATTGCAGGGCCAATAGCAAGTTTTGTGTCTGGGAATAGACGTTTAACTGCCTGTGCCATCACGTGTGACGCAGAGTGTCTTAATGTTTGTAGTTCGTTCATTTCCATTTTATATACCTCTTTTCATAAAGTAAATTTGTTTTCTTAACATAAAAAAACACCCCAAGAAAACATACGCTTTCTTAGGGGTGCAAATTAGCACGGTTCCACCCTAATTATGATAAATCATCACTCATTTTCTTTTAACGTAAAGGGAAACGGCAATGCCTACTAAAATTTCAGCACGCAACTCCGAAGTGGTATTCACTATTTGCCACCAAAGAAATGCTTCCAGCCACGACATTTCCTCTCTTTTTGGATTCTGCGAATAGTTACTGTCTTCATCATAGTCTTTATACTAATAATTATGCCACTTTTTCGGCAAAAAGTCAAGGGGTATTTAGCAAAAATTCCTGTACTTCTGCGAGATTTTTAAAGATAAAATCAGCACCCGCATTTTCCAGTTCGTTTTCTTCTGCATAACCGCATTTAACGCCGATTGAAGATATGTTGCACGCTTTAGCACCTAAAACATCGTGCTTTCTATCCCCTACTATTACCACTTTTGATAAGTCGCAAGGTTTTGCTTGGCGTAAAACTTCATTTATAATTTCATCCTTGTAATTTATTCCACCCTTTAAGTCAGCGCCAACGACGTAGTCCAAATACTCTAAAAGTTCGTATTTTTCGACTATTTTCTTTGCAAAAACAAGTGGTTTTGATGTTGCCAAAGCTGTTGTTTTACCGGCATCTTTTAGAGCTTTTAAAATCTCCAAAGCACCGTCTAAAACTCTGTTTTCAAAAAGCCCAGTAACGGCGAATCTTTCGCGATATTTTTCTACCGCAAGATTGGCATCTTCATCCGAAAAACCATATAATCCCCTAAAGGAATCATATAGTGGTGGCCCGATAAATGATAAAAGTGTTGCTTCATCATCCTCTTTAATCCCAAAATATTCAAGCGCATATTTTACGCAATTTGTTATGCCCTCTTTTGGGTCTGTAAGGGTGCCATCAAGGTCAAATAATACTAGGTCAAACATAGTTTACTCCTCTAAATATTTCTTCAGGAACTTACCTGTGTAAGATTTTTCGCATTTGCATACTTCTTCCGGCGTTCCTGTGCAGACAATAGTGCCACCACCCGTTCCACCTTCAGGTCCTAAATCGATAATATGGTCAGCAGTCTTAATAATATCAAGGTTGTGTTCAATTACAACAACTGTATTACCAGCATCTACAAGTTTCTGAAGTACCTTAATTAGCCTGTGCACATCTGCTGTATGAAGGCCTGTTGTAGGCTCATCAAGGACGTAGATAGTCTTGCCTGTGGCTCTTTTTGAAAGTTCTGTAGATAACTTCACACGTTGTGCTTCGCCGCCTGATAATGTTGTAGAACTTTGACCAAGTTTAATATATCCAAGGCCTACCTGCTGAAGTGTTTCAATTTTACGCTTGATTTTTGGCTGATTTTTAAAGAACTCAACCGCTTCATCTACCGTCATATCAAGAACTTCGTAAATGTTCTTTCCTTTATAGCGAACTTCTAAAGTTTCGCGGTTATATCTTTGACCTTTACAAACATCACAAGGCACAAAAATATCTGCAAGGAAGTTCATTTCAATCTTAACGATACCATCACCGGAACAAGCCTCACATCTTCCGCCTTTGACGTTAAAGCTGAATCTTCCTGGTTTATATCCACGGATTTTAGCTTCGTTTGTTGATGCAAAAACGTCTCTTATATCGTTAAATACGTTTGTATATGTTGCAGGATTTGAACGTGGTGTTCTGCCTATCGGAGATTGGTCAATGTTAATTATTTTGTCAAGTTTTTCAAGTCCGTTTATTTTCTTGTGCTCACCAGGGTGTGTACCTGCATGGTTTAGTTCTTTTGCAAGTTTTTTATAAAGAATTTCATTTATTAAAGAGCTTTTTCCTGAACCTGAAACACCTGTTATGCAGGTAAATACTCCAAGCGGAATTTTTACGTCCACGTCTTTAAGATTGTTTTCTTTTGCACCTATTATTTCAATAAAATCTTCCGACTTTCTTCGCATCGTTGGCACGCCGATTTTCTTTGCGCCTGAAAGATACTGTCCGGTTAAAGATTTCTTGTTCTTTTTAATTTGTTCAACTGTTCCCTGCGCCACGATTTCACCGCCGTGAATACCGGCACCAGGGCCTACGTCAATTATGTGGTCGGCAGCATACATTGTGTCTTCGTCGTGTTCAACAACTAAAACCGTATTTCCCAGATCACGTAGGTTTTTTAGAGTTTCTATAAGTCTTTCATTGTCACGTTGATGAAGACCGATACTTGGCTCGTCAAGGATATACAAAACTCCCATAAGTCCTGAACCAATCTGGGTTGCAAGACGAATTCTCTGTGCTTCACCACCTGAAAGAGTTGAAGAAGAACGTGCAAGAGTTAAATAATCAAGTCCCACATCAAGCAGGAATTTTAACCTTGCTTTTATTTCCTTAATAATCTGATTCGCAATAAACTGTTCACGTTCTGTAAGCTTTAAATTAGTTATAAAGTCCATTTCGTCCCTGATGGACATACAGGTGAACTCATAAATATTCTTTCCGCCTACTGTAACCGCCAAAATGGCATTTGAAAGACGAGCACCGTGACAATCAGGACATTGAGATTCATTTAAATACTTCTCTATCTCACCTTTTGAATAATCAGATGTTGTTTCTCTATATCTTCGTTCTAGATTATTGACAACACCTTCATACACGGCATTATATGAGCCACTGCCATAGCTTCTGTTATAATGAAAAGCATATTTTTCGCCATTTGTTCCGTATAAAACTGTATCTTTAACTTCCTTAGGTAAATCTTTCCAAGGAATATCGTAATCTGCACCAAAATGATCTAAAATACCCTTAAAGTACATATGTGCCATACTATCGGCAATCCCCGGTGCAGCCCATCCCATGCAGTTTATAGCACCTTCTAAAAGCGGTCTGTTTTCATCAACAATTAATAGATCAGGGTCAATCTTCAAAAGATTACCAAGACCGTCACAGGTAGGACAAGCGCCATAAGGATTGTTGAAAGAAAAGCTTCTCGGCTCAAGTTCCGGAAGGCTTATACCACAATCATCGCAGGCAAAATTCTGGCTGAAATTAAGGGTTTCGCCATCAATAATTTCAACTGAAACAAGACCGTCAGTGAGTGCTATAGCGTTTTCGATGGATTCTGAAAGTCGCTTATTAATATTTTCACGAATTATCAGTCTGTCAACGATAATTTCAATATTATGCTTCTTTGTTTTCTCTAAATTTATTTCTTCTGACAAATCATACTGTATTCCATCGGCTTTTACACGGACATATCCTGATTTTTTCGCAGATTCAAACACCTTTTTGTGTTCACCTTTTTTGCCACGGATAACAGGCGCCAAAACCTGTATTTTTGTGCCTTCAGGAAGCTCAAGAATGTGGTCAACAATCTGGTCTATAGTCTGTTTTTTTACTTCCTTGCCACACTTTGGACAATGCGGAATGCCTATTCTTGCATATAAAAGTCTTAAATAGTCATAAATTTCGGTTACAGTACCAACTGTTGATCGTGGGTTCTTTGATGTGGTTTTTTGGTCGATACTGATTGCCGGAGAAAGGCCGTCGATGCTTTCTACGTCAGGTTTTTCCATCTGTCCTAAAAACTGACGGGCATAGGAAGAAAGAGACTCTACATAGCGTCTCTGCCCTTCTGCATAGATTGTATCAAAAGCAAGAGAGCTTTTTCCTGAACCGGAAAGACCGGTTAAGACAACTAGGTTCTCTCTTGGTATCTTTACTGAAACATTTTTAAGATTGTGCACATTTGCACCTTTTATATCTATATAGTTTTTCATTCTTTTACCATCTCTTTTAATTGGTTTATCCTATCACGAAGTTCTGCAGCCTTTTCAAATTCAAGATTTTCAGCAGCAAGTAGCATTTCATCGTGTAAGTTTTCTATCATTACCCGTAAATCTGCAGGATTTTCTAAAGCTGTCGGTTCTACAGATTTTACTGATTCAATAATTTCACGGATTTCTTTCTTGACAGTGTGCGGAACAATTCCATGTTCCTTGTTGAAATTATCCTGCAAAGTGCGTCGGCGGTTAGTTTCGTCAATGGCCCTTTGCATTGAACCTGTTATTGTATTTGCATACATAATAACCGTACCATTTTCGTTTCTTGCAGCTCTACCTATTGTCTGTATAAGTGAAGTTTCACTTCGAAGAAATCCCTCTTTGTCTGCATCCAAAATAGCAACCAAAGACACTTCCGGAAGGTCAAGACCTTCCCTTAATAGGTTAATTCCCACAAGAACATCGAATTTTCCCATTCGAAGGTCACGGATAATTTCGGTTCGTTCAATGGTTTTAATTTCAGAGTGCATATATTTGACCTTAATACCCATTTCACGAAGATAATCGGTAAGGTCTTCTGCCATTTTCTTGGTTAGAGTGGTTACAAGCACTCTTTCCTGTCTTTCGGCGCGGACATTTATTTCAGCTATTAAGTCATCAATCTGGTTATCAACAGGACGTACATGGATAATCGGGTCTAAAAGCCCTGTCGGTCTTATAATCTGCTCTGCATATATGGTTGAATGTTCTTTTTCGTAGTCACCCGGTGTTGCAGAGGTGAAAATCACCTGATTAACCCGGTCTTCGAATTCATTAAATTTAAGTGGTCTGTTATCAAAAGCAGACGGAAGTCTGAATCCGTAATCCACCAATGATTCTTTTCTTGCTCTGTCACCGTTATACATTGCTCGAACCTGTGAAACGGTAACGTGAGATTCGTCAATAAACATCAAAAAGTCATCAGGGAAATAGTCTAAAAGCGTATATGGCGGAGTTCCTGCTTTTCTGCCACTAATTAAACGAGAATAGTTTTCAATCCCCTGACAAAAGCCTATTTCCTGAAGCATTTCAACGTCATACATTGTACGCTGTTCAATTCTTTGTGCTTCAATAAGCTGATTGTTTTCTTTAAAATACTTTATTCTCTCACCAAGTTCGTCTAAAATTCCTGAAATGGCAAGTTTCATCTTGTCACCTGTTGTAACATAATGCGATGCCGGAGAAATAACAACGTGGTTTCTTGTGCCCACAATCTCCCCTGTTACCACATTAATTTCGGAAATTCTGTCAATTTCATCGCCGAAAAACTCCACTCTTATGGCACGGTCTTTATAGTTTGACGGAAAAATTTCCAAAACATCACCATGAGCACGGAATTTGTTTCTTATGAAGTTGATATCATTTCTCTCATACTGCATATCCACAAGTTTTCGCAAGATTTCATCACGGTCTTTGACCATTCCAACTCTTAGCGACAACATAAGATTTTCATAGTCTTCAGGGTCACCAAGACCGTATATACAGGATACACTGGAAATAATGATAACGTCTTTTCGTTCAAAAAGTGCAAAGGTTGCACTATGACGAAGTTCATCAATTTCATCATTTACAGACGAGTCTTTTTCTATATAAGTATCGGATGATGCGATATATGCTTCCGGTTGATAATAGTCATAGTAAGACACAAAAAATTCAACCGCATTGTTAGGAAAGAACTCTTTAAATTCGCTGTAAAGCTGAGCTGCAAGAGTTTTATTGTGCGCCAAAATAAGGGTTGGTTTGTTTACATTCGCTATAATGTTTGCCATTGTAAACGTTTTTCCCGACCCTGTAACACCGACTAAAGTTTGAAATTTCTCACCGTTTAAAACTCCTTCAGTAAGAGTTTTCACAGCTTCCGGCTGGTCACCTGACATATTAAAATCAGATACTAGCTCAAATTTGTCCATGTTCTTACCTTTCTTTTTAGCACAAAAACGTATGCCAAAAAGGCGATACGTTTTTAGAGTTAAATATTTCCGTTTATGTCACCAAGCTCGTACATAACCATAGATAGTACTGCTTCACCTGCTGTTTCGGTTCTAAGGATTCGCTTTCCTAAAGAAACCGCAGGAATATCCCCAAGCTTTTCTATTTCTGATTTATCAAAACCACCTTCAGGTCCAATCATAAATGCTACTGTTTTAGGATTTTCAAAAGAAGTCAAAAGCGGTTTTAAATAGTTTTCTTCTGCGCATTCGTAAGGAACAAATGCCACATCGCAGGATTTTAGAATCTCTACCGCTTTGGTTATGTTAATTGGGTTATGTATTTTAGGTACAATACCTCTTCCCGATTGTTTTGCAGCTTCTTCAGAGATTTTCTGCCATCTTTGAATCTTTTTATCACCGTCTATTTTTGAAACACATCTTGAAAGTTCACAAGGATATATTTCGCAAATACCAAGTTCGGTTGTTTTTTGTATAATGTAATCCATTTTAGAAGCCTTAGGAACGCCTTGAATCAAAATTACTTGAATGTTGGATTCGGTATCACATTTCTGCTTTTCGATGATTTCACAGCTGATTTCAGCCCCTAGAGAGCTAATTCGTACCTTATAATCATTTCCTTGACCATCACAACAAGTAATTTCATCGCCAACGTTCATTCTTAAGACTTTGCTTATATGCTTTACATCTTCGCCTGTGATTATTAAGCTATCAGGCGAAATATTTTCTTTTGGTATAAAAAATTTTGACATAAATTCACCTTATAAAAGCTTGCACTTTAGTTCAACCCAATCAGCACTTCTTTTTTCGGAAACGATTTCAAAACCGTTTTCACCGATTGCAGTAATAACTTCGTCTGCTCTATCTGCAATTATGCCTGATGTAATAAAAGTTCCGTCAGGTTTAATAGCTTTTTTCACAAGCGGAAGTGCTGCTATAATAACATCTGCAACAATATTTGCAAGTATCAAATCATATTTTTCTTCAAGTATCTTTTCCTGCAATTCTTCATCAGATAAAATATTACCGATAATCACAGAATACTTATCCTTTGTAAGATTGTTTCTTCTCAAGTTATCATAAGCAGTATCCATAGAATTTGGGTCAATGTCTATGGCAATGGCATCTTCTGCACCGTACATCAAAGAAACAATTGATAAAATTCCGCTACCGCATCCTAAATCAAGAACCTTTTCGCCGCCTTTTACGGTATCCTGAATATCCTCAAGGCAAAGACGTGTTGTATGGTGCGAGCCTGTACCGAAACTCAATCCCGGGTTTATTTCAAAAACCTTTTTGTCGGTAACAGGTGCTTCTTCCCAGAACGGCTTAACAATCAAAGTATCGCCAATTTCCATTGTATGGAAATACTTTTTCCAGTTATTGCTCCAATCTTCTTCCTTGATATCGTCAAGGCTGATTTCAAGTCTTCCGAAAACGCCGTCCTTATCATATTCTTTAAGCTCTGCCATACTTGTTTTTATGCTGGACAGAGTATCAGGGTCAGTTGCGCTGATATAAGTTTTTATGCAAGTTTCCCCTTCCTTTTCGCGGATAAGGTCATCGTCAACATAATCCCAAATAGACTTATTTTCTTCTAAAAAATCTTTAAAATCTTTTTCATCTACTATTTCAATCCCGTAAATACCAAGCTGCAACAGTCTTCCTGAAACAGCTTCGATACCTTCAGTTGTTGTGTAGATGGTAATTTGTATCCAATCCATAATTACTCCTCGTACAGGTATTTCTTAATCAAGGTAATCCTTGAGTTTCTTGCTTCTAGAGGGATGTCGAAGTTTGCGAAGTGCCTTTGCTTCGATCTGTCTAATACGTTCACGAGTAACGTTAAATACTTTACCAACTTCTTCTAAAGTTCTCTGTCTTCCGTCTTCTAAGCCAAAACGAAGTCTTAAAACCTTTTCTTCACGAGGTGTAAGTGTTTTTAAAACGTCAACAAGTTGTTCTTTTAACATAACAAAACTTGCAGCTTCAGATGGTGCCGGAGCATCATCGTCAGGAATAAAGTCTCCAAGATGACTGTCTTCCTCTTCACCGATAGGTGTTTCAAGGGATACAGGCTCCTGCGAAATCTTTGAAATTTCACGAACCTTTTCAACTGACATACCAAGTTCTTTTGCAAGTTCTTCAGGGGTTGGTTCACGGCCAAGTTCCTGAACTAACTGACGTGAAACTCTTACAAGTTTATTAATAGTTTCTACCATATGAACAGGAATACGAATGGTTCTTGCCTGGTCAGCAATAGCACGGGTAATTGCCTGTCTTATCCACCATGTAGCATAAGTTGAGAACTTATAACCCTTTGAATAGTCAAACTTGTCCACAGCTTTAATAAGACCAAGGTTTCCTTCCTGAATAAGGTCAAGGAACATCATACCACGGCCTACATATCTTTTTGCAATACTTACAACAAGACGAAGGTTTGCTTCAGCAAGCTTCTTTTTCGCTTCTTCATCGCCTTCTGCCATTCTTTTTGCAAGTTCGGTTTCTTCTTCAGCTCCCAAAAGATCAACCTTACCAATTTCTTTGAGGTACATTTTTACGTGGTCATCAATATTAATTCCTTCAGGAACTGATAAATCTTCAAGTTCTTCCTTTGTAACCTCAATTTCTTCAAGCTCTTTTTCCATATCCTCGACGATTTCAATCTTTTCTGATTCAAATCTGTCATATGTTTTTTCAAGCTCTTCTGTCGATATTTCAAAGCCTTCAAGTGCTTCGTTTATTTCTTTAAACGTAAGATAACCGCGTTTTTTACCTTTTTCAAGCAACGCACGCTTCGCCTCACGTTTTTTCTCTACCATTACCTTATATTCTTCCAGCTGAGCCGGTGTCATTTCCGAAGTATTTTTTTCTGTACCCATTCTTTGTACCTCCATTTAACTGTTAAGCTGCCACTGACTGCGTGCCTTCTCAAGCTCATTCTTTTCCTGAATAAGCTGTCCGATTTCATGCGGATCAGTAGCAACATTCATCTTTGAGTTAAGTTTGTTTTGTTTCATTGTATATATTAAATCGTATAACGTTGCATCGTTATCCGAGTATTCTTCACGGTTGAAAAATATCTCCGCCGCCATATTTGCCGAGCTTTCGTCGCCGGAAAATTCGTTAACTACAATATTTCCGTCAACCTCATTTCCTTCCTTTGCATATTCATATATCCGCTGTGCAAGCGTTGAATATACAGAATTGGAAAATTCCTCCGCTGTTATAATCTCAAAGG
>JAZOOY010000005.1:0-14876 GCA_045655325.1 Clostridia bacterium
TAGGTGGAACAAACATCGCAGTAGGCGTTGTTACAGAGGACGGAAAAATTCTTGAACCACTTTCTGTGCCTACAAAGGCAGAGAGAGACTACACAGAAATCATCGCTGATATGGCTGAGGTTTCAAAAAAGGTATGCGAAAAGGCAGGGGTTGACCTTGCAGATGTAAAGGCTGTTGGTATCGGGTGCCCTGGTTCAATAGACAACGAAAAGGGCGAGTGTGCATACTCAAACAACCTTAAGATGGAGCACGCTAAGGTAGCAGAGGAATTCAGAAAGCACCTTGATTTGCCGGTAAACCTTGAAAACGATGCAAATGCGGCAGCACTTGGCGAATACGAAGTAAACGGACGTGGCGCTAAGAGCTATGTATTCATCACACTTGGCACAGGTATCGGTGGCGGTGTTATTTTAGACGGAAAAATTTTCCGTGGCCATAACGGCGTCGGAGCTGAAATCGGACATACTGTAATCGTTTCAGGTGGCGAAGGTTGTACTTGCGGAAGAAAGGGATGCTGGGAAGCCTACGGCTCTGTTACAGCTCTAATCCGCCAGACAAAGGAAGCTATGGTAAAAAACCCTGATAGCTTATTGCACAAGTTTGCAGCAGAAGAGGAAAAAGTTACAGGAAAAATGACATTTGATGCGGCGCAGCAGGGCGACAAGGTAGCACAGGAAGTGCTTAATAAGTACTTTGGCTACGTTGCAGAGGGTATTACCAATATGGTAAACATCTTCCAGCCTGAAAAGGTTGTTATCGGCGGAAGTGTATCAAAGCAGGGCGACTATCTTTTGAATCCTATTAAGGAACTTGTAAACAAGGACGATTATAACCGCTATATGCACAAAGCGGAAGTGGAAATTGCCACATTGTTTGGTGATGCAGGAATAATCGGAGCGGCGCTTTCTGCAAAGAAATAAGGATTGTAATGAAAACAGTTATTTTAGATGGCAAAACATTGGGTGATGATTTAAATCTTGATATTTTCGGCGACGACACCGAAATTTACGGTACAACAGAGCCGGAATTGGTGGCAGAACGAATAAAAGATGCGGAAGTCGTAATCATCAACAAAATAAAACTTGGTGAGCATAACTTAAAGGATGCAAAAAACCTCAAGCTCATCTGTGTTGCGGCAACAGGCTATGACAACATAGACACTGCATACTGCAAGGAAAACAGTATCGCAGTTTGCAATGTTGTGGGATATTCCACGCAGTCAGTGGCACAGCTTACAATTTCAATGGCACTTTCCCTTGTGATGCATCAAAAAGAGTATAATGATTTCGTGAAAAGCGGTGAGTACACCAAAAGCGGTGTAGCAAATCGCTTATCACCTACATACTACGAAGTTGCAGGCAAAACCTGGGGTGTTGTGGGACTTGGAAATATAGGCAAGCAGGTGGCAAAAGTGGCGGAAGCTATGGGGTGTAAGGTACTTGCATTCAAGCGTACACCAAGCGATGAGTATAACACAGTAACGCTTTCAGAACTTATGGAAAAGTCCGATATCATATCGGTGCATCTTCCGGCATCGGGAGAAACAAACGGCATAATCTCACGTGAAATGATTTCCAAAATGAAGAAGAATGCAATTTTAGTGAATGTGGCACGTGGTTCGGTTACTGACGAAGAAGCACTTTGTGATGCGGTTTTGGATGGAAAAATCGGTGGACTTGGCGTAGATGTTTACACAAAAGAGCCATTTGATGAGATGCACCCGATGAACAGGGTAAAGAACCTTGATAACGTGATTTTAACACCGCATATTGCCTGGGGTGCTTATGAATCAAGGGTTCGTTGTCTTGACGAAATCAGGAAAAATATAGAAAGTTTTGAAAAAGGCGAGAAGAGAAATAGAGTAGTATAAAAAATACGTACAGAAATGTACGTATTTTTTGTTTTTGCCGTCAGTTTTTGTGTCAAAACAGGTTGAAAATAAGGGAAAAATGTTGTATAATTATTATGTATAACAAAAATAGGAGTGAAGAATTTGGATAACATAAAAACATTACCGCTTTTGGCTCTTCGTAACCTTGTGGTTTTCCCGAAGGTATCCTTAAGTTTTGATGCTATTCGCAGAAAATCCATACGTGCAATCGAAGCTGCTATGAACGGTAATAAAGAGATTTTTCTTGTGACTCAAACTGATCCTGCCAAGGAAAATCCTTCAGTTTTAGATTTATATAAAATAGGCGTTGTTGCAAAAATCAGTCAGGTAATAAAACTTCAGTCAGGCGCTATACGTGTTATGGTTGAGGGTGTATCACGAGCTCGTTTTTGCGAAATGAATACAGAAGTTCCATATCCTGTAGCAAATGTCCAAGAAATTGCAGAACAGGATACCGACCACCTGATTGTAAACGAGGGTTTTGTAAGAAGCTTAGAGGCTGCATTTGACGAGTATTTTGCACTTAACAAAAATATGCCTCCGCAAAGCTTTATCGCATCATCTTCTGACACAAATCCGGGAAAATTTGCGGATTTGATTGCGGCAAACGTTAATTTAAACTATAAAATAAAACAGGAAATTTTAGAAGAGCTTGACGTATATGTACGAATTGAAAAGCTGGTTGCGGCTATTTCAAAAGAAGTGCAAGTCTTAAAAATTTCCCGTGAGATTGATAAAAAAGTTAAGAAAAACATTGACGAAAACCAACGTGAATACTATCTTCGTGAAGAAATGAAAGTAATCGAGGAAGAACTTGGTGAAAAAGAGGGGATAAAGGGCGAAGCGGCAGAATACCGTAGCAAAGTTAAGAAACTGCGCCTTAAAAAGGACGTGGCAGAAAAGCTTTTAAAGGACATTTCCCGCTTTGAAAAATTGCATTCAACTTCACCTGACAGTGCGGTTATGCGAAACTATCTTGACACTGTTTTAGATCTTCCTTGGACTAAAAAAAGTCGTGAAGAAATTGACATTAAAAAGGCACAGGAAGTACTTGAAGCAGACCATTTTGGACTCAGCAAAGTTAAGGAAAGAATCCTTGAATACCTTTCTGTAAGAAAGCTTACAAACGGAAAAGCAAGCACAATTTTATGCTTAGTTGGACCACCGGGAACAGGTAAAACGTCTATCGCCAAAAGCATTGCAAGAGCTTTGGGAAGAGAATACGTGCGAATTTCTTTGGGCGGTGTTCACGACGAAGCGGACATCCGTGGCCACAGAAAAACATATATCGGTGCAATGCAGGGCAGAATTATGTCTGCAGTTTTGGAAGCAAAGGTGAAAAATCCGCTAATCCTTTTGGATGAAATTGATAAGATGGGCATGGACTATAAGGGCGATCCATCTGCAGCACTTTTGGAAGTTTTGGATTCAGAGCAGAACTATGCTTTCCGTGACCACTTTATTGAAGTGCCATTTGATTTATCCGGAGTTTTGTTTGTGACAACTGCAAATATGCTTTCAGATATTCCAGAGCCACTTCTTGACAGAATTGAAGTTATTGAAGTATCAGGATACACAAACGAAGAAAAGGAATGTATTGCAAGAGAGTACCTACTTCCAAGACAGCTTTCAGAAAACGGTTTAACCGATAAAAAAGTAACCGTCACAGATGATGCAATCCGTGACCTTATAAACTACTATACAAGGGAATCAGGAGTTCGTGGTTTGGAACGTGAAATTGGTTCACTTCTTCGAAAAGCTGCCATGAAAGTGGTTTCCGAAAACAAAAAATCATTAAAAATCACATCTAAAAACCTGACCGATTATATGGGCAGACACAGATTTTTAGTGGATATGATGAATGATAAAGACGATGTTGGAATAGTCAGAGGCCTTGCGTGGACAAGTGCGGGTGGTGACACATTGTCAGTTGAAGTAAACGTAATGGAGGGTCAGGGAAAGGTAGAACTTACCGGTAATCTTGGGGAAGTTATGAAAGAATCCGCAATGGCGGCAATCAGCTATATCCGTACAAGAACAAAAGAACTTAAAATTTATGACAAGTTCTATAAGACCTGTGACATCCATATTCACGTGCCGGAAGGTGCAGTTCCAAAGGACGGACCATCTGCCGGAATAACTATGGCAACAGCTATTGCATCAGCTCTAACAGGCTATCCTGTAAGACGTGATGTTGCAATGACAGGTGAAATAACACTTCGTGGCAGAGTTCTGCCGATTGGCGGACTTAAAGAAAAATCTGCAGCCGCTTATAGAGCAGGAATTAAAACTGTGATTATACCTTTTGAAAACAAGCCGGACCTTGACGATGTTTCAGAAGTTGTAAAGTCAGCCATCAAATTTGTACCTGTTCAGACAATGGACGAGGTTCTTTCCCTGGCACTTGGAAAAAAGAAGAAACCGGGAAGTTTTAAAATACCTGAAGAGAAAGAGTAATGGAGGTGTTTTTATGAATTTACACAAAGCAGATATTGAAATTTCAGCAGTAAAAAAGGAACAGTATCCTAAAAAGGGACTACCTGAATTTGCCTTTGTTGGCCGTTCAAATGTTGGAAAATCATCAATGATAAATAAGCTTTTAAACAGAAAATCGCTGGCAAGAGTCAGTGCAACACCGGGTAAGACAATTACAATTAATTTCTATAATATTGACGAAACTATCTATCTTGTTGACCTGCCGGGTTACGGCTATGCAAAGCGTTCTCGTACCGACGTTGAAAGCTGGGGCAATATGATTGACGATTACCTTTATAGACGTGGGGCTCTTCGTAAGGTTATGCTTTTAGTGGATTCACGCCACGCACCAACAAATGACGATAAAATGATGCTTGAGTGGATAAAGGCGGCACAGCCTGACGAAGGTGCAATCGTAATTGCAACCAAGACCGACAAGCTTAACAAGAAAGAATTTGAAGAAAACCTTGAAATGATTTATAACGAGCTAAAGCTTAATGATGACGATATTCTTGTTCCATTTTCAGTTAAAACTGATGAAGGAAAAATCAGCGTCTGGGATATGATTGAGCTTATGCTTAACCCGGAAGAAGCTTAAAAAGGATAAGGTAGCGTAATGAAAAAAAGTATTTATTTCATTTTGATAGTGGTTATATTATTCTGCGTTTTCTATGGCATACGCTATGTGGAAAACCCTGTAGAAACCCAAACTGCCATTTCTGAAGTTTATGAAAACAAAATAGATACTAGCGGGTATATCGTAAGAACAGAGCAGGTTTACAATGCGCCGGTTTCGGGTACGGTGTATCACTATATTCAGGAAGGTACACGAGTTGGAAAAGGAAGAGTTCTTTCCACAGTATATACAGGCGATGTTTCCGAAAGCACACTTCAGGAATTAAACAGTATTAACCAGAAGATTGCAGAGCTTGAAAATGAGGGTGAAGCAATATCCTATATGGCAGGCGGAAACAACAGCGAAGAAGATATCGAAAACATAAAGAATAACATAATTTCCGCAAAAAGAAACCGAAAAATTGAGAAGATTGCAAACTATAAAGCACAGATAAATGCGGTTATAACCGGCGATTCAAAAAGTGCAGGAACGGTTTCTTTGGACGAGTTGCTTGCTAAAAAGAGTTCTATTGAAGCAAGTCTTAGAAGTTCTAAAAACGACCTTTATTCTCAAATTTCAGGCGTATTTTCAAAGAATGTTGACTCTTTGGAAGGTATTTTAACACCGAAGAATATCCTGACATATAAGTTGGCGGATTATGAGGCACTTTCCGATAAAGCAAAGGAATATAAGAGTACCACAAATCTGGGTCAACCTGTCTGCAAGGTGGTAAATAACCACGAATGGTATGTAATGACCACTGTCAAAAAAGAAGAAGCGGCAGAACTTAAGGTTGGCAAAAAGGTAAAAATGCGATTTGGATATCTTCCGGGTGTTACTGCAAACGGAAAGATTGAGTATATGTCCCAGGAAGACAGCGGAACTGACAAAATCGTGGTGGTTATCAAGTTTGAAGAATACCGAGAAGGCGTATTCTCACTAAGATACTCCGATATGGAACTTATCTTGGAAAGCTATGAGGGTTACAGAATCCCTGTTTCCGCACTTCGTGTAACAGAAGATGGCAAAAAGGGCGTTTTGGTAAAAAGCGTTGGCTCACAGGTTATAAAACCGGTTAACGTGGTATATTCAGATATTGTGCGTGAAACCGTTATCATAACACCGGTTTCCGGCTCAAAAAATCTCTTGAGAGAATACGATTCTATTGTTATAGGTGAAAAGTAATGACACATATAAAAGAAAACCTACAAGATGTTAGAAGCAGAATAAAAACTGCCGCCGAAAAAAGCGGGAGAAGTGAAAGCGACGTAACATTGGTTGCGGTAACCAAGACACACCCTGCAGAAGCGATAAACGAAGCGATTCGTAATGGTGTTACCGATATTGGTGAGAACAAAGTTCAGGAAATAATGGACAAGTACGATAAGGTTGACCCTGTAAGATGGCACTTGATCGGGCATCTTCAAACCAATAAGGTAAAATACATCATTGACAAGGTGTATATGATACACTCGGTTGACTCGGTAAAGCTTATGGATGAGATTGAGCGTCAGGCGGAGAAAAAGGGCGTTAGCGAAATCAAAATTCTCATTCAGGTCAACATTACAGGTGAGGAAACAAAGTTCGGAATTGACGCTTCTAAAATAGACGAAATGCTTGAGCACGCAAAAAGTCTTAAACACGTGAAAGTTTGCGGATTTATGACAATTTTGACGAAATTTGACAGCGAGCTTTCAAATAGATTACATTTTCGTGACATAAAGCAAAAATTTATTGACATATCACTAAATAAATATGATAATGTTACTATGAAATTTCTATCTATGGGAATGAGCGGTGACTATGAAATTGCCATAGAAGAGGGCTCCAATATGGTACGTGTCGGAACTGCCATATTTGGCCATAGAGATTATTCGGTACAAAGCTAAAGTTATTTGGAGGATGTTTTTATGGGATTTGTAGATGCTGTTAAAGATTTTGTAGGCTTCGGCGATATTGACTACGAAGAAGAAATTGAAATGGAAGAATATGAGGAGCCAGCTGAAGAAGTTCGTTCACCACTATTCTCAAGAAAAAATAAAGTTGTTGCACTAGATAGAGCTTCAATGCAGCCAAGTATTGTTGTTGTAAAGCCAAGATGCTTTAACAATTCAACTGAAGTAGCAGATCAGATTAAGCAAAGACGTCCTGTTATTTTGGATGTAGGCAACCTAGACCCTGAAGAGGCAAGAAGAGTTGTTGATTTCATCGCTGGTACAGTTTACGGCTTAAATGGTGACATTCAGAAAGTATCAGGAGGCATCTTTATTGCAACTCCTGCAGCTTATGAAATCTCAGGCGAATTTTTAAAGGATAAATCAGGAGCCGGCTTTGACTGGAGTATGTTTAAATAATACATTAAGTAAGGCGGAGATTTATCCGCCTTATTCTTGTTTTGCGGAAAAAATATGAGCGACGATATTTTCATAAAGAAAATTTATGATGTGGTAAGGCTTTCGGGAAAATACCACTCGCCAAAGTTCTCAAAGTTTTTGGATGAGCAGGAGCAAGCTGTTATCAAAAACGAGGGAGTAATGGAAGGCGTAATCTTTGGCGGATACGATGGCGCAGAAAGAAAAATTTTCGGCGTGTTTCCTGACTGGCAGGAGCCGTCAGAAGACGAATTCCCAATAGCCATACTGAAATTTACAAAAAAATACGAAAAAGAACTAAACCACAGGCACTATCTTGGAACTATACTTTCTCTTGGGATAGAACGAAACAAGATTGGTGACATATTGCCCACAGATGGCGGTGCAACCATTTTTGTTTTGGAAGATATTGCCGGGTTTATAAAAGAGAATATTACAAAAATCGCAGGTTGCGGAGTTGATATTGATATTTGCGATAAGCACAGTATAAAAATCCCCGAAAAGCGATTTGAACTAATAGATATAGTGGCGGCGTCAATGCGACTTGATGCCTGCCTTGGCGCAATTTTGAAGATAAGCCGTAAGGATGCCAAAACTCATGCCTTGTCAGGAAAAGTTTTAGTAAACCATCTTGAGCCAAAAAGCGAAGATGTGAAGCTAAATCCCGGGGACCTTTTATCAATAAGAGGCTTCGGCAGGGTAGAAGTTTTGGAAATAGGCGGCAAAACCAGAAGTGATAGAGTTCATATCACAGTGAAAAAATATATTTAGGAGGGCGAATTTATGTTAACACCAATGGACATTCAAAGACAAGATTTTGAAGTTAAGTTAAGAGGCTATAATGCAAATGAGGTTGATGACTTTTTAGATTTAGTCGGCAAAGACTATGAAAAGCTTTATAAAGAAAATGCGGAGCTAAGAGATCAGGTAAAACAGCTTGACAAATCCATTGAACAGTATAGAGCAATGGAGGAAACACTTCAAAAGTCAATCGTTCTTGCCCAGACAGCAGCTGAAGACATCAAGAAGAACGCAGCTGAAAAAGCAGATGTTATCATGAACGAAGCTCAGTCCAAGTCAGAAAATATGCAACGTGAAATCGATAACCAGATTCACTCAAAGCGTAACGAACTTGCAAGTTTGCAGGCTGAGGTTACAGGATATAAGTCAAGAATTAAAGGAATTTGCTCCGGACTACTTGAAATGTTGGATAAATTAGAGTAAAATAATAGGGATAGCGGATGTTATCCCTTAATTTTATTTATTATGTAGGAAATTACTACTTTTAGTTGTAATTTCTGAAATAACAAAACAGCTACCAAAATCCCACGCCCGCAGGCGGGGCTTTTATCAAAAGCTTTTTTATAGAAAGGATAAAAAATATGTGCGAAAATTGTAAGGACTACACAAAATCAGTCAATCTTCCACAGACAGATTTCCCGATGCGTGGTAATCTTCCTGAAAGAGAACCTGAAACAATGGCATACTGGGATGAGATTGATTTATACAATAAATTGAAAGAGAAAAATAAAGGTAAGACACCATTTATTCTTCACGATGGACCACCGTATGCAAACGGTGACATCCACATGGGTCACGCTCTTAACAAAATCCTAAAGGACATCATCGTAAGATATAAGTCTATGCAGGGATTTTATTCACCATACGTTCCTGGTTGGGATACTCACGGTCTTCCAATCGAGCAGCAGGCAATTAAAAAGCTTGGCATTAACCGTCACGAAGCAGGCCCTGTAAAATTCAGACAGGCGTGCCGTGAATTTGCGTGCATGCACGTTGAAAATCAGAAGCAGCAGTTCAAGCGTCTTGGTGTAATTGGTGACTGGGACAACCCATACCTAACACTAAAGAACGACTTCGTCGCAAAGCAGATTGAAGTTTTTGGTGAAATGGCTAAAAACGGCCTAATCTATAAGGGACTAAAGCCGGTTTACTGGTGCCCACACTGCGAAACAGCTCTTGCAGAAGCAGAAATCGAATACGCAGAAGATAAGACAACATCAATCTACGTAAAATTTGCAGTTAAAGACGATAAGGGTCTATTTGCTGGCCTTTCAAACGTATACTTCGTAATTTGGACAACAACTACATGGACACTTCCTGGTAACGTTGCAGTTTGCTTGAACCCAATGCTTGAGTACTCATTAGTTAAGTTCTCAAACGGCGAAATCTACGTTCTTGCAACAGAACTTATTGATTCAGTTGTTGCAGCAGCAGGACTTGACACAGAATACGAAGTTGTTAAGACATTTACAGGCGCTGAGCTTGAACTTATTACTTGCCAGCACCCATTCCTAGATCGTGATTCACTAGTTATTGTTGGTGACCACGTAACACTTGATGCCGGTACAGGTTGTGTTCATACAGCTCCTGGCTTTGGTGCAGAAGACTATATGGTTTGCCAGAACTACAACCAGCTAGAAATCGTTGTTCCTGTTGACGCCAAGGGTTATCAGACAGAAGAAGCCGGCGAATTTGCAGGACTATACTATGAAGCATCAAACGAAAAGATTTTAGAAAACCTTAAAAATTCAGGTGCACTACTAGCTTCTCAGGAAATCGTCCACCAGTATCCACACTGCTGGAGATGTGACAGCCCAATTATTTTCCGTGCCGCTGACCAGTGGTTCGCATCAGTTGATGCACTAAAGGAAGATGCAGTAAAGGCTATTGAAGGCGTTAAATGGATCCCTGAATGGGGTGAAGAAAGAATCAAGTCAATGGTTGTTGACCGTAGCGACTGGTGTATTTCACGTCAGAGAACTTGGGGTGTTCCAATTCCTATTTTCTACTGTAAGGATTGCGGTAAGGAAATTATTAACGACGAAACAATCAAGGCAGTTGCTAAACTATTCCGTGAAGAAAGTCCTGATAAGTGGTGGGAACTTGACGCAAACGATATGATTCCTGCTGGTACTAAATGCGAATGCGGATGTACCGAGTTTACAAAAGAAAAGGATATCATGGACGTTTGGTTTGACTCAGGTTCATCACATATGGCAGTTTGTGACGATAGAGATGACCTTGTTTGGCCAGCTGACCTTTACCTTGAAGGTAATGACCAGTACAGAGGTTGGTTCCAGTCATCACTTCTAACAAGTATCGCTGTAAGAAAGCAGGCACCATATAAGATTATCATTACTCACGGTATGATTCAGGACGGCGAGGGCAGAAAGATGTCTAAGTCAAAGGGTAACGTAATCATGCCACAGGAAATCATGAACAAGTTCGGTGCAGACGTGCTTCGTTTGTGGGTTATTTCTGCTGACTACAGAACAGATATGAGAATGAGTCAGGATGCACTAAAACAGCTTTCTGAAGGCTACAGAAAGATCAGAAATACTGCACGTTACATCCTTTCAAATATCAATGACTTTGATCCAAACAAGGATATGGTTAGCTACTGCGATATGCTTGAAATTGATAAGTGGGCACTTCTAAAGCTTAACGAAATCGTTAAGAAGACAATTGATTCATACGAAAAGTACGAATTCCACACACTATATTCTGCAATGCTTAACTTCTGTATCGTTGACCTTTCAAACTTCTATTTGGATGTTCTGAAGTCAAGACTATATACAGAAAAGGCAGATTCAGTAGAACGTCGTTCAGCACAGAGTGCTATGTACTTGATACTAGATGCTATGGTTAAGCTATTAGCACCGGTTCTTGCATACACAGCAGAAGAAATCTGGAAGTTTATGCCTCATTTGGATGGCGCAGACAGCCTAAGCATTATGCTTAACGATATGCCAAAGGTTAACCCAGAATACGAAAACGACGAAATCAAGGCTAAATGGGATAAGATTATCGCAGTTAGAAATGATGTTAATAAGGCTTTAGAGCCTGCAAGAAACGATAAGATTATCGGTAAGTCACTAGACGCTGAAGTTACAGTTTATGCTGACGGCGAAATCTATGACCTACTAAAGTCTATGGAATCAGAACTTGCAGAAATCTTTATCACATCAAAGGCAACCGTAATGCCAAAGGCAGACGAAAAAGATGCTATGGCAGGCGAGATGGTTTCAGTTTCAGTTGAAGCAAGTAAGCACGAAAAGTGTGGCAGATGCTGGGTACACTCAGAAACTGTTGGCACAATCGAAGGATTTGATGGTATCTGTGCAGATTGTGTAAGAAAGCTAACAAAATAAAACAATAAAAAATCACGCTTCAAGCGTGATTTTTTTATATGTAGCTATCAAAATCTAAATCATATCTATCAAAAACATCTCGGATTTTTTGTAATTTAGTGTTTTCGCTAATGTTCTTTTTGGAAAGTATCTTCTTAATATCAAAAAGTGCCACGGTTGCTTCGGAATTTATGAGAGCACCTTTTGCGGGTTCTAAATATACTGCATAGTTTGATACTATTTTGGAAAGGTCATCATTTATTGAGTCCTTTAGTACTTTTGAAAAAAGTCCTGCTGTAAGTTTTTCCATGGTAAAACCTCCGGAATTAAAAAATGTGTAGCCGAAGCTACACATAAAAACGCATAGCTCCTTGTTAGTGCGAATAACATTTCCAACCACAAAAAACGTCAGGAAAACGGAGCATGCATTTTTTACTTTGCATGTTCCTAACATTTTATGTGGTTTTAAATATTGTTATTCGCATTTATTATTCTATCACAGTTTTTTTAGAAATACAATATTATTTTGATATTTTATATCTTCTTTTGTAACCAAAAGAAGCAAAAGTTCCGGGTGTTTCGAATCCCCCGGACCCGCAACGACCAAAGGGAACTGCCGTTCCCTTGTGGAATCCTTTGCCCAAGTCGGAACGCAGATGCAAGAGACGTAGTTTTTAGACTGTCGAAAATTTTCTTGATTAGTTTACAAATCTTTTCGCGATAGCGGCGTGGCGAGCTCTGCGATGCCACGAGTGTGCTTTGGCACGACCTGTTTTAGCAGCTGGGGCGAGTTGTCGAAGTTTAGAAAGCCGAAGGCTTACGAAACTTGCGACTTGTCCGAGCCACTATACAGGGGATTACCAAAGGGGTAACCCCCTTTGGCGACTTTTCGTACTTTTGGTCGGTCAAAAGTACATATAGTAATATTGCAACAAAACTATAATTTTTTTAAAGAAAAGAGCTAAACCCCTTTTCTTTTTTTGTGATTTGTGGTATAATTTAAGGGAGTATATTTAAAATGGAGTGTTAGAATGTTAATTTGGGCGATTATTGCTAGCGTGATTGTAATTTTAGACCAGCTTGCAAAACTTTTAGTGATCAAAACAATCGGTCCTACCGACTGTTTTCATATAATTCCGAAGCTATTTGATTTTGTATATGTAAAAAATACAGGAGCGGCATTCAGTATGCTGTCAAATAACACAGGACTTTTGAGCATCGTTTCAATAATTTTCTGTGTAGGCGTTTTGCTATATTGGTACAAAAAGAAACCGGCAAGCACACTTTTAAAGCTATCCCTTTGCCTTTTATTTGCGGGTGCTTTGGGAAATGCCATTGACAGAATCTTCCGTGGCTTTGTGGTGGACTTTATATCCACAGCCTTTATGAACTTTCCGGTTTTTAATATTGCGGACATCGCAATCACCTTTGGAGCAATACTTTTGATAATTTATTTTATATTCTTTGATAAGGATGAGGAAAATGGAGAAAATAACACTTCTGGTATCAAATCCTGACAACATACGTATTGATAAATATATAGCGGAAAATGGGGATGACATTTCCCGAAGCTATGCCGCAACCTTGTGCGAAGAAAAAAAGGTTACGGTATGTGGCAAAGCGGTTGATAAAAAATATCAGCCAAAAGACGGGGAAGTTATTGAAATAGACTTGCCTGAACCACAAGGCTTAGAGCTTGAGCCACAGGACATTCCGCTTAATATCCTTTACGAAGATAACGACGTAATCGTGGTAAATAAGCCACAGGGAATGGTGGTGCATCCTGCAAACGGCAACGAAAGCGGTACTTTGGTGAATGCTTTACTTTTCCACGCAGGTGACAATTTGTCCGCAATAAACGGAGTTATAAGACCGGGAATTGTGCACAGAATTGATAAGGACACAGCAGGACTTTTGGTTGTTGCAAAAAACAACGATGCTCATAATGCTTTGGCAGAACAATTAAAAGAGCGAAAGGCGTCAAGAAGATACTATGCTTTGGTAAATGGGATGGTAAAGGAAGACGGAACGGTTGATAAGCCAATCGGCCGTCATCCAAAGGACCGAAAGAAAATGGCAATCGTTCAAGGTGGAAGAGAAGCGGTAACACACTATCGTGTTTTAGAAAGCTTTTCGGGGTACACGCTTTTAGAGTGCATCTTGGAAACAGGCAGAACGCATCAGATAAGAGTGCATATGGCATCTTTGGGGCACAGCTTAGTAGGTGACAGAACCTACGGAATCGCCAAAGAAAAAATTAAAACAGAGGGTCAGCTTCTGTTTGCAAAAACAATAGGATTTAAGCACCCAAAAACGGGTGAATATATGGAATTTACGGCGGATTTGCCGAGTTATTTTGAAGAAATTTTAGAAAAGCTTAGAAGGAGTAATCATCGTGGCTAAATTAAGAGTATGTGTAATTTTTGGCGGACAGTCACCGGAACACGAAATTTCAAGAAAATCAGTAACATCAGTACTAAACAACCTTGACAAAGAAAAATATGACATAGATATCATAGGCATAACAAAACAGGGTAAGTGGTACCTTTACACAGGCGACGTTTCAAAAATTGAAAACGGCGATTGGGAAAAAGGCGACATTACACCTGCAATAATCTCACCGGATTCAGGGGAAAAGGCTATTTTGGTATTTGCAGATAGCGGAATAGAAAAAATCCATCCGGACGTTGTTTTCCCTGTTCTTCACGGCGAATATGGCGAAGACGGTACAATTCAGGGGCTTTTGGAGCTTGCCGGAATCAAGTACGTTGGTATGGGTGTATTGGCATCAGCGAATGGTATGGATAAAGCATACACAAAGGTTGTTCTTGATTCAGCAGATATTCCGCAGGCAGACTGGGTTGTGGTAAAGCGTGGCGGTGACAGAGATGCTTACATAAAGCAGATTGAAGAAAAGCTTGGATACCCTTGCTTCGTGAAGCCTTGTAACACAGGCTCATCCGTTGGTGTTGGTAAGGCACACGACAGAGCAGAACTGATTGCAGCGCTTGATGAGGCAGAAAAGTTTGACCGAAAAATTTTGGTGGAAGAAAACATCGACGGTCGTGAGGTAGAATGTGCAGTTTTGGGTAACGAAAACCCAAAAGCAGCGGCAGTTGGCGAAATTGTGCCAATGGTTGAATTCTACGATTTTGATGCAAAGTATAACGACAACTCAACAAAGCTTGAAATCCCTGCAGATTTACCGACCGATATTTACGAAAAAATCCGTGAATATGCGGTAAAAGCCTTCTCGGCTATGGATGGCGCAGGACTTTCACGAGTAGACTTCTTTGTAAGACGAAGCGATAACAAAATAATCTTAAACGAAATTAATACAATGCCGGGATTTACCAACATCAGTATGTATC
>JAZOOY010000006.1:0-96583 GCA_045655325.1 Clostridia bacterium
CGCGTGTTACCTTTCCTGAACGCAGACAACGGGTACAAACATTAACAGACTTTGTGTTTCCGTTCACAACGGCTCTTACCTTTTTAATGTTAGCTTTCCAAGTTCTGTTTGATCTTCTGTGTGAGTGGCTGACCTTAATTCCAAAAGATACGCCTTTTCCGCAGATATCACATTTTGCCATTTTCTGAGCACCTCCAATTCATTTGCATTATCAAAACATTAGTATTTTACCACAGATTTTTTAAGAATGCAAGCATTTTTGAAAATTTTTTTAAAATTCTTGAAGATATGACGGACTTTTTTTGAAAAAAGGCCAAATATTTATGAAATTTATTGAAATTATATAGGTTTTGGTATATAATAAAAATGTATACGTATGACCAAAAATAACGAAGCGTAAGCTTCTATCAAGTTAAGGAAGGGTTTTAAAATGAAGGAAATGAATTTTAAAATACATCTTACAAAGGTAATAGACGAATTTTCACTGGAGAAAATTTACGCATCAACCGATGTTGATAAGGTAATAATTGACACTCCGGAAATCAACAGACCTGCTCTTCAGATTGCAGGATTCTATGACTATTTTGACCCCAAGCGTCTTCAGGTTATAGGAAAGGTTGAGCTTACCTATCTTGAACAGTTTGGAAGAGATAAAAGATACGAGCTTATGGAAGAGCTTTTCAAAAGAAAAGTTCCTGCAATTATTTTAACTCGTAATATGCATATACTTCCTGAAATGATTGAGCTTGCGGAAAAATATGACGTGACGCTTCTTCGTACAGAAGAGAGTACATCAAGCATAATGAGTGCTATGATAAGCTACTTAAATGTTCAGCTTGCACCAAGAAGAACACGTCACGGCGTTTTGGTTGAAGTATACGGCGAAGGTGTTTTGATTATGGGCGAAAGCGGTGTTGGTAAAAGTGAAACCGCAATCGAGCTTCTGAAGAGAGGTCACAGACTTGTTGCAGACGATGCCGTTGAAATAAAGCGTGTATCATCACGAACACTTGTTGGCTCATCACCTGACATTATCCGTCACTTTGTTGAGCTTCGTGGTATCGGTATTGTTGACGTTAAGGAAATTTTTGGTATGGGTGCTGTAAAGGATACTGAAAGCATCAATATGATTATCCACCTAGAGCCTTGGGTTGAAGGAAAGCAGTATGACAGACTTGGTATGCTTGATGAATATACTAACATTATGGGCATCAACATCCCGTCTCTTACAATCCCTGTAAAGCCTGGCCGAAACCTTGCAATTATTATCGAAGTTGCATCTATGAACAATCGTCAGAAGCGTATGGGATACAATGCGGCAGTTGAGCTTAACAACCGTTTAATGCGTGAAATGAATAAAATGACCGAATAGTGAAAGGACGCTTTTTAAAACAGTATGGAAATTAAAAAGAATGAACTATTAAAAAATCATACATCCTTTAAAATCGGCGGACCGGCTGATGAATTTTCAGAAGTTAATAATGAAGAAGAAATTGCAGAGCTTATAAACTACGCCAAGGAAAAGGGAATCCCTTATACTATAATGGGCAACGGCTCAAATCTTTTGGTTAGTGACAAGGGTGTAAGAGGGCTTGTTATAAAGCTGGCAAAGGGATTTGACAGTGTGGAAGTTTTAGGCGATAAAATTATTGCAAAAGCAGGAATTTTATTATCAAAGCTTTCAAACATGGCATTAGAAAACGAGCTTTCAGGAATTGAGTTTGCATCGGGTATCCCTGGAACTTTGGGCGGTGCAATTTATATGAACGCAGGTGCTTATGGCGGTGAGATGAAAGATGTTATACAAAGAGTAACATATCTTTCAAATGGTGAAATCAAAATTGCCGAAAAAGACGACCTTGATTTTGGGTACCGCCACAGCAGATTTTCAGGTACAGAAGATATTGTTCTGTCAGCCGAAATTCAGCTTAAAAAAGCAGATAAGACAGAAATTCGTGCTCAAATGGACGATTTTAAGGAACGCAGATGTTCAAAGCAACCGCTCAGCCTGCCAAGTGCGGGAAGTACTTTCAAAAGGCCTGAAGGATATTTTGCAGGAAAGCTTATTGAAGATGCTGGGCTAAAGGGCAAAAGCATCGGCGGTGCGCAAGTTTCCGAAAAGCATTCGGGATTCGTGGTAAACACAGGTGATGCGTCGGCGCAGGACGTTTTGGATTTGATTAAATTTATACAGGACACAGTTTACGAAAAGTTCAAAGTAAAGTTAGAAACAGAAGTAAAAATGCTGGGGGAATTTTAATGCAATATACAGTAGTGACAGGTTTATCCGGTGCAGGAAAAACGCAAGTAATACGCTTTTTAGAAGATACAGGCTTTTTCTGTATGGATAATCTTCCACCTGCCATAATTCCACAGCTTGCAGAGATGTTTTTCTCCATAAACGGAAAGTATGACAAAGTTGCATTTGTTATCGACTCACGTGTTGGGGATATGCTGAATGAACTTCTGGATAACCTTGCAATACTAAAAGAAAAAGGACACCAGTGTAAACTCCTTTTCATTACAGCACGTGACGAAGTTTTGGTAAAGCGATATAAGGAAACAAGAAGAACACACCCGATTGCATCAGAGGGCGGACTTTTGGAAAGTATTGCAACAGAGAGGGAAATGCTTGAGGGAATCTACAACGAAGCAGATGCGGTTGTTGATACATCAGACTATACACTGGGAGAACTTTCAAAAAGACTTCGTGAGATATATGAAGATATTACAAAAGACGAATTTACCGTAAACGTAATGTCCTTTGGTTTTAAATACGGAGTGCCGATAGATTCAGACCTTATCTTTGACGTAAGGTGTTTTCCAAATCCGTTTTATGTGGACGAGCTTAAATATAAAACAGGTAACGAAAAGGAAGTGCAGGACTTTGTAATGTCCGCAGAATCTTCAAATCAGTTTTTGGAAAAATTGCAGGATATGGTAAAATTCCTTTTGCCACTTTATTACGAAGAGGGTAAAAATTCCATTACAATTTCCGTTGGTTGCACAGGCGGAAAACACAGAAGCGTAACAATGGCAAATAAGCTTGCCGAGGCGCTTTCTGACTATAATGTAAACATTATTCACAGAGATATAAAAAGGAGTAAGTCGTAATGTCATTTACGCAAGACCTAAAGGCACAACTAGCTACAAAAGATGGCGGATGCAGTATGTGTGACATTTCCGAACTTTCCGCTATGTTAAGGCTTTTGGTAAGCTATTCAAAAAGCGGAGCGGTTATTTCAACTGAAAACGAGGACGTACTAGAGCGTGTACGTAGCTTGCTTTTTAAGGTGTTTAAGAAAGAATTTGAATATAAAAACCGAAACGGTAGTTTCAGGATTAAGATAGACGGTGATTTTTTCGCGGATGTATTGGCACCAAGACTTGTGCTTTTTGGTGAAGACAGACGCCTTTTTACAAAGGAATGCTGTCGCGGAAGCTACATTCGTGGTATGTTTTTGGTGGCAGGCAGTGTAAGTGACCCTAAAAAGCAATATCACATGGAATTTGACATAAAACATAAGGCCTATGCAGAAAAACTGTGTCAGGTTCTTAAAAGAACTGGAATCACATCAAAAATTACAGAAAATAAGGGCAGAAGCGTTGTTTATATAAAAGAATACAGCGGTATCGCAGATTGCCTTGGGGTTATGGGAGCTGTTGGAACGGCCATGGAAATCTACAATATTTCCATTGAAAAAGAGTTCAGGAACCAGGCAAACCGCCAGTCCAACTGCGAGGTTGCCAACATTGAAAAGGTGACAAAAGCGGCATCTTTGCAACTTGAAGCTATAAAAAAGATAGAAAAGAAAATGGGCCTTGAAGAACTTCCTGAAACTTTGCAGGAAATTGCCAACTTGCGTAAGCAATACCCTGACGAGAGCCTTAAAGAGCTTGGCGAAAGATTAAGTCCGCCAATCGGCAAATCAGGAGTAAACCATCGCCTTAAAAGAATAGAGGAGATTGCAGAAACCTTATAGAAAGGGAATGTTAATATGATATATAAATCAGTGGAAGACTTGGTGGGAAAGACACCTTTGGTGGAACTTTCTCGCTTCGGAAAGGGTTTGGACGCAAAAATCCTTGCAAAAATAGAGTTTTTTAACCCTGCAGGAAGTATCAAAGATAGAGCTGCAAAATCTATGCTTGACGATGCGGAAAAAAGGGGAATTTTAAATAAAGATACAACAATAATTGAGCCTACAAGCGGAAATACAGGCATAGGCCTTGCGGCACTTTGTGCGGCTCGTGGCTATAAACTTGTAATTGTAATGCCTGACACAATGTCAATGGAAAGACGGCTTTTGATGACGGCTTACGGTGCAGAACTTGTGCTGACCGACGGCAAATTTGGTATGAGCGGTGCAATCAAAAAGGCAGAAGAGATGGCAACGGAAATCCCGAACAGCTTTATTGCGGGTCAGTTCGTAAACCCTGCAAATGCTCAAGCTCATTTTGATACAACAGGCCCTGAAATATGGGAAGATACCGATGGAAAAGTTGATATTTTTGTATCTTGCGCAGGTACAGGCGGTACTGTTACAGGAACAGGAAAGTATTTAAAATCAAAAAATGCTGATATTGAGATTGTAGCAGTAGAGCCACAAGAATCACCTGTTTTATCGGGTGGAAAAGCAGGAAGCCACGGTATTCAGGGAATTGGCGCAGGATTTATCCCTGAAGTTTTGGATACAACAGTTTACGATAAAGTTGTTACAGTAACAACAGACGAAGCCTACGAAATGGCAAGAAAGCTTGGAAAAACCGAGGGACTTTTAGTAGGTATTTCATCAGGAGCGGCACTTGCTGCCGGCGTAAAGCTTGCCAATATGGAAGAAAATAAGGGCAAAAACATTGTGGTAATCTTACCTGATACAGGTGAGAGATACCTATCATGCGGACTTTACACAGAATAAAAAGAAAAGAGATTGAAACTTTGAAAAAAGCGATTATTGCAATGAGCGGTGGCGTGGATTCATCCGTTGCCGCACATCTTACAATAGAAAAAGGATATGAATGCATCGGGGCAACGATGAAGCTTTTCACAGGAATGGAAGAGGATAGCACTTGTTGCTCACTTTCTGACATTGAAGATGCAAAAGCTGTAGCCCATCGTCTTGGTATGGAGCATTATGTCTTCAATTTTACTGACGATTTTGACGAAAAGGTTATCAAGAAATTCATAAACGCTTATGAAATTGGTGCAACACCAAACCCATGCATTGAATGTAACAGGCATCTAAAGTTTGAAAAGCTGATAAGAAGAATGGAAGAGCTTTCGTATGACTATGTGGTGACAGGTCACTATGCAAGAATTGAAGAGAAAGACGGCAGATTTTTGCTTAAAAAAGCGGTGGATGAAACCAAGGACCAGAGTTATGTCCTTTACTCAATGACACAAAAACAGCTTGCACATACGCTGTTTCCTTTGGGTGAACTTACAAAGGAAAAGGCACGTGAAATTGCGGAAGAAAACGGCTTTATAAATGCGAGAAAAAAGGATAGTCAGGACATCTGTTTTGTGCCTGACGGCGACTATGCAAGGTTCATTGAAGAGTATTCGGGAAAAACCTATCCTGACGGCGATTTTGTTGACCAGAGCGGAAAGGTTTTGGGCAGACATAAGGGGATTATCCGCTATACAGTTGGTCAGCGAAAAGGCTTAGGCCTTAGTCTTCCTGCACCGATGTATGTTATGAAAAAGGATATTGATAAAAACCAAGTTGTACTTTGCTCAAATGAAGAACTTTTTGGAAGTAGCTTAATAGCAAAGGATTTCAACTGGATAGCCTTTGAAAATCCGCCTGAAAAATTAAGAGTAAAAGCGAAGATACGATATAACCAAAGGGAAGAAGACGCAACAGTAACACCGCAGGCTGACGGCACCGTGCTTGTCACATTTGATAAACCGCAACGTGCCATCGCAAAAGGCCAGGCAGTTGTGCTATACGACGGCGACATCGTTGTGGGCGGCGGAACTATATGTTAAAAAAAACAGGGTATTGCAATTGCAATATCCTGTTTTAGTTTATAAATCATATTTTTCTCTCAAATGTTCCAAAAGCCCCGTGCAACCCTTTGTGACATCATCATATGTGGCATCAAAATCACCTGTGTACCAAGGGTCTGCGATATTTCCGCCGTCTGCAAAATCAAGGAGTTTGCAAACTTTTTCAGTATTACTACCGCCTGAAATTTTCAGCATATCGGAAATGTTTGAGCTTTCCATACCGATGATGTAATCATACTTTAAAAAGTCATCTTTCGTAAGCTGAACTGCAACTTTTCCAGACGTATCAATGCCCTCTTTTTTGAGCCTTGCACGAGTTCCGTGGTGAACGGGATTGCCGATTTCCCAACGGCTTGTGGCAGATGATGCGATATGAATCTCACCTAAAAGTCCTGCCTTTTTCACCATATCACGAAAAACAAATTCCGCCATAGGACTACGGCAAATATTCCCAAGGCAAACGAACATAATATTAATCATAGGATAACCTTTCTTATAAACACAGTAGTATATAGCATATTTTACAATAAATAAGTAGTAATTACAACATATTTTTTACAAAAAAAAGCAGATTTTTGCCGTAAAAACTATTGCAAAAAACAAGGTCTTGTTATATAATAAAAAATGGTTGATTATACATATAATACAAAAAAAGGGAGGATTATTACATATGGTATTCGAAAAGGTAAAGAAAATAATCACAGAACAGCTAGGAATCGACGAAAAGGAAGTAACACTTGAATCTGCATTTATTGAAGATTTAGGCGCTGACTCACTTGACATTGTTGAGCTAATCATGGCTATGGAATCAGAATTTGATATGGAAATTGAAGACGATGAGGTTGAAGATATTTCAACAGTTGGAGATGTTGTTAATTATATAAAGGAAAACGCTGATTTAGACTAATTTTTTTAGGGGATATAAATGACTGATTTTGAGAAGAAAATAGGATACACCTTTAAAAATAAAGAGTATTTAAAAACAGCTCTTTCTCATAGTTCGTATGCTTATGAAACACATTCTGAAAGCAACGAGCGTCTTGAGTTTTTGGGGGACTCGGTTTTGAGCATTATTGTAAGCGAGAAACTGTTTTTGACTCACTCAAAGGACGATGAGGGCGACCTTTCTAAAATCCGTGCAAGCCTGGTTTGCGAAAACGGACTTTTTGAACTTTCAAAAAAGATAGACCTTGCAAAGGAAATCCGTTTGGGACGTGGCGAAGAAATGGGTGGCGGAAGAAACCGTCCATCTGTTATTTCCGATGCCTTTGAAGCACTACTTGCCGCAATATTTTTAGACAGTGATTTTTATACTGCAAAAAAGTGGCTTCTTGATTTAATGGAAGATGAGTTTTTAAATCTTCCTGACAAAAAAAGATTTGGTGACTATAAAACTGCTCTTCAGGAGCATACTCAAAAAGGCACAAAAGGAAAAGTAACCTATACCAAAATCAGTGAAGACGGTCCTGACCACAACAAGCACTTTGTATGTGCAGTTTTTGTTGACGAAAAGGAAATTGCACGTGGTGACGGCAGGACAAAAAAAGAAGCGGAGCAGAACGCTGCAAAGCGTGCACTTGAAATTCTATGAGATGCTATAATATTCCCATCTTTGTACCTCACGAGGGTTGTCCCTTTGATTGCATTTTCTGTAACCAGAGAAAGATAACGGGCAGAGATACAAAGGCTGCAAGGGAAGATGTATTTAAAATAATTGAAGAACATTTAGAAACTTTGCCTGTTGGCGAAAAATACGTTGAAGCTGCTTTCTTTGGAGGCAGCTTTACGGGTATTTCAGCCCAAAAACAATGCGAGCTTTTGGGAGCGGCAAAGGAGTATAAAGACCAAGGCAAAATACAAGGTATACGCCTGTCTACAAGACCTGATTATATTTCAGAAGAAATTTTGGACAGGCTGAAAGTTTACGGCGTAACAACCATAGAGCTTGGCGTTCAGTCAATGGACAATGAAGTCTTAAAAGCATCAAACCGTGGACATACAAGAGAAGACGTAATATACGCATCAAACCTTATAAAGGAATACGGATTCAATTTAGGACTTCAGATGATGACGGGCCTGCCTGGTGACACGCCCCAAAAATCCATTGAAACAGCAAAAGCCATAATAGAGATGAAACCAAAGTGTGTGAGAATTTATCCTACTTTGGTTTTAAAGGAAACAAAACTTGAAACTCTTTATAATGACGGCAAGTATCTGCCACAGACTGTGGAAGATGCGGCAGACTTATGCAAAGTTTTAATACCGATGTTTAGGGATGCGGATATAGAAGTTATCCGTGTAAGCCTTGTTACAACCGAAGAAATTTCGGAAAACGGGTCGGTGGTTGCAGGACCATATCACCCTGCATTCCGTGAACTTGCAGAAGGCGAAATTTACTTTGACGAAATGGTTAAAATCCTTGATAATGAAAAGCAAGTGAGAACTTTTTTGGTTAACCCAAAGGAAGTTTCAAAAGCGGTTGGAAACAAAAGGCGAAATATACTGCGAATAAAAGAAAAATACGGGTTTTGGATAAATATAAAGCCCGACGATACCATAGATGCGGGAAAGATAAAAGTTTGGAAGGAATGAGATTTTAGTGTACTTAAAGAGAATTGAAATGCAAGGGTTCAAGTCCTTTGCGGATAAAACAGTTCTGAATTTTGAACAGGGAATTACAGCCGTAGTAGGCCCAAACGGTAGTGGTAAGAGTAATATTTCTGACGCTATTCGTTGGGTTATGGGTGAAATGAGCGCAAAATCACTTCGTGGCTCAAATATGCAGGACGTTATTTTTAACGGAACACAGACAAGAAAGCCACTTAATTTTGCGGAAGTAAGTCTTGTTCTTGATAATACTGAACGAATTTTCCCAATTGAATTTGATGAAGTTATGGTAACACGTAGAGTATTCCGTTCAGGAGAAAGCGTTTACCAGATAAATAAGGCAAACTGCCGTCTTCGTGATATTCAGGAGCTGTTTATGGATACAGGTCTTGGCCGTGACGGATATTCAATGATTGGTCAGGGTAACGTATCACAGATTTTATCAACAAAGGCAGAAGACAGACGTGCATTCTTTGAAGGCGCTGCAGGTGTATCAAAGTATAAGCACAGAAAGGATGAGGCGGAACGTAAGCTAAACTCTGTAAACGAAAACCTTATCCGTATTAACGATATTACAATAGAGCTTGAATCACAGCTAAAACCACTTGAAAATCAGTCTAAAAAGGCAAGAGAATATCTTGTTTTATACGAAGAATTTAAGGGTCTTGATATAAGCCTTATGCTTCGTAACATTGAAGCAGGTTCAAACCAACTTCAAGAAGTTAGAAAACAGCTTGACCTTGTTAACGGCGAAATCGAAGAAGTTCGTGAAAAATCTGACGGATTTGAACTTGAAATTGCCAAGCTTTACACAGAAAACGAGAAAAAGGACGAAGAACAGTCCCTTACTAATAACGCACTTTTAGAAAGCGAATCAGGAATTTCCAAGGCGGAAAATGAGATTGTTCTTGCAGAAAATAATATTGCAAACAACAAATCACTTTTTGAGAGATTTGATAAGGAAATAGAAACCCTAAAGGCAAAGAACGAAAACCACGTAAAGCAGATTGCGGACATTGAAGAAGAAATCAAGAATCAGGAAGCGGAATCTGCAAATCTTCTTTTGGCTTTTGAAAACATACAGAACGATAACTCGTCTTTCTATGACGAGCTTTTGGCTTGCAAGAAAAAGATAGACGAAATCAAAGATAAAATTCAGGAAAAGACAAATCAGGTTGCATCAGACAAGGCAAAGGTTGCAGGTCTTGAAACACTTCGTGCAAGTTTCTTGGAAAGAAAAGCTGCAGTTGAATCTGAAAAGGATGCCAGCCTTCGCGGAATAGAGGACACAAAGCGTGAAATTTTAGAAAGTGAAGAAAAGATAAAGGCGCTTTCTGAAAAACTTACATCAATGCAAGCAAGAATTGATGTTCAGCAGGAAAGATACGATACAATTTCAAACGAAATTGGCGAATTAAACAGAGAAATTTCTGACAAACAACTTGAACTTAATTCCAAGACTTCAAAGAAGAAAATGCTTGAAGCGATGGAAAATGACTATGACGGCTATGCTAAAAGCGTAAAGGCAGTACTTACTGCACCTGAACTTAAAAAGCGTGCAATTTACGGCACATTATCAGGATTAATTACTCTTGACAAAGAATACGTAACCGCAATCGAAGTTGTTTTAGGCGGTGCACTACAGAATGTAGTTGTGGAAAATGAAGACGATGCAAAGGCCGCAATTTCATACCTTAAAGAAAACAAGCTTGGCCGTGCAACATTCCTTCCTGTTTCATCAGTTAAAGGCAGAGGCCTTGACAATGAAAACGAGATTAAGAAAGAAAAAGGTTTCGTGGGAATTGCCCGTGACCTTGTAAGATTTGATAAGAAATATACAGGAATTATAGATAACCTTTTGGCAAGGGTTGTAGTTGTTGAAACTATCGACGACGGTATTGCACTATCCCGAAAGTACGGCTATCGCTTTAAGACAGTAACCCTGTCAGGCGAAGTATTTAACGCCGGCGGTTCAATGTCCGGTGGTAGCGTTAATAAGACAAGCGGATTCCTTTCTCGTGCAAGCGAGATAAAGACCCTTGGCACAGAAATTTCAGCACTTTCAGTAAGCTTAGAAAAGCTAAAGAAAGAGGCAGAGGCAAAGGCGTCTGACCTTGACAATGCAAAGATGCAGCTTTCAACATACACACCTTTAGCTAGAGAATATGAAAATGACATTCTTGTCCTTGAAAACTCATTAAAGCACTTGTCCGCATCTGTTGAACTTGGCGGAAGTGCTGATAAGGCGCTTCTTGATGAGCTTATGTCAATCGAAAATCAGCTAAAAGAGTCATCTGACGAAATTGCTATCTTAATAAGTACAGTAAGAAGTGGCGAAAACGAAGTTGAAGCGCTTATGAGCCAAGCACAAGAATTGGAAGATGAGTATAAGACTTTAGAAGAAAAGAAAGAAAGCAAAACTCAGGAGCTTATGGACGAAACCCTTCGCTTAAAGTCTTTGGAAAAGGACATCGAGGCAAATCGTCAGCTTATCGTTGATACAAAGCAACAGATACTTGAAAACGAAGAAGCAATCGCACAGAAGATTGAAGATAAAAAGACAATAGAAAACCAGAATAGTGAACTTTTGGCTTCTATTGAAGCTAAAAAAGCGGATATTAACACAATTCGTGAAACTTCAGAAAAGATTAAGGAACGTATCCGTGAAATTGATAAAGAAAAAGCCGAGGTTATGGAAAAACTTAAGGGAATGCAGAATTCCAATAAGGAAATAACCGATAGATTAATCAATCTTCAGCAGGAACTATCCCGTGTTGAAAACCGCGAAACAAAGCTTACCATGGAACGTGATAATATGCTATCACGCCTATGGGATGATTATGAGCTTACACCTGATACAGCCATAGAATCTGCAAAAGAAATTGAAAACGAAAAGGAAGCAACAGCAAGAGCCACAGAACTTCGTGGTAAGATTAAGGCTTTAGGTAGCATCAACCTTGATTCTATTGAAGAATATAAGAACGTAAAAGAGCGTTACGAATTCCTATCAGCTCAAAAATCAGACCTTGACAAGTCAAAGGACGACTTAACCAAGGTTATCGGTTCAATGCAAGAGCTTATGGAAGAACACTTTGAACGTCAGTTTACAGAAATCAATAAGAGCTTTGAAAACGTATTCCGTGAACTGTTTGGTGGTGGACGAGGAAGACTATACTTATCAGAGCCTGATAACGTACTTGAAAGTGGTATTGAAATCGAGGTTCAGCTTCCGGGTAAGAGCCTACAGAACATCAACCTGTATTCAGGTGGTGAAAAGTCCTTTATCGCCATTGCACTACTATTTGCAATTCTGGCGGTTAAGCCGACTCCGTTCTGTATCTTGGACGAAATTGATGCGGCACTTGACGATGTTAACGTATCAAGATTTGCCACTTACCTTAACAACTATCTTGACGATACACAGTTCGTTGTTATCACTCACCGTCGTGGTACCATGGAAGCGGCAAACGTTCTATACGGCGTAACCATGCAGGAAAAGGGTGTAACCAAGATGCTTTCTCTTGCCATTGACGAAGTGGACGAGGAGCTTATAAAGTAACCAGAAAGGGACAACAATGGGTTTTTTTGAAAAATTAAAATTTGGTCTTGGAAAAACAAGAGAATCTATATCCGAAAAGGTAAACAGCGTTTTTTCTGTATTCACAAAAATTGACGAAGAATTTTTTGAAGAGCTTGAAGAAGCACTTATTATGGCGGATATGGGAGCGGAGACCGCAACATATATAATAGGTGAGCTTGAAACCACAGTAAAGAAAAAGGGAATAACAGACCCTGATGCTGTAAAAGACGAGCTAAAAGGCATTATAAGTGCAATCTTAATGGAAACAGACGGCACACTAAAACTTAACACAAAGCCGTCAGTTCTTTTGGTAATCGGCGTAAACGGTGTGGGAAAAACCACATCAATCGGCAAACTTGCAATGCACTTTAAGTCACAGGGCAAAAAGGTAATTTTGGCAGCTGCCGATACTTTCCGTGCTGCAGCCATAGACCAGCTTGACGTGTGGGCAAAGCGAAGCGGGTGCGATATTATAAAGCATAGCGAAAATTCTGACCCTGCAGCAGTTGTGTTTGATGCTTGCAAAGCAGCTAGCGCAAGAGATGCGGACATCCTAATCTGTGACACAGCAGGCAGACTTCATAACAAAGCAAACCTTATGGCAGAGCTTAATAAAATAAGCAGAGTTATAGAGAGAGAACTTCCGGATAGCGACAAGGAAATTATGATTGTACTTGACGCATCAACAGGGCAGAACGCCGTATCTCAGGCAAAGCTTTTCTCTGAAGCGGCAGAGATTTCAGGCATAATCCTTACAAAGCTTGACGGAACAGCAAAAGGTGGTATCGTGGTTTCAATTGCAAAGGAACAGAACATACCTGTTAAGTTCGTCGGCGTAGGCGAAGGAATAGACGATTTGCAGGAGTTTTCTGCTGAAGATTTTGCGGCAGCACTTTTTGAAGAATAATCTCATTAAAACCCCTGCTAAACATTGACTTTTACGGCAAAATATGATAAAATAATAGCCAATTTATTGTTGGAGGAAATATTATGGTAAAAATAGCCATTTTAGGATTTGGCACCGTAGGTGGCGGTGTATATGATATATTTAAGGAAAATAACTTTTTAGAAGAGGCAATGTCTCCTATTGAAGTTAAGTATATTCTGGATATCAGGGATTTCCCTGACCACCCTGAAAAGCACCTTTTCACAAAGGATTTTAATGACATTTTAAACGATGATGAAATCTACTGTGTAGTTGAAGCTATGGGCGGAGTTCATCCTGCTTATGAGTTTACAAAGTCACTTCTTGAAAAGGGTGTAAACGTTGTAACATCAAATAAGGAACTTGTTGCATCTTGCGGTCCAGAGCTTTTGGCTATTGCAAAGGAAAAGAATGCAAACTACCTATTTGAAGCATCAGTTGGTGGCGGTATTCCAATTATTAAGCCTATGTGCTCAAGCCTTAAGTCAAATAAGGTAGAGAAGATTATGGGTATCTTAAATGGTACAACAAACTATATCTTAACCGAAATGATAACAAAGAATAAGGACTTTTCTGACGCTTTAGCTGATGCGCAGGCAAAGGGATATGCAGAAAGAAATCCTGCAGCAGATATCGAAGGCCATGATGCTTGCCGTAAGATTGCAATTCTATCAAGCCTTGCTTGGGGCAACTATGTTGACTATAACGATATAGTAACTGAAGGTATCACAGAAATCACACTTGACGAAGTTCACTTTGCAGAAAAGATGGGCTATGTTATAAAGCTAATCGGCTATGCAGAGAAAAAGGACAAGATATTCGCAAGGGTATCACCAATGCTTGTTTCAAAAGATTTCCCACTTGCTGGCGTAAACGATGTATTTAACGCAATCGTTGTTGAAGGAAGCTACCTTGGAACATCAATGTTCTATGGAAAAGGTGCAGGAAAATTCCCTACAGCATCAGCTGTTGTTGCAGACGTAATTGAATCAGTACGTCACATAAATGCTAAAAAAGCATATCTTGAATGGAAACCATCACCAGAGGGTTATATGCTTGACATTATGGAAACAGAGTGCAAGTATTTCGTAAAGAGCAATAAGACCATGGCAGAAGCTCAGGCAATGTTCGGAAACGTTACATTCGCAGATGGCTCAGTTGATGGAAATCTTGCTTATATAACAGAAAAAATGACAGAACGCGAATTCCTTTTAAAAATCGGGGATGAGCACTTCATAAGAGTATTGGAGGCATAATGGTTTATGTAAGAGTGCCGGCAACCAGTGCTAATATGGGCTCAGGGTTCGATAGTCTCGGCATAGCTTTGGGGATTTACAATACCTTAAGAATTTCAGAAATTGAAAGCGGTATTGTTGTTTATAACAATTCAAAAGAATACATTCCAATTGGCGAAAAAAACCTTGTTTACAGGGCAATATGCCGTGTGTTTGATGAGGTTGGATACGAAAAAAAGGGGATTAAGATAATCCAGAACAGCGAAATTCCGGTGACACGTGGCCTTGGCAGTTCAAGTGCCTGTATAATCGGCGGAATGCTGGCTGCCAATGTTTTTTCGGGAAGAAAACTTTCCTATAGCCAGATTTTAAATCTTGCTGCGGAATTTGAAGGGCATCCTGATAATGTAACTCCCGCACTTTTCGGTGGTTTTTGCGTAGCAGCCACAGAAAACGGAGAAACAGTGTACACTTCAAACAAGCTTGACCCAAAACTTAAAGCGGCGATAATGGTACCTGACTTTTTCCTGTCAACCAAGGTGTCGCGAGGAGTACTTCCCAGCAATGTACCTTTAAAGGATGCGTCATATAATATATCAAGGGCTTCTCTTTTAACATCAGCTTTGATAAACGGAAAATATGATGACTTAAAACCTTGCGTAAACGATAAATTGCATCAGGATGTGAGAAAAGAAAACGTACCGCATTTTGATGCCATAATGGAAAAAAGCTATGAATTTGGCGCAAAGGCAACATATTTAAGCGGTTCAGGACCTACAATAGTTTCGCTTATATCCGAAAACTACGAAGATTTTGAAAATAATATGTCAGAGTTTTTAAAAACTCTTGATAGCAAATTTTCTATAAAAATTTGCTCTATAGATAATGTTGGCGCAATCCTAAAAGAATGTGCCGATTAAACAGTAAATAAGGGCCGAAAGGCATGGAAAGGAAGGACATATATTATGGGACTTATAGTTCAGAAATACGGCGGTTCATCTGTTAAAGATGCTGAGCACGTTTTTAACGTAGCGAATCGTATAGTTGAGGCATATGATGCCGGTAATGACGTTGTTGTTGTAGTTTCAGCACAGGGCGACACAACTGATGACTTAATTGAAAAAGCACAGGAAATTAATCCAAAGGCTTCAAAAAGAGAAATGGATATGTTACTCGCAACAGGTGAGCAGATTTCAATCTCACTTCTTGCAATGGCTATCGAAAAGATTGGCAGACCGGTTATTTCACTAACAGGCTGGCAGGCAGGCTTCAGAACAGATTCTGCATATAGCAATGCAAGAATTAAGAGAATTGATACTGAAAGACTAAGAAGCGAACTTGATAAGAGAAAGATTATTATCGTTGCTGGATTCCAGGGCGTTAATAAGTATGATGACATAACAACTCTTGGACGTGGTGGCAGTGATACATCTGCAGTAGCACTTGCTGCAACACTTCATGCGGACATCTGCGAAATCTATACAGACGTTGACGGCGTGTATACAGCTGACCCAAGATTTGTAAAAAATGCAAAGAAACTAGACGACATTTCATACGACGAAATGCTTGAGCTTGCATCACTTGGTGCAAACGTTCTTCACAACCGTTCAGTTGAAATGGCAAAGAAATATAACGTAAATATGGCAGTAAAATCAAGCCTTAATAAGAATGAAGGAACATTTGTCAAGGGGGTAAATAAAGTGGAAAAAATGTTGGTAAGAGGCGTTGCAAGAGATAATGACGTCGCAAGAATTTCATTATGTGGTGTTGAGGATGTTCCTGGTAAGGCATTCACAGTGTTCGCACTAATTTCAAAGGAAGATATCGGTGTTGATATTATCCTTCAGTCAATCGGAAACAACGGTAAGAAGGACATCAGCTTTACTGTAAAAGAAAGCGACCTTGATAAGACATTAGCAGTTTTGGAAGAAAACAAAGATACAATCTGTGCAGATGAAATCAAGTATACAAAGGACGTATCAAAGGTTTCAATCGTTGGTGCAGGTATGGTTAATAACGCAGGCGTTGCAACAAAGATGTTTGAAGCGCTATACAATGCACACATTAATATCAGTATGATTTCAACATCAGAAATCAAGATTTCTGTATTGGTTGATCAAAAAGATGCAGAACGTGCTGTAAACGCTGTTCACGACAAGTTCTTACTAGACTAATAAAAACTAATTTATCAAGGCATTTTTGCCTTGATAAATTTTTATACAGAGGGTATTATTATGAACGATAAAATTATCGGCAGAAATCCTGTGGCAGAAGCCATCAAATCAGGACGTGAAATAGACAAAATCATGGTAAAAAAGGGCGAAATTGAAGGCTCTTTAAAACCAATCATAAAAAAAGCAAGAGATATGGGAATCCCTGTTATTGAAGCAGACAGAAACAAGCTTGACCAGATAGCAGAAGGCGGAAACCATCAGGGCGTTATCGCATACGTGGCGGCTCATGACTATGCAAGCCTTGACGATATTTTCAAGAATGCAGAAAACAAGGGACATTCACCTTTTATTATCATACTTGATAAAATCACCGACCCGCATAACTTCGGTTCAATTATACGAACTGCAAACTGCGCAGGTGCTGACGGAATTATCATTCCAAAGCGTGGGAGTGTTGGCTTAAATGAAGTTGTGGCAAAAACTTCTGCAGGCGCTATTGAATATGTGCCTGTTTGTAAGGTTACAAACATCGCACAGACGATTGACGCTTTAAAGGATCGTGGCGTTTGGGTAGCAGGAGCCGAAGCAGGTGGAGATGCAATGTATAAAACCGACTTAAAAGGCTCAATGGCGCTTGTTATCGGTAGCGAAGGCGAGGGTATTTCACGCTTAGTAAAGGAAAAATGCGACTTTTTAGTTGAGATACCAATGTTTGGCGACGTAAACTCACTAAACGCATCTGTTGCGGCGGCAGTTTTGATGTACGAGATAGTACGCCAGAGAAATAACTAACTCTAGGAGGAAGAACAATGAACAAAGCAGTAATCACCGTTATAGGTAAGGATACAGTAGGAATTATCGCAAAGGTAAGCAATCTTTTATTTGAAAATGGCATCAATATCCTTGACATTTCACAGACAATTATGCAGGACTTATTCACAATGATAATGCTTGTGGATATAAAGGATGTTCAGGTTGGCGACCTTCAGGAAAAGCTTGACGTAATTGCGAAGGAAATGAGTCTGTCCATAAGAGTGCAGAATGAAGAAATCTTCAACTCAATGCACAGAATATAAGGAGATTTATCATGTTAAATCCTTTTGAGATACTTGAAACCATAAATATGATTGACAAGGAAAACCTTGATATAAGAACAATCACAATGGGTATTTCCTTGAAAAACTGCGCAGACCCTGACATTGATAAGGTTTGCGAAAAGGTTTATAAAAAGATTACAACCTATGCAGGAAATCTTGTTAAGGTTGGTTGTGATATTGAAAAGCAGTTCGGTATTCCGATTATAAATAAAAGAATTTCCGTAACACCTATCGCAACATTGGTGGATGTTTTGGAAGAAAAGACCATTGATAACTGCGTAAAGCTTGCAAAAACCCTTGATAGAGCGGCAAAGGATGTTGGTGTAAACTTCATCGGTGGCTTCAGCGCTTTGGTACATAAAGACTTCACAGACGGTGAAGCGGCTTTAATCCGTTCAATTCCAAGAGCACTTGCTGAAACCGACATTGTATGCTCAAGCGTAAATGTAGGTAGCACAAAAGCCGGCATCAATATGGACGCAGTTGCAGCTATGGGAAGAATAATCAAGCAGGCAGCCGACTTAACAAATGAAAGCGGCGGATTTGCTTGTGCAAAACTTGTTGTTTTCTGTAACGCTGTTGAAGATAACCCATTTATGGCAGGCGCTTTCCACGGCGAAGGTGAAGGCGAATGCGTGATAAACGTAGGCGTTTCAGGCCCTGGCGTTGTAAAATGCGCGTTGGAAAAGGTTAAAGGTCAGCCATTTGGCGTTGTTGCAGATACAATTAAAAAGACTGCATTCAAGATTACAAGAATGGGTCAATTGGTTGCTCAGGAAGCATCAAAGCGCCTTGGCGTACCGTTTGGTATCGTGGACTTGTCTTTAGCTCCAACTCCTGCAGTAGGCGATAGCGTTGCATATATTTTGGAAGAAATGGGTCTTGAAAAGTGCGGAACACACGGCACAACAGCGGCTCTTGCACTTTTAAACGATGCAGTTAAAAAGGGCGGAGTTATGGCATCATCTTATGTTGGTGGCCTATCCGGTGCATTCATTCCGGTAAGTGAAGATGCGGGAATGATAAGTGCAGCACAGTGCGGTGCACTAACCCTTGAAAAACTTGAAGCTATGACCTGCGTATGCTCTGTGGGACTTGATATGATTGCAGTTCCTGGAGATACATCTGCCGAAACAATCTCTGCAATTATCGCAGACGAAGCGGCAATCGGTATGGTAAATACAAAAACTACAGCGGTAAGAATTATCCCTGGCCCTGGCACAAAAGTTGGCGATACAGTGGAATTTGGCGGACTTTTGGGAAGTGGCCCTGTAATGCCGGTTAAGGAATATTCAAGCAGCGACTTCATCGCCCGTGGCGGAAGAATCCCTGCACCACTTCAGGCACTAAAGAACTAAAAAAAGTATATGAACTGTCAAGGTTTTGTCGACTTTTGACAGTTCTTTTTTACGCAAAAAAGATTGAGAAAATTACCCAAAACTATTGCAAAACGTATGCAAAAGTGCTATAATAACAAAGATGCAATACGGAGAGGTGGCCGAGTGGCCGAAGGCGCAACATTGGAAATGTTGTGAGGGTAACACCTCCGTGAGTTCGAATCTCATCCTCTCCTCCATATAACCTTTGCCGTTTGGGGAAACGGCAAAATACAAATTGTGCGCATATAGCCAAACGGAAAGTCCGCTTGGTATATGCTCTTTTTTTCGAAAATGTCAAAAAGGAGAGATGCTTATGTTAAAACGCTTGGCAAAGTGTGTTCGAGAATATAAATTACCTACAATTTTGACCCTAATATTTATTGTTGGTGAAGCGGTTATTGAAACTGCAATTCCGTTTATTACTGCCAACTTGGTTAACGGAATCAAAAACGGAATAGAGATGGGTGAGATTCTAAAAACAGGCGGAATCCTTGCCATAATGGCGGCGGTTTCTTTGAGTTTTGGTACTGCCGCAGGATTCACCAGCGCCAAGGCGTCTTCGGGATTTGTTAAAAATCTTCGAAGCGATATGATGAAAAAGATTCAGGAATATTCATTTTCCAATATTGATAAATTCTCATCTTCATCATTGGTAACACGTCTTACAACCGACGTCACCAATGTGCAGATGTCCTTTATGATGCTTATACGAGTTGCCATAAGAAGCCCGTTAATGCTTATCTTTTCAATAGTTATGGCATATGTAATGGGCGGAAAACTTGCAACTGCATTCGTAGTTGTAATCCCGATTCTTGGTATAGGACTTTATATGGTAAGCCGTAAGGCGATGCCTGCATTCAGACGAGTTTTCAAAAAGTACGATAAACTAAACGAATCAATCGAAGAAAATGTTCGTGGAATGCGAATTGTAAAGGGATTTTCAAGAGAAGAATACGAGAAAGAAAAGTTTGGTGCGGCATCCGCTGATATTTGTAACGACTTTACAAAAGCAGAACGAATTGTTGCGCTAAATACACCGCTGATGACACTATGCATGAACATAAACACAGTTTTTGTTCTGTTCATCGGTGCAAAAATGACCATAGAAAGTATGGGCGCATCAGTTGACGTGGGTCAGATTTCTGCAATGCTTACATACGGTATGCAGATTCTTATGTCCCTTATGATGCTTTCAATGATTTACGTTATGCTTACAATGTCAGCAGAATCTGCAAAGCGTATTTGTGAAGTTTTGGACGAAACACCTGAAATGGCAGAAAAGGAAAATCCAATTCGCAAAATTAAAGACGGCTCAATTGATTTTGACGGCGTAAACTTCAAGTATTCAAAAAAAGCCAAAAGAAATGCTCTATCTGATATAAATCTTCACATAAAGTCAGGTATGACAGTGGGTGTTATCGGAGGAACAGGTTCAGGAAAATCATCCCTTGTTCAGCTTATTCCACGTCTTTATGATGTAACTGACGGATGTGTAAAAGTTGGCGGAGTGGATGTTCGCGATTACGGAATTACAGAACTTCGTAACAGCGTTGCTATGGTGCTTCAAAAGAATTTGCTATTTTCTGGAACAATAAAGGAAAATCTTTTGTGGGGTAACGAAAACGCCACAGACGAAGAGATTGCAGAAGCATGCCGTTTGGCACAGGCACATGAGTTTATTGAAACTTTCCCTGACAAGTACGAAACAAAGATTGAACAAGGCGGAACAAACGTATCAGGCGGACAAAGACAAAGACTTTGTATCGCAAGAGCACTTATCAAAAAGCCAAAGATCCTTATTTTGGACGATTCAACAAGTGCCGTTGATACCAAAACCGATGCTTTAATTCGTCAGGGATTTTCTGAATTCATTCCTGAAACAACCAAGATTATTATTGCCCAGCGTATTTCATCCGTGCAGGATGCAGATATGATTGTGGTTATGGAAAACGGCAAAATTTCCAATGTAGGAAACCACGCCGAACTTCTGGAAAGTTCAGAAATTTACAAGGAAATCTATGAACAACAGACAAACGGAGGTGATAGTGATGAATAAACCAAAGGCAAAAAAAGGCACACTATCCCGTTTGATGAAGCTTCTTTATGAGTTTTACCCAAGAATGCTTCCAATAACTATTTTCTGTATATTATTCTCTGCAGCATCAGCGGCAGTTCCTGATGTGTTTATACAGAAAGTAATGGCAGTTATAGAAAAATGGGGAACAACGGGGGATTGGTCATCTGCTTATAAAGAGATGGTTCCTTTGATGATAATTTTATCTGTGATTTACGTAATATCACTGCTTGCAGTGTATGCATATACACAGCTTATGGCGTATATCACACAAGGTTTCTTGAGTAAGATGCGATGCCGTATGTTTGACGGAATGCAGAACTTACCAATAAAGTACTTTGACACAAACAAGCACGGCGACATCATGAGCCATTACACCAACGATATTGACACACTTCGTCAGCTTATATCACAGGCGATTCCATCACTTCTTCGAGCAGGCTCTGTGGTAATCTGCGTGCTTGGAATAATGCTTTATTACAGCGTGTGGATGACATTGGTAGTGCTTTTGGGCGTTGTTGCTATGATGTTTGTTTCCAAAAAGGTTGGCGGAGGCTCTGCTAAATACTTTATCCGTCAGCAAAAGTCCATAGGTAAGGCCGAGGGCTTTATTCAGGAAATGATGAATGGCCAAAAGGTTATAAAGGTATTCTGTCACGAAAAGGAAGTAAAAGAAGACTTTGAAAAGGTAAACGAAGAACTTTGTGGCGATAGCTACCGTGCTCACGCATACGCAAATATTCTTGGACCGACAATTGCGAATATAGGTAACATTCTTTACGTTTTAGTTGCTATTGCAGGCGGTATTTTGCTAATAAATAACGTGCCGAATGTAAGCTTTTCTAAAATGGCACTTTCAATCAGCATCGTTGTTCCATTCCTTAATATGACAAAGCAATTTACAGGAAACGTAAACCAACTTTCTCAGCAGATAAACGCCATTGTAATGGGACTTGCAGGAGCGGACAGAATCTTTGAGGTTATGGACTCAGAGCCTGAAGTTGATGACGGCTATGTAACCTTGGTTAATGCAAAGATTTCGGAAGATGGAAAGATTACCGAAACAAAACACCATATAGGAACATGGGCGTGGAAGCATCCGCATGGTGACGGAAGCCTTACTTATACACCACTTGAAGGTGACGTAAGAATGGTGGATGTTGACTTTGGATATACCGATGAAAAATTGGTTCTTAAGAACGTATCAGTTTACGCAGAACCTGGTCAAAAGGTGGCATTTGTTGGTGCAACGGGTGCAGGTAAGACAACAATAACTAATCTTATCAACAGATTTTACGATATCGAAGATGGAAAAATCCGTTATGACGGTATTAATATCAACAAGATTAAAAAGTCAGACCTTAGACGTTCTTTGGGTATTGTTCTTCAGGAAACAAACCTGTTTACAGGAACTGTAATGGATAACATCCGTTACGGAAACCTTGACGCAACAGATGAAGAATGCATAAGTGCAGCAAAACTTGCGGGTGCTGATGACTTTATTACAAGACTTCCTGATGGTTATGAAACCGAGCTTACCAATAACGGTGCAAACCTTTCACAGGGTCAGCGTCAGCTTATTTCAATCGCAAGAGCGGCTGTTGCAGACCCACCTGTTATGATTCTTGACGAAGCAACATCAAGTATTGATACCCGTACCGAAGCTATTGTTCAGCGTGGTATGGATAAGTTGATGCAGGGAAGAACTGTATTTGTAATTGCACACAGACTTTCAACAGTTAAGAACTCTGACGTGATTATGGTTTTGGAGAACGGACAGATTATTGAACGCGGAACTCACGAAGACCTTATCGCACAAAAAGGCAAATACTATCAGCTCTACACTGGTGCATTTGAACTTGAATAAATAAAAAACTCTGAACTTTTGTTCAGAGTTTTTTAATACTTTTTTTGCCTTTTTAGTCATATACATAAAAGAGAAATTTTATGTAAAGAAAGGTGGCAAAAAATGAGTTATGATTACAAACGTTTAGTAGAGGATGTTGAAAAGATTTCCGCAAAATATCCCTTTATAGAAACAAAGAGCATAGGCCAAAGCGTAATGAAAAAGCCGATTTATTGCCTGAAGATTGGCGATGGTGAAAGAAAGCTATTTTTAAATGGTGCACATCACGGTCTTGAATATTTAACATCTGCATTTTTAATGAAATTCCTGTGGGAATTTGCAAAGGCAGTTTCGGAAAACGGCGAATTTTTCGGTTACGATGCAAAGGAATTTGCGGAAAACGTCAGCGTTTATGTAGTGCCAATGGTTAACCCTGACGGCGTGGATATTGCCATAAATGGACTTGATATAACAAATCCGTACCATCAAAAACTGATAAGCTCTGTGGGCATACATAGCTTTAACAAGGTCTGGCAATCAAATGCCCGTGGTGTTGACATAAACCACAACTACAATGCTTCCTGGCGGGTAGTGACAAGCCATCCTTGTGAGAGTAAATATGCAGGACCATACTCCGAAAGCGAACCAGAAACAAAAGCCATGGTGGATTTTATAAAGAAAATGAACTTTGATATTCTGATTGCATTTCATTCGCAAGGTAAGGAAATCTACTATGATTTTGACGGAAGCGTTGCAGATAACTCCTTGCATTTGGCAGAAGAAATGGCAAAGGCAAGTGGATATGCAGTATGTGTGCCAACGGGAACGGCATCCTTTGGCGGATGCAAAGACTGGTTCATAAAAGAGTTTGGAAAAGCGGGATTTACCATAGAAATAGGCAGTGGTAAAAACCCACTGCCTATGGATAAACTATGCGAAATTTATGACGAAAATGCTAAAATCATTTTAAAAGCTATGGAAGAGTTATACGAAAAGGTGTATTAAGATTGGCAGGAATATTGCCGGCACCATATTCATAACCTTTAGCTTTGTAATACCTAGCATATTAAGTGAAAGACCGATAATAATAAGTGAACCTGTACAGGTCATATCGCCGATTACAACGTCAGTTAAAAACGGTGCTATAAGGTGAGCCAAAAGCACGATTCCACCCTGATAAATCAGGATAGGGAATGCGGATAAAAGTACGCCAACACCAAGGGTTGATGCAAAAATTATGCTAGCTGTAAAGTCCAAAAGTGACTTTGTGTAAATCATACTGTTATCGCCAACAAGACCTGATTGAAGTGAGCCGACAATCGCCATAGCACCTACGCAAAATAGTAGACTTGCATTAACAAATCCCTCTGCGATGGTTACGTTATCGCCATCCTTTTTAAAACGCTTTTCAATGGAATCCCCAAGGTCAGAAAGCCTTTTGTCTAAATCCAAAAGCTCGCCGATAACAGTACCTATTGCCATAGAGATTATGGTGATAAGCTGATTTTCGCCCTTTGAAAGCCCTGAAATGCCGATTAAAAGGGTACAAAGCCCAAGGGTTTTCATAAGGGAATCAGACAGCTTTTTCGGGAAGCGTGAGCCTAAAAAAAGACCGATAGCACCGCCTAGAATAACCAGTATCATATTAACAAAAGTTCCAAGTAATCCAATCATAATAAAACTCCTAAAAAAATATCCCTTTTATAGTAACATAAATTAGAAAAAATGTAAATATCTTGTTGAGTATTTGCAAAAAATGTGATATACTAATAGTATGGGATATTATAAACGAAAGGATGGAACGCTTCTGATGGAAATGGTAGTTTCTAAAAATGCAGAATATATCTTGGCGACCCTTGAAGCTGCAGGGTATGAAGCCTATATCGTCGGCGGCGCAGTGCGTGATGCGCTAATGGGCAAAGTTCCGTCCGATTATGATATTGCAACCAATGCAAAACCAAAAGAGGTTAAGGCCCTTTTTGCAAGAACTATAGATACAGGTTTAAAGCACGGAACTGTAACCGTTATTGAAAATAAAACAGGTTACGAGGTTACAACATACAGGGAAGAGGTAGGATATCGTGATATGCGCCATCCTGATAGCGTGAATTACGTGGACGAGCTTTCCTGCGACTTAAAACGCCGTGATTTTACCATAAACGCAATGGCGTATAGCCCGAAACGTGGATTTGTAGACAATTTTGGCGGACAGAATGACATAGAAAAGCGCACTATAAGATGCGTAGGCGTACCAGAGGAGAGATTTAAGGAAGATGCACTTCGTATGCTTCGTGCAGTAAGATTTGCTGCCTGCCTTGATTTTGACCTTTCAGAAGACGTTGTTCGTGCCATAAGAAAATGCGCAGTTTTAATCAAAAACGTAAGTAGCGAAAGAGTGCTTCAGGAGCTTAATAAAATTCTTCTTTGTGATAAGCCGTCAAGAATAAAGCTATTATACGAAACAGGCTTGATGAAACACATCATACCTGAACTTTGCAACTGTTTTAATACGGTGCAGAACAATAAGTACCACATCTATAACGTGGGTGACCACATTATGAAAGCGGTGGATAATACGCCAAACGACCTGATTTTAAGGTGGTCAGCGCTTCTTCACGATTCGGGAAAACCAAATTGCCTGTCCCGTGATTCTAGCGGTATAAACCATTTTTATGGTCATCACAGAGAAAGCGTACGAATCGCAAATGATGTATTACACAAACTACGAATGGACAGAGAGTCCATAAACGATATACTTGTTTTAATTGAAAATCACGATGTGCGAATTGACACAAGCCCTGCATCTGTAAAGAGAATGCTTGCAAGAACAGGCGAAAACCTGTTTATGAAGCTACTTCTTTTGCAGGAAGCTGACAACAGAGCAAAGAACTTAAAGTTTTTGGACGATAAGCTTTCAAAACTTCAGGCAGTTTATGAACAGTGCCAGATAATTATTGCAGAGCGTCAGCCGTATCAGATCTCACAACTGCAGATAAACGGACGTGATTTATTAAAAATAGGTTTTAAAGCCGGTCGTGAAATCGGCGATATGTTAAAGCTTCTTTTAGACGAAGTGGTAATTGATCCGTCACTTAACACACGTGACTATTTAATAAAAAGAGCCATTATCTTAAAAAAGAAAAGAAGCTAATTTTTGGAGGAACACTATGACGGTGGATATGTTTAAAAAAGAGGTTTTTAATAAAAATATATCGGTAATTGGTATGGGAATTTCAAACCGTCCACTTATAAAATACCTTGTAGAACTTGGTGCAAATGTTACAGCATACGATATGCGAACACCGGAAAAACTTGGGGATATATATGACGAGTTTACCAAACTTGGCGTAAAAATCGTAACAGGTGATGATTATCTTGATAACTTATCAGGTGAGATTATTTATAAAACACCGGGTCTTCGTTTTGACCACCCTGCACTACTTTGTGCAAAGGAAAATGGTAGCGTAATAACAAGCGAAATGGAAGTGTTTTTTGATATCTGTCCTGCAAATATAATTGCAGTTACGGGTAGTGACGGAAAAACCACAACAACAACCCTTATTCACAAAATGATGACCGAGGCAGGCTATAACACTTACCTTGGCGGTAATATTGGTAATCCGCTTTTAACCGAAGCGGAAAATATGAAAGCTGATGATTGGGTAATTTTGGAGCTTTCAAGCTTCCAGCTACACACAATAAAGAAGTCACCGAAGATTGCGGTTATAACAAACATAACCCCAAATCACCTTGACGTTCATAAGGACTATCAGGAATACATTGACGCGAAAAAGAACATAATGCTTTACCAAAGGGCAGATGATAAACTTATAGTTAATCGCTCAAATGCCGAAACTAACAAAATAGGCAAAGAAGCAAAGGGAAATGTTACAGAATTTTCTTCCAAGGAAGATGCTTATATTACCTTAAAAGACGGTAAGATAATGCGTGATGCTAAGGCGGTTTTGGATATTGCTGACATCAAAATCCCTGGAATGCATAATGTTGAAAACTATATGGCAGCAATCGGAGCGGTTGAAGGATTGGTTGGCGACGACGTGATTTTGAAAATTGCCAAAACCTTTGGCGGTGTTGACCACAGAATTGAGCTCGTAAGAGTTTTGGACGGGGTAAGCTACTATAACAGTTCCATTGACTCAAGCCCGAATAGAAGTATAAATACTTTAAATGTGTTTAAAGATAAAGTAATAATGATTGCCGGCGGAAAGGATAAGGGAATACCTTATGACGAAATCGGTCCGGCACTTTGTGAAAAGGTTAAAACTTTAATCCTTATCGGCAAGACCGCAGATAAGATTGAAGAAGCCTTAATAAAAGCCGGAGGCAGTGATATTCCGGTGATAAGATGCGAAAGCTATCCAGAGGTTGTAAATACCGCAAGAAGCATAGCAAAGGACGGGGATACAGTTTTATTATCTCCTGCATCTACCAGTTTTGATATGTTTGCTAACTTTGAAGAAAGAGGTAATCTTTTCAAGAAGCTGGTAAACCAACTATAATGAGGTGTAATTTTGAAAGAGCTTATTAAAACACTCAGTAATATGCGTGGCATATCTGGGTATGAATACCGTATAAATGAAAATATTAAAGATATGCTGAAAGACCTTTGCGATGACGCTTGGATTGACAATCTTGGCAACGTAATTGCAGTGAAGAAGTGTGGCAAGGAAAATGCTAAAAAGGTTTTGATTGAAGCGCATATTGACGAGATTGGACTTATGGTTTCTGACATTGACGAAAACGGATTTATATTCATTGTGAATGTGGGTGGAATTGACCCAAGAATCCTGCCATCAGCGGAAGTTATCATCCACGGAAAGCGTGACGTAAAAGGCGTAATCGGTGCAAAGCCACCACATCTTTTGCAAGACGGTGAAGAAGAAAAAAGCTCAAAAATGAAAGATATGGCAGTTGATACAGGACTTTCCTTAGACGAACTAAAGGAAATCGTATCAATCGGCGACAGTATTACATTGGCGGCAAGCTGTACTGAACTTTTTGGTGACCAGATAACAGGCAAGTCTTTAGATGACAGAGCATGTAGCGCTTCGGTAATCACAGTTTTAAAAAACATTCAAAAGGAAACCTTGCCTTTTGACGTATACGCAGTTTTTGCAGCAAAGGAAGAAGTTGGCGGATTTGGTGCTATGACAGCAACGTATAGCATAAACCCTGATATTGCAATTGCAATTGATGTTTGCCACGGAATAACTCCTGACAACTCTAAAGACGCATACGAAATCGGGGATGGATGTGTAATAACAGTAGGACCAAACATCCACCCAAAAATTTCCGACAGACTGATTTCTACCGCAAAGGAAAATGACATAAAGCATCAGATTGAAGTTGAAGGCGGAAACACAGGAACAGATGCATGGGTAATGCAGGTTGTAGGCGAGGGAATACCGACAGGTCTATTATCCGTTCCGCTAAAATATATGCACACAACTGTTGAAACAATTTCTGTTTTGGACGCTTTAGCGGTTTCAGATTTATTAACATTTTTCCTGAAAAATCTTGATGATGAAATGGAGGAATGGCTATGCTTATAAAAGAACTTTGCAACCTTTCGGGCGTTAGCGGAAACGAAGGCGAAGTGCGAAACTTTATAAAAGAGAAAATAACTCCTTATGCTGACGAAATTATGGTTGATACTATCGGCAACCTTATAGCATTAAAAAAAGGCGATAGCTCAAAAAAGGTGATGGTATCCTGCCATACTGACGAAGTTGGATTTATCATAAGCGGTGTGAATGATAACGGATTTTTGGAATTTAAAACCGTTGGTGGAATTGATACCCGAGTTATAATTTCAAAAAAGGTTACAGTTGGCGATAACAAAATCCCCGGCGTAATCGGAATGAAAGCGGTACACTTACAGAAAAAGAGTGAACGCGAAACCGTTCCTGAAGTATCAAGCCTTTATATAGACATTGGCACAAAAACTAAGGATGATGCACTTTCTAAAGTAAAACTTGGCGATTATGTAGCCTTTGACACTAGCTTTGAAATGCTTTCCGAAGATACATTCAAGGCAAAGGCTATTGATGATAGAGCAGGATGCGCTATCTTAATGGAGCTTATAAAAAAGCCGGTAAAATACGATACTTACTTCTGTTTCACAACACAGGAAGAAGTGGGACTTCGTGGTGCAAGGCTTGCAAGTCACAGAATTATGCCGGATATAGCACTTGTAATTGAAGCCACAACCTGTAACGATGTTTATGGCTGTGAAGACCACGAGTATGTTACAAATATTGGTGGTGGAGCCGTAGTTACATTTATGGACAGAACCACAATTGTGGATAAAAAATTAAGGACCTGGCTTTTTGAATCTGCAAAAAGTGCTGGCATTCCTGTTCAGTATAAACGTGCAACTGCAGGCGGAAACGATGCAGGACGTATTCACTTAACAGGAGCGGGTGTTAAGACAGCATCCCTTTCTGTGCCGACAAGATATATTCATTCACCTGCCGGAATTGCGTCGAAAAAGGACATTCAGGCAGTAGAAAACTTGGCACAATTGTTTTTAGATAGAATTGACGAGGTGATTTAATGGAACTCTTGAAAAAGCTGACAGGCGTATGGGGACCATCAGGCTGTGAGGCGAAAGCTTGCGAGCTTATAAAAGAAGAAGTAAAAGCGTATGCTGACGAAATATATACAGATGCTTTGGGTAACCTTATCTGCCGAAAAAAAGGCAACGGCAAAAAGGTTATGTTTGCATCACATATGGACGAAATCGGTATAGTTGTCACATTTATTGACGAAAAGGGTTTCTTACGCTTTGCAGACGTTGGCGGACTTTATCTTCGCAACCTTATAAACCGCAGGGTGCGTTTTGAAAACGGCACTATCGGTGTTATCGGAACAGAAGAAAACAATGAAAAACGCCAGATGTCAAAGATGTTTATTGATATTGGTGCAAAAGACAGAGAAGATGCTGAAAAAATGGTTTCCATCGGTGATATGGCGGTATTTGAAGGCGAGCTTTTCTGCCAGAACGGTAAGATTATTTCAAAAGCTTTAGATAACCGAGTTGGCTGCTATGTTTTAATCGAAGCAATGAAGAAAGTGAAGTCAGAAAACGATTTGTATTTCTGTTTCACAACACAGGAAGAAGTTGGTCTTCGTGGTGCAAGGACTGCGGCATTTAAAATTGAGCCGGAATATGCACTATCCGTTGACGTAACCGATATTGGAGACACTCCAAAAGCACCAAAAATGGCGGTTAAATTGGGAAACGGAACAGCTGTTAAAGTTATGGACTATTCTGTTATAACAAGCCACGAAGTACGAGAAAAGCTTATTAGTGTTGCAGAAAATCGCGGGATAAAATACCAGCGTGAGATAATGATGGAAGGCGGAACAGATGCGGGTGTAATCCACTTCACAAAAGGTGGAGTTAAAACAGGCGGAATTTCCATTCCAACAAGATATATTCATTCACCAAGTGAAATGATAGACGAAGAAGATTTGAAAGCAAGCATTGACCTTTTGGTAGGCTTTGCAGAAGAAATCTGATGTCTTAAAGGAGCAAAAGATGAACAGTTTTGATATTAAAACTAAAATTTATTTCGGGGATAATGCCTTGGACAGATTGGAACAACTGACCTATTCAAGAGTTTTGGTTATAACCGACCCGTTTATTGAAAAAAGCGGAATGCTTCAAAGTGTTACCTACAGACTAAAAAACAGGGGCATTGATTTTGATGTGTTCACAGATGTTGTGCCTGACCCACCAATTGAAAAAATCACAAAAGGTGTTGAAAAGGTATCTAGCTATAACCCTGATTGTATTATCGCAATCGGTGGCGGAAGTGCTCTTGATGAAGCCAAGGCTATCCGTGAATTTGCAACTAAAATCACACCGAACAAGGAAATTGCTTTGATTGCTATTCCAACAACAAGCGGTACGGGAAGTGAAGTTACCAGCTTTGCGGTAGTTACTGACCCACAAAAGGGAGTAAAATATCCACTTGTATCTGAAAGTATGCTTCCAACCGAGGCGATTTTAGACGCAGAGCTTGTTAAAAGCGTTCCTGCAACAGTAACAGCTGATACAGGTATGGACGTTTTAACACACGCTTTGGAGGCTTATGTAAGCACTAATAACAATGAGTTTTCAAATGCTCTTGCTGAAAAGGCAATCGAAATCTGCGGAACATTCCTTTTACGTTCATATCTTGACAATAACGATAGCCACGCAAGAAAGAAGATGCACGTTGCATCTTGCCTTGCAGGACTTGCATTTAATTCAGCATCATTGGGACTAAACCACGGAATTGCCCACGCAATTGGTGCTACATTCCATATTCCACACGGAAGAGCAAACGCAATGGTACTTCCGCATATAATAGAGTATAACTCAGAGATAAACAAGAACTCAAAAAGCCGTCCTACATACCCTGCATGCGTTAGAAAGTATGTGAATGCGGCAAAGCTTTTGGGTGTTAGTAACTTTAACGAAATCACAACTGTAAGAGCACTTGTCAGCTATATTCAGTTCCTTATGAAAGAAATGAATATGCCACTTTCTATTTCACAGTGTGGCGTTGATAAGGATGAGTATATGAGAGCCATTGATAAGATGGCGGAAAGTGCAATAAACGATGCCTGCACACCTACAAACCCAAGAGTGCCGACAAAAGCGGAGGTTATCGCAATCCTTGAGAAGATGTATGAATAAGAAAGGATGATTTTATGAATATTTGTATATACGGAGCATCAAGTAACATAATTGATAAGGTGTATATAGAAGCTACAGAAGAACTTGGAGAAAAACTTGCAAAACGTGGTCACGGCCTTGTTTTTGGCGCAGGTGCTGAAGGCGTTATGGGTGCATCAGCCCGAGGTACAGAACGTGGTGGCGGAAAAATTATCGGTATTGCACCGGGATTTTTCAACGTTGACGGTATGATTTTTGAAAACTGCACAGAGCTTATCCGCCCTGAAACAATGCGTGAGAGAAAAAAGATGCTTGAGGAAATGTCTGATGCATTTATTATGGCACCGGGTGGAATCGGTACATTTGATGAGTTCTTTGAAATCATTACACTAAAGCAACTTTCAAGACACACAAAGGCAATTGCAATTTTCAATGTGAACCACTACTTTGACGACCTTCTTTCTATGATGGAAAAGGGAATAAGAGAAGATTTCATCAAAGAAGAATGCCGTGAGCTTTACAGAGTTTTTGATAACGCTGACGAAATGCTTGACTATATCGAAAACTATGTGGCCGTTGATATGGATATTTTGAATTTTAAAAACATTTAGAAAGTACTCCTTCGGGAGTACTTTTTATGTGCCGAAAAACAGCAAACATACCTTTAATACAACCTTTTTGTATAATTATTTATGATTATGTGAAAAAAAGATACAAAAATGCATAAATATACGCTTTTTGTTTTATAAATATTTACAAAAATGTATAAAAAGCAAAAAAATATATACATATTATACTTGACAAATGCTATGGTTTATGGGATAATGGTTAGTATGTTGATTTGTATATTTATGCAAAATAAGAGGTGCTATAGATGAAGAAGATATTTGTGGACGGAAGTGCCGGCACAACAGGTCTTAGAATTTTTGAAAGACTAGGAAAAAGAGACGACGTTGAACTAATAACAATTCCGGATGAACTGAGAAAAGATATAGATGCAAGATGTGAGGCAATTGAAAGTGCAGATGCTGCATTTCTGTGCTTACCTGATGATGCGGCAAGAGAGATTGTAGCAAAGGTTAAATCAGACAAGGTGAAGATTTTAGATACTTCAACTGCTCACAGAACAAACCCAGAATGGGCATACGGTTTTCCTGAACTATCTGCAGAGTTTAAAAAGAAAATTTGTGAAATGAACAGAATTGCCGTTCCTGGTTGTCACGCAAGCGGTTTTATATCATTGGTATATCCATTGGTTAAGGCGGGTGTACTTCCTAAGGATTACCCGATTGTGTGCTATTCTGTAACAGGATACTCAGGAGGCGGAAAAAAGATGATTGCAGAGTATGAGGGTGAAGATAAGGGCATTGAGCTTTTCTCACCAAGACAGTATGGTCTATCTCAAAACCACAAGCATCTTCCTGAAATGAAAGAAATATGCGGACTTTCCGATAAGCCTATATTTGCACCGATTGTAGACGATTTCTATAGCGGTATGGTGGTATCTGTTCCGCTATTTTCAAAGATGCTTAATGGAAATCCTACTGCAAAAGAAATTCACGAAATTTTTGAAAATCACTATAAAGGACAAAAAGTGGTAGAGGTTATGCCTTTTGGAAAAGAAGGATTTTTGGGAAGCAATAACCTATCAGGAAAAGACGGACTTCAGATAGAAGTTACCGGAAATGACGAAAGAATCTTAATTGCTTCAAGATTTGATAACCTTGGAAAAGGCTCATCAGGTGCTGCAATACAGTGTATGAACTTAGCGCTTGGTTTCCCTGAAACTTTAGGACTTGATTTATAAGGAAGGAAATTACTATGAAGATAATAAATGGCGGCGTATGTGCGGCAAAGGGCTTTTCTGCTGCAGGTATTCACGCAGGCATTCGTAAGAATAAAGAGAAGATGGATTTGGCTCTAATCGTAAGTTCTTCTCCTGCAACAACTGTTGGTTGCTATACACAGAACCTGGTTAAGGGTGCACCTATCTGGGTTACTAAAAAGAATATTGAAAACGGCGTAGCAAGAGCTGTTGTTTGTAACAGCGGAAACGCTAACACTTGTAACAGCGACGGTATTGAAGTTGCCGAAAGAATGTGCCAGATTGTTGCGGATAACACCGATGTTAAAGCAGAGGATGTGGTTGTTGCATCAACAGGCGTAATCGGTCAGCCACTAGACACAACACCGATTGAAAATGCAATGCCTGAACTTGCAAAAAAACTTTCAGAAAATGGCGGAAACGATGCCGCAGTTGCAATTATGACAACCGATACTGTTGAAAAGGAAATTGCATTTGAGTTTGAAATTGGCGGAAAAACCTGTCACATCGGCGGTATTGCCAAGGGTTCAGGAATGATTCACCCAAATATGGCAACAATGCTTGTGTTCGTAACATCAGATGTGGCTATCACACAGGAAATGCTTCAAAAAGCACTATCTACTGACGTTAAAAACACATTCAATATGATAAGCGTTGACGGTGATACATCAACAAACGATATGGTTATTGTCCTTGCAAACGGACAGGCTGAAAATGCAGTAATTGATAAAGACGGTGCAGACTTTGATACATTCTGCGAAGCTCTAAATCAGGTAACTAAGGCTCTTTGCAAGAAAATTGCAAAGGATGGCGAAGGTGCAACAAAGCTTTTGGAATGTAAGACTTGTGGTGCTAAAACCGACCTTGATGCTAAAACTGTTGCAAAAAGCGTTATCACATCAACACTATTTAAAGCCGCAATGTTCGGTGCAGATGCAAACTGGGGCCGTGTACTTTGTGCAATTGGATACTCAGGTGCAAATGTTGATGTAGCAAAAATTGATGTAGCATTTGAATCAAAAAAGGGAAGAATTGAAGTTTGCAAAATGGGAAGCGGAATTGACTTCTCGGAAGAAATTGCAAAAGAAATCCTTTTGGAAGATGAAATCGTAATTGATATTAATCTAAACGATGGTGAATTTGGCGCAACTGCTTGGGGATGCGACTTAACATACGATTACGTAAAAATTAACGGCGACTACCGTACTTGATTTAGGAGATATAAAATGAAGATAGAAAATAAAGACCGTGCAAAAATTTTGATAGAGGCACTTCCTTACATACAGAACTACTATAACAAAATTGTTGTGGTAAAATACGGCGGAAATGCTATGATTAACGAAGAGCTTAAAAATGCGGTTATGGGCGACATTGTTCTTTTGTCACTAATCGGCATTAAGGTTGTTCTTATCCACGGCGGTGGCCCTGAAATCACAGGAATGCTTGACAAGGTTGGAAAGAAGACCGAGTTTGTTGACGGACTTCGTGTTACAGACAGGGAAACTGTTGACATCTGTCAGATGGTATTGTCAGGAAAGATTAACAAGGGCCTTGTAAACCTTATTCAGAATATGGGCGGTAAGGCTATGGGTCTTTGCGGTTGTGACGGTCACATTATTGAAGCTGAAATGCTTAATGAAAAACTTGGTTACGTTGGTAAGATTACAGAAGTGAACGTTCAGCCTATTTTAGACGTTTTGGAAAAGGGTTATATCCCTGTAATTTCAACAGTTGGTTGCGATAATGAAGGAAACATCTACAACATTAATGCAGATACTGCAGCTTCAAAAATTGCAGGAATGCTTAAGGCAGAAAGTCTTATTTCAATGACAGACATCCGTGGACTTTTACGTGACAAGGATGACGAAGAATCACTTATTCCTGTTGTAAACGTAAGTGAAGCACCACAGCTTATGAGCGATGGTATTATCTCAGGCGGTATGATTCCAAAGGTGGACTGCTGTATTGAAGCAGTTCGTCAGGGAGTTAACAAGGTATTTATGATTGACGGACGTGTTCCGCATTCGATTTTGCTTGAAGTGTTAACCGATGAAGGTATAGGAACAATGTTCATTTGATTGGAAGGAAAAGTTATGACTATTAAAGAGCTTGACAAAGCTTACGTGGCAAATACATACGCTCGTTTTGACACTGTAATCACAAAAGGTAAGGGAAGTGTACTTTACGGCGAAAATGGCGAAGAATACATAGATTTCGGTAGCGGAATAGGAACAAATGCATTTGGTGCATCAGATGATGTTTGGAAAGAAGCAGTAATTGACCAGCTTAATAAAATCCAGCATACATCAAACCTATACTACACCGAAAACGGCGCAATTTTAGCCGAGATGCTTTGCAACAGAACTGGGATAAAAAAGGTTTTCTTCTCAAATTCAGGTGCAGAATCAAACGAATGCGCCATTAAAGTTGCAAGAAAATACGGGACTGACCAAAACCCTGACAAGAACGTTATTATTACCCTTGAAAATAGTTTTCACGGAAGAACAATAACAACTCTTGCGGCAACAGGACAGGATAAGTTCCATCATAACTTTACACCGTTTACCGAAGGCTTTTGCTATGTAAAAGCAAATGACATAGATGCACTTGAAAATGCTATAAACGATAATGTTGTGGCGATTATGATTGAAACTGTGCAGGGTGAAGGCGGAGTTAATGTTTTAGACAAGGCTTTCCTTGATGCTATTGAGAAGATAACAACCGAAAAGGATATTCTTTTGATAATAGACGAAGTACAGACAGGAAACGGACGCTGTGGCGAGCTTTATTCCTATATGGGACTTGGTTTGACACCTGACATCGTATCAACTGCAAAAGGTCTTGCAGGCGGACTCCCAATGGGTGCAACAATGCTGGGTAGCAAGGTGGAAAACACATTGTCATATGGCGACCACGGCTCAACATTCGGTGCAAATCCTGTTTGCGCAGCAGCTGCAATCAGTAACATAAAAAGACTTGATGATACTTTCCTTTCAGAAGTAAAGGAAAAGAGTCAATATCTGATAAGTGAACTAAAGAAAATAAAGGGTGTTAAGTCAGTAAGCGGTATGGGACTTATGCTTGGTATCGAAACCGAAAAGGCAGCAGGGGATATCGCAAAAGAAGCTCTTACCAAAGGACTTTTGGTACTAACCGCAAAAACAAAGGTAAGACTCCTGCCACCACTTAATATAACAAAAGACGAACTAGACCGCGGTCTTAAAATTCTAAAGGAGGTAATAGAGGGATGAAACATTTACTAAAACTATCAGACCTTACAACTGAAGAAATTATTGAAATTCTTAACTTGGCAGACCAGCTAAAATATGAAAAGAAAAACGGAATTGAGCATAAGCATCTTGCAGGAAAATCACTTGGTATGATTTTTGAAAAGTCATCAACAAGAACTCGTGTTTCTTTTGAAGTTGGTATGTATGAACTTGGCGGAAACCCAATGTTCTTAAGCTCAAATGACCTACAGATTGGCCGTGGTGAGCCTGTAGAAGATACTGCAAGAGTACTTTCAAGATTTGTTGACGGTATTATGATAAGAACATTTGCTCAAAAGGAAGTTGAAGACCTTGCAAAATACGGAAGTATCCCAATCATTAACGGCTTAACAGACTATGCGCATCCTTGTCAGGTTTTAGCAGACCTTTTGACAATCCGTGAACATAAGGGTAAGCTTGCAGGATTAAAGCTTTGCTTTATCGGTGATGGAAACAACATGGCAAACTCACTAATCGTGGGTTGTATTAAGTGCGGTATGAGCGTAGCTATTGCTTGCCCTAAAACAAACCAGCCTGATAGCGAAATTATGGCTTGGGCAAAGGAAAACGGTGATTTTGTTTGCACAGATGACATTGAAGCAGCAGTAACAGGAGCTGACGTTGTTTATACAGACGTTTGGGCATCAATGGGTCAGGAAGCAGAAGCAGAAGAGAGAAAGAAAATCTTTGCAGGATTCCAGGTAAATGAACAGTTTATGGCTCTTGCAAATGAAGGCGCAATGGTTCTTCACTGCTTACCAGCACATAGAGGCGAAGAAATTACTGCTGAAACCTTTGAAAAGCACGCAGACGAAATTTTTGACGAAGCAGAAAACAGACTTCACGCTCAGAAAGCTGTGCTTGTGCTTTTAATGAAAGACTAACAAAAAAACTGCTTAAACGATTGTTTAAGCAGTTTTTTTAATGATTTCTTATCGTGAAAAAAATATTCAAAAATTTTTAAATTATTTTAAAAAAATGCTTGACATTCTATAAAGCATCTGTTATAATAATAAAGTGCTCTTGAGAGAGTGGCACGAAAAACGCACCAGTGGCGGAATTGGCAGACGCGCTAGACTTAGGATCTAGTGTCCCCGACGTGAAGGTTCAAGTCCTTTCTGGTGCACCAAAAATACAAGTACTACAGGATTGTGGTACTTGTATTTTTTTGTTTAAAATTAAAAGGACTTGACCCTAAAGCAGTCAAGACGCCAAAGGCTGCTGTGTCCTTTCTGGTGCATTAAATCAGAAGGACGTGAAACTGAAATTGGGAGAATTACTTTTTCTCGCAATTCTCCCAAAAATCAAGCACAGTTTTTTCATATTTATCCTTATCCACAAGATAACTTCGTCCATGGCCTGCACCGGGAACTATTAAAAGCTCCTTTTTGCATCTTGTGGCAAGATAGTTTTCATAAGTCATACTAACTGGCACAAACTTATCATGTGAGCCGTGAATCAATAAAATCGGCACATTTGTCTCTTTTAAGGCATCCTTGGTGGAATAATCTTTAGTACTCATATTTATCTTCTTTTTGCACATATTATCTGCAAGAAAACCCACCATTTTGTAAGATAGATGCAGATTATTCTCGGTAACGTGTTTCCAGATGTCGTGAGCAGAAGTAAATCCCGAATCGGCAATAATTCCACGGACATTTTGCGGGAGATTAAGGCTTGATGTCATAAGCACAGTAGAAGCCCCCATAGAGATGCCAGCAAGGTAAATCGGCAGGGAAGAGTCAATGTTGCTTGCCGCCCAATATGCCCAATCAAGGCAGTCATATCGCTCAATCATACCAAAGCCAAGGTATTGCCCACCGCTTTCGTTATGGCCTCTCTGCTCAATATATAAGACGTGACAGCCGTTGTTATGCCAGAAGTCGGCAATCATGCCGAAATCGTTGTTCCAGGAAGAACGCCAACCGTGTACGGCGATGATAATTCGCTTGGCATTTTCAGAGCGTACAAGGTGCCCCACAAGTTTTTCTTTGTCACAACCTGTGATTTCCACTGTTTCATAGTTAGAATTTTTTAATTTCTGTCCCGCAAGTGCGATTTTTTTGCCGTTTGGGTCACTTGGCGTAACACCGCTTATTCTGTAACGGGACTTGGCGCTTGCTTTTGGCATTTCGCGGTCAATTGCCACCTTGACCAATTTCTTTGTTAAGATGTATGAAGCAAGAGTAAAGACGGATGCGCCTATGGATAGTATTCCTGTGCTGATAAGTAAAGTTCTGGTAGATTTTCTCAATATTATATACAACTCCTTTTAGGACTATTTTGTCTTTTTTAGAATTTTGTATTCATTGTATAATATGTGAAAAACATTTCTTTGCAAAAAAATAACCTCAGGCAAGAGCCTGAGGCTTTTTTAATTACTCTTCTTCAAAAGCATCCTTTGATAGTCCGCATACAGGGCAGACCCAGTCGCCAGGAACATCTTCCCAAGCTGTGCCTGGTGCTACACCGTTATCAGGATCGCCTTTTTCAGGTTCGTAAATATATCCGCAAGGACAAACATAATTTTTCATGGTAAAAACCTCCTTTTAATTTAATATGTCACTTTAAATGTAATTTTATCCGGCAAGGAAGAAGAAGTTTTGGTTAAAGTCAAACATACTGTATTCTGTTGAGAAATCAATAGATATCCATCCGCCTTCACCGTTTTCTTTTTCAAGGTAAATCTTATTTTTACCGTCATCATAAAGCGGTTTTAAAAATTCACCGTTTTTAATTTTGAAATCTTCGTATTCGTAATCGCAGTGTGCCTTGATGTAGCCTTTACTCCACATTTCCAGCTCATGACCGCTCAGATTTCCTGTAAATGCGTTCTCCATAAAATCAGGAAGAATGTCATATTGTTCAGGAATTACCTCTTCAAAAACGCCATTTTCATTTCTTTGGAATGTTCTGTAAACACTCCACATACCGTAACTTGGTGTCTGCATTTCCAAAACTATTGTGTCGTTTTCAAGGATGTTGAAATAATAGTTTACAGCATATCCAAGCCATAAATCGTCATTTATTCCGCCGTCATCGTTTAACTTGAACTGATATAACGGCAAGTCTTCTGCGTACTTTATAATACGGATTCTCGGATCTTCGCTTGCTTCTTTGGTAATAATACCAAGGTCTAAAACGCCGTCAGTTGTATCAATATCGCAGACATAAACCGCATCTATCATGCCGTCTAGCATAGGTAGAGTTGTTTTATAATCACCTATAGTAACATTCAGTTTGGCTTCCCAAGGAGTTTCTTCATCCCAAACCATATCCATAGATATAATTTCATTTTCACCATCAGAATCAAGGTCCAGGTTGTGGGAATAAAAGGTCTTGCCGTTATCGGTAATGCTACCTGAGACATCTCTTACACGTGGAGGTGTATTTTCATTACTTGGGTTACATCCTGCCAAGGCAAGACACATTAAAAGGGGAAGTAGTGAAAAAAACTTTTTCATAGAAAAACCTCCTTTTACTGATTAAAGTACAAGGGATGGGGCTGAATAAATTCTTCCTGCGTATTCTGCGTCAAGAGAGTATAGGCCTTTTGCGTCAGAACCGAAAAGTTCCATCTTCTTAATCATATCGTCAGCATTCTTTTCTTCTTCAAGCTGTTCTTTTACGAACCAATCCAAAAACTGCATTGTTCTGAAGTCTTTAACGTCATATGCCGCACCGTAAATATCGTTAATAAGGCTTGTTACATACTTTTCGTGTTCAAGACCTGCCTTTAGTGGAGCCATAAGTGAATCAAGCTCCTTGTCAGGCTTATCTATAGCGCCAAGTGTAACCTTTTCGCCTGCCATCTGTAAATACTTTAAGAATAGCATAGCGTGGTCACGCTCTTCCTGTGCCTGTATCATATACCAGTTTGCAAAACCGTCAAGACCTTCAGCTTCATAGTAAATTGAGAAGTCAAGGTAAAGGTATGCAGAGTATAACTCTTTTGCAATCTGTTCGTTTAATAGTGTTGCTACTTTTTTATCCATAATAATACCTCCAATAAAAATTTACTAAATTTAATATCGTAATTAAGCAGTTGCACCGCTCATAATTTCAGATATAATATCCAGAACTTTCTGGTGGCATCCGCCACAGCCTGTAGAACAGAGTGTCACTTCCTGAACACCTTTAAATGTATCAAGAACATCGTCAAACTTTGTCAGATTATCAAGGGCATTTGCGATATCGTTATAACTTACTTGCTTACAATTGCAAACCATATAATTCTCTTTCATAACAATCTCCTTATAAATTTATATAAAGCATATAAAATTGTTTTTCTCGTATTAGTAAAGAAAAGCAAGCAAGATTAAATCTCACTTGCTTTCGATTTTATTCTTATTTGAAGTATCTCTTTAAAAGTCCTTCTAAGCCCTTACCGTGGCGAGCTTCGTCTCTTGCCATTTCGTGAACTGTGTCATGGATAGCGTCAAGACCGTACTTCTTAGCTGTTACTGCAAGGTCAAATTTACCCTTTGTTGCACCATATTCGCAGTCAACTCTCCACTTTAGGTTATCCTTTGTTGTAGCCTTCATATTTGGCTCTAAATCTTCGCCCAAAAGTTCTGCAAACTTAGCAGCGTGTTCAGCTTCTTCGTAAGCTGCCTTTTCCCAGTAAAGACCTACTTCAGGGTAGCCTTCGCGGTGAGCGATTCTTGCCATGCAAAGGTACATTCCAACTTCAGCACATTCTCCGTTGAAGTTAGCCATTAACTGATCGAAGATATACTTCTTATCTTCTTCAGGGATATCGTCATTGTTCTTAACAGTTTTAGCGTAAACGCCGTATTCGTGCTGGGCAGCAAGAGCAGCGCCTTCTTCCATTACAGTGAACTTTGAACCAGGAACACCGCATAGTGGGCACTTTTCAGGAGCCGCATCACCTTCGTGTACATAACCGCAAACAGGACAAACAAATTTTTTCATAATAAATACCTCCAAATTTTTTTAAAATTTTAATTTTTAGTTTTTTGAGCTTCCGCATTTTTGCATTTCTGACAGATACCAAATAGAATCAAGGAATATGATTCAGGGTAGAAGTCATCTTTTGCAAAGTTTCCGAGCTGATCTTGCCTTATGGCAACGGTGTCACCGATTGCTCCGCATACCTTACAGAACGTATGGTCGTGGGGGACAAAGATGTTAGCATCGTAATGGTCAAGCCCGTCACCTACATCAATCTTAAAGATTTCCTTATTGTCAAGCAGGATTTTCAAATTACGGTAAACCGTTGCAATTCCCATTTCGGGAAAGTCCTCCTTAACTTTTTCAAAAATCCAGTCAGCTGATGGGTGAGTAGTTGTATTCCTCAAAGCGTCCAGTATTGCTTCGCGCTTCTTGGAAGTGTTTAATTTTTTATCCATCAGAAACTCTCCTTTTGATTAATAATGAGAATCATTATCAATTTCATTATAACACAATTTTTCTGCTTGTCAATACTTTTTTTGAAAAAATTTGGAAAAATTTTCTAAGGCGTAAAAAAGCGATACTGCAACATATGCAGTATCGCAAAATTTTATTCCATTATAATAGGTGAAGTAGTAAAGTCACGTCCCATTGGCACAGGTGAGTCTGCGCAGAGTGCTGCAAGGTCTGTTGCCAGAATATCAGGGAGAATAGATTCATCCTTAAAATCTGCCACCTTATTAACGATAGGGAAGCTTGACTTTTCTCGCATCTTGGAAAGTAATTCCTTTCCTTTATTATTCATACCCAAAACACGGATATAATCAGGATTTTTCGTGTCTTCTGTAAGACCAAGAAGAACCTTTGCCACAATTCTGCGAAGTCGGGTATGGGCATAGCGCTTTGTTTTAACCGCATCCACAATTTCTGCTATGCTATCTCTGTCAATCTCATTCAAAAAGCGATTGGCAAGCCCAGGCTCCATATCAGGAATGCCATCAAATGCTTTTTCGCCTTCTGTACGTAACTTATACTTAAAAGCACTTGTAAGGCGGTTAACGTCATAGGTTACCGATGCCAAAAGGTCGTAAGGAGTAAATGTTGAAACATCTTCTCCGCTTCTTATTTTCTCACGGAGAAGAGTAGCAGAGGCAAAGCCGTCAATAACTTCTTCATCGTGATAACCTGCGCCTTTACGCTTTAGAGTGATTGGTTTGATAGAGCTATTTGATTTAAGGATTGCCTTTATATATTCAATTGCAAGGATATTATTCGGCTGTGATAAAAGCTCTGTATCCAAAACGCCTTCATAAGCAATGGCACGTGCTTTTGCATAGGGAAGACCCTCATTCATTAGTGCCTTGATTTTCTGTGAAACTTCAGGAGACTCGGAAAGAAGTGCCCTGGCACAGGAAGTAATCTCCGCAATATCGCCTGATTCACTTCCAAAGCATAGTGCGTCAATAACACCTGTTGCATCCAGAATCCTTATGCCACCTTCAGCAAAGCCTTCAGCAGAAGAAAGAGCGTACTTAACAGGTAGCTCAATTACAAGGTCAGCACCATTTTCAAGGGCAGAGCGTGCTCTTGACCACTTATCGTAAATGGCAACACCGCCACGCTGAACAAAGCTACCGCTCATAATACAAACGACAGCATCAAATTCTTTCTTTATATGTTCAATATGATATTTGTGTCCTGTGTGAAAGGGATTGTATTCACAAATAATGCCTGCAGTCTTCAAATAAAACGCTCCTTTTTTTAGGTAAACTTTCATTATTTTTTATTATATAACAAAAACTAGCGTTTGTATAGTGTAAATTTATATAATTTGATATACAATAATTGGAGAAATAAAGTTGACAAAGTGGTGGGAATAAATTATAATAGAAATGATGTTCATTTGAAAGAATTTGGAGATGTTAAAATGAAAGTTTATATGGATAATAATGCAACAACTTCCTTGAACGAAGAAGTTTTACAGGAAATGTTGCCATACTATAAAGAAGTTTACGGTAATCCGTCATCAAAATTCTATGATGTTGGAAGAACTGCCGAAGGCGCACTTTTGGGTCTTCGCGAAAGGGTTGCAAAACAGCTTGGCGCAAAAGTAAACGAAGTGTATTTTACAGCATCAGGTTGCGAAGCTGATAACTGGGCAATTAAGGGTGTTGCTTTTGCGAATAAGGCAAAGGGTAACCATATAATTACCACAAAAATTGAGCACCACGCAATACTTTCTGCTTGTGAATTTTTGGAAAAGCACGGTTTTTCTGTAACTTACCTTGACGTTGATGAAAACGGAAAGGTTACAGCAGAAGATGTTGAAAAAGCTATTTGCGATAACACAATTTTGGTGTCCGTAATGACTGCAAACAACGAAATAGGAACAATTGAGCCAATTGCTGAAATTGCAAAGGTTTGCCGTGAACATAAGGTTATTTTCCATACCGACGCTGTTCAGGCAATAGGGCATATGAAGATAAACGTTGAAGAATTAGGCGTTGATATGTTATCACTTTCTGCCCACAAGTTCCACGGACCAAAGGGCGTTGGCGCACTTTATATCAGAAACGGCGTTAGAATCGAAAACTTGATTCACGGCGGTGGTCAGGAACGTGGTAAGCGTGCTGCAACAGAAAACCTTGCAGGTATTGCGGGCCTTGCAAAAGCATTAGAGCTTGCAAACACAGACCTTGACAATAAGATTGCCAGAATGAAAGAGCTTCGTGATAAGCTAATCAAAGGAATTTCCGAGAACGTTCCATATTGCAAGCTAAATGGTCCAACAGACGAAACAAGACTTTGCAACAACGTGAACTTCTCATTCCGTTATATTGAAGGCGAATCAATACTTATGATGCTTGATATGAAGGGAATTGCAGCGTCATCAGGAAGTGCTTGTGCATCGGGTTCACTTGACCCATCTCACGTGCTTCTTGCAATCGGACTTCCGCACGAAATTGCCCACGGCTCACTTCGTTTGAGCGTTGGAGAGAATACAACAGATGCTGAAGTGGATTATGTGATTGAAACAATTCCGCCGATTATAGAAAGACTTAGAATGATGTCACCTCTATATGAAGAAGTGTTAAAAGGAGAGAAATAATATGTATTCAGAAAAAGTTATGGACCACTTCGCAAATCCGCGAAATGTTGGTGAAATAGAAAATGCAAACGCCGTTGGTCAGGTTGGTAACGCAAAATGTGGCGATATCATGAAGATTTATATGGATATCGACGAAAACGAAGTTATCAAGGACGTAAAGTTCAAGACTTTCGGTTGCGGTGCAGCTATTGCAACAAGCTCAATGGCAACAGAAATGGTTAAGGGAAAGACTGTTGAAGAAGCTCTAAAGCTTACAAACAAAGCAGTTATGGAAGCTTTGGACGGACTTCCACCTGAAAAAGTTCACTGTTCAGTTTTGGCAGAAGAAGCTATTAAGGCGGCAGTTGATAACTACCGTGGTATTGAGAAGAAGTGTTCAGGTTCATGCGCAAACTGTGCAACCTGCGGTAAGTAAATAAAAATCCGTATTCCCCAAAAAGAGTACGGATTTTTTTAAAAGTAGGGAATATACATTAAGGATAGCAAATTTTTGGAGGTAAGGTAAATGACAGAGCTTTTGCTTCGGTTGTTTGTTAAAAACTATAAAAATCCCACCAATCCCACAGTACACCTTGCAATAGGACGTTTGGCAGGGAAGGTAGGAATTTTCTGTAATGCCCTTTTATCACTAATCAAAGTGGTGGCGGGAATAATAAGCGGTTCTGTTTCAATCGTGGCTGACGGAATGAATAATTTATCCGATACAATGTCATCTGTTATAACCCTTTTAGGATTCAGAATGGCTAATAAGCCTGCGGATAAAGACCACCCATACGGCCATGCAAGATACGAGTATCTGTCAGGACTTTTGGTTGCTATCTTTGTAATCGTAGTAGGCGTTGAGCTTACCAAAACTTCAATAGGGAAAATCATAAATCCTTCTTTGGTAGAGTTTGGGGGTCTAACATTCGGCATCCTGATTTTTTCTATATTGGTGAAAATCTGGCTTGCTGTATTTTATAAAAGCCTTGGAAAGAAAATCAACTCACAAACCTTAAAAGCTACTTCGCTGGATAGCCGAAATGACGTTGTGGCAACCTTGGCGGTTTTAGTTGGCGCAATAATCCAAAAAACATACAGCGTAAATATAGATGGTTATATGGGGCTTGCAGTTGCAATTTTTATTCTTGTTTCAGGAGTAAGAGCGGTAGGTGATACCATATCCCCGATTCTTGGAAAAAGGGCAGACGCAGAACTTGTGGATGCTATTACCCAGCTTGTACTGGGCCATGACAAGATACTTGGCGTGCATGACATCCTGGTACACGATTACGGCCCTGGACAGTGCTTTGCATCACTTCACGCAGAGCTTTCAGCGGAAGAAGATCCGCTTATCTGCCACGATATAATTGACGATATTGAATGCGACGCTTATGACGAGCTAAACGTGAGGCTTGTGATTCACTATGACCCTGTTGAAGTGAATAGTGAAGAACGAAAGGAAATGAAAGAAGTACTTGGCGAGATAATTGAGAACATAAGCCCAGACCTGTCTTTCCACGATTTCCGTATTGTACGAAGCGCAAAACAGACCAAGCTTGTGTTTGACCTTGCAGTGCCGTATTCTATGGGGATGGATACAAAGGAAATCAAGGAAAAAATAGATGAGGCTATTTGCAAAAAGAATGCAGATTACACAACTTTTATCAGGTTTGATGAAAAGTAGGGAGAAACAATGGAATTTAAAATTTTAACCGATACCAATGACGAAATTAAAAGATTAAGATATAACACCTTTGTGGTGGAAAGAAATGTCCCTGAAGAGCTTGAATTTGACGGCAAGGACAATGAGTTTTTACACTTCACACTTTGGGATGGTGAAAAGATAATAGCTTGTCTGCGCGTGAATGAAAACGGTGACCTTTTACATATGGGAAGATTTGCAGTAGAGAAAGAATTAAGGAAAAATGGCTACGGCAAAATCCTTATGGAAAAGCTGACAGAGTACGCTAAGGAAAAGGGTTACAAGGGAATAGAACTTAGTGCGGTGGAAACTGCGGTAGGGTTTTATGAAAAGCAGGGCTTTATAACAATCGGCGACTATTACCTTGAAACAGGCGTTCCGCACATTTATATGAAAAAAGAATTCACCTTAAAATAAGGTGAATTTTTTTGTACTAAAAAAGGAGAGCTAACTCTCCTTTTTTTAATTATTTGAAATGTCAAACTCAGGGTCAACCTGACAGATATCGTATACCGACATAGACACAGAGTGTTTAATCGGCTTCCATTCAACCTTCTTAAATAGCGCAATTACTGAAATTGGCACATAGGTTAACATGAATAACGGGAATGTGAATGTGTACCCGATTTTCTTTAAAGTTGAACATCTGATTTGCTTATGTTCTGTAATCGTTGTAATAACACCAAGGAAGAAGAACATTGAGTAGAATCCAAACAATGTCTGTCCTAAAGCCTTAAATAGCATTGGAAGATGCTCAGGATCTCCTATAATACCAAGAACAATAGCGATTAGATTGATTACAGTACTTGCCAAAGTTAAAAGCATTGCAGGGGAGATTGTCATAAGCATATCGTAGCAAGAGAAACTTCCCTTAAGCATTCCTTTAAATAACTTAGCACCGTATTTTCCGAAAACCTGATAGAAACCTTTTGACCAACGAAGTCTTTGAATATATGATTGGTAGAAGTTGGCAGGCTGTTCATCGTAAAGTACAGCGTCTTCGCAATAACCGATTGTTTCGCCTTGAATAACATTGTCAACAGTGAACTCGATATCTTCTGTTAAAAGGTGGTGAATCCAACCATTGTTTTTGTTTATGATTTCAGCACTTATCAAGAAACCTGTTCCGGAAATTGCACAGCTTGTTCCAAGATTCATTCGTGAGTTGTTAAGGAATTTCGCTTCACGCAGGAACCATAGGGAATAGCCGGCTGAAATCCAGTTTTCGCCATAGTTTTTAGAGTTTCTGTAGCTTGTTAAAATACGGTAGCCTTTATCAAAAGCCTTATTCATTTCAGGGATAAAGTTAGGATCAACAATGTTGTCAGCATCAAAGACGATATATGCCTCATATTCATTATTCGGCATAGTTTCTTTAACCTGTTTAAAAAGCCAGTCAAGAGCATAACCTTTGCCTACAAGCTGGTCATTAAAACGCTCAAAGACGTGAGCACCGTGCATTCTTGCAACTTCTGCCGTATTATCAGTACAGTTATCGGCAACAACCAAAGTGTCAATAAGCTTTGACGGATAGTTCTGATTTTTGATACTATCAAGAAGGTTGCCGATCATATTCGCTTCATTTCGTGCAGAAATGACTACTGCATACTTGTGTTGCTTTTTTGCTTCAGGAAGTTTTGCCTTTTTAAGTAACCCGATAAGCACATATACAAACTGATAAAAATAGCATATGGTAAACAGTACCGAAATGACAAAATTAAAATATACAACTATTTTCATATTAAGTTCCTCAAAATATATGATGGTAATTTTCTTCAAACATTCCAAATGCCCCTATCTTTTATATGGGGCACAGAGGTATTATACTACTATTTTTTCCAAAAGTAAATATATAATTTAAAAATTTAATTAATATTAACTAAAGTAAATGTGTTTTTGGCGTAAAGACTAGCAATGTTAAATATATTAAATTTCTGTAAACCTTTTATAAGCAGTTGAAATAAGGAAATAAAGGTGGTATAATTGGAATATAAATAAAAATCCGAAAAAAAGGAGAAAGTTATGTTTGATAGAAAGGTTTTAAAATCAAGAGCGAAATTCGTTCTTTCAAGGTCGTTTTTTATGAGCGTTATTGCCTGTGCAATTGTGAGCATAGTAACAGGCGGTATGCTTAATTTTGGAGTGCAAAGATTGCAGGGCATGAATCTTGCTGCAATGTCAGATATAAGGATTATTGCCATTTATGCGGTAGTAGGACTTATGTTCCTTGTGGGAATTGGAATAAGCATATTTGTGGCAGCACCATTAAGGGTTGGTCTTCGCCATTTTATGCTACGCTCTGCCGATATGGATACAAACCTTGATAACCTTATGCACCCGTTCAGAAATAACTATAAGAACATAGTTTGGGTAACATTTGTGAAGAATTTGTATGTGGCACTTTGGTCACTTTTAGGATTTGTGCCGTTGGTTATAGGATTCTGGAAGTTCGGCCTTTCTGAAAAAATAGCTGAGCTTTTGCCGATGATACAGAATGAATCGGTTTCTGCTGCTATGTCACTTACCACAATCTCAAGCGGACTTGTTCTTGCCACAATTATATTTATGATTCCTGCATATATCAAAGAACTTCAGTACTCAATGGTTGATTATATCTTGGCGGAAAACCCAAATATGCCAAGAGCAAAGGCTATAGGCAAGAGTAAAGAAATGATGGTAGGGAATAAATGGGGATATGTAAAACTTGCCATTTCATTCTTTGGCTGGTACGTTCTTGCAAATACAGCTTGTTGCATAGGAAACTTCCTGCTTGCACCATACATTGAGCAGACATTTGCCCAGATGTACCTTGAAATCAGCGGGCAGGGTAAGGATTATTCAGGATATACCTATCAGACAACTTTCGATAACTTTGGAAATATGTAATATAAAGGACTACTCAAAATGTAGTCCTTTTTTTATGGTAAAATACATATAGACAGAGCGAAAATAATGTGGTATAATGTCGCTTGGTGATTTTAAAAATACAGGAGAAAAAGATGGAATTTATTAAGAAAAATGCTGTGATGTGCATTGCCTTTTTGCTGGCGATAATAACATCATTTATTGTACCACCCGACGGGCAATATCTTGAATATTTTGATTTAAAGACACTAACCTGTCTTTTCTGCACATTAGCTTGTGTTTGTGCTTTAAAAAACATTAGATTTTTCAGAATAATTGCAGAAAAAATCGTACTTTACTTCAAAACTGCAAGAACAGCGATTATAGCCTTGATTTACATAACATTCATAGGCTCAATGATAATAGCAAACGATATGGCGCTTATCACATTCTTGCCGTTAGGATATTATGTTTTAAAATCCACAGGAAACGAAAAATATATGGCGTTTACCTTCATAATGCAGAATATTGCGGCAAACCTTGGTGGGATGTTGACGCCATTCGGAAACCCGCAGAATTTGTATCTTTACACCTATTATAACATAGCAAATATTGAGTTTGTAAAAATAATGTTTTTGCCGTTTGTAATATCCATCGTATTGATAACTCTGTGTTGCTTTATAATACCGAATAAGCAAATGCAACTTAAACAGGAACTTGACATCAAGCTTAACGTGAAAAGAGCAATAATATATGGTGTACTTTTCCTTTTGGCGATATTGGTGGTATTCAGAACTGTACCTTATTACATAGGTCTTGTGGTGATAACGGTAGCTATATTCTTCCTTGACAAGTCAGCACTTAAAAAGGTGGACTATCCACTACTTTTAACCTTTGTAGCGTTCTTTGTTTTTGCAGGGAATATGTCAAGAATACCTGCAGTAAACCAGTTTTTAGGAGGACTTATCGAAAAGAACACATTGCTTTACGGCGTGCTATCCTGTCAGGTAATAAGTAATGTCCCAAGTGCTATACTTTTATCAAAGTTCACCACCAACTACCCTGAACTTTTGGTGGCAGTAAACATTGGTGGAGCGGGAACTTTGATAGCTTCTCTTGCAAGCTTGATAACTTTCAGGGAATATGTGAAAAGATGTAGCGGAAACGCTATTTCTTATATCAAAAAGTTTTCCCTTTACAACTTTGGTATTTTGGGGATTTTGTACGTAGTTATGAGCATTGTTTTAAAATGAAAGAGCTGACAAAATTCGGCTCTTTTTTGTTACATCTTGCAAAATCCGTAAGTATTTGATATAATAATGCCATTAGCGTTGGAGGTGATGAAATAGTATGTATCGTGTAGCACTTTTAAAAGACGATGAACGAGAAATAAAAAGCATCGAAACAAGCTTTAACTGGGCAAAATATGGTATGGAAGTAATTGGCGGTTTTAGTGATCCGAAAGAAATGCTTTCCTATTTAAAAATCAACGACGTTGATGTAATTTTCACAGATATCGATATGCCGAATATGACGGGTTTTGACCTGATGGAAGAAATCAAGGTTAGAATGGGTCGTGATGACATACTGTTTGTGATAATCACTGACAGAGATGACTATGAGTATATGCGAAAAGCGGTAAGACTTGGAGCGGTTGACTATTTAAGAACACCTTTTAAGAACGAGAACACAGATGAAGTTTTAGCGCATCTTGCATCAGCGATTAAAAAGCTGGGAAAAGCACCAAAGCGTATAGAGGGTAGGGACTTTGAATCATTGATAAGTTACATAAACGAAAACTATAGCAAGAACTTACATTTAGAGGACCTATCACGAAAGTTCTATTTCAACCCAAACTATCTTTGCATGCTTTTTAGACGTCGCCTTGACACAACTTTCAGTGAGTATATAAAATCTGTGAGAATGAACAGGGCAAAGGAGCTTTTTGAAAGCAGAAACATTACCGTATCCGAAGTATCAGGTCTTGTGGGATACAGGGACTATTCCTATTTCCATAAAACCTTTTCTGCATATTTTGGCATAACACCGGCTCAATACAAAAAAAGCGTAGCGAAAAAGAACGAAAACTAAATAGCTTTAAACATCAGTAGTGATATGAGTAATCGTATCACTTTTTTTATGCAAAAATTACTAATTTTGTGCAAAATCAAACTATAATCATACTTTATGTGAAAATTAACCATAACACAATAAAAATAGCACGGAAAAGTGAGCATTTTTTCTAAAAAAATGGATTTTTCTTATTGACAATTTATGTACACTTTGATACAATATCAGCACAATGCATTTCTATGCTTAAAAATAAAGGAGGAAATAGAAAATGAAATGTAAAAAGCTATTTGCATTACTACTTTCACTATGCATGATTGCAAGCTCATTTGTAGCTGTATCAGTAGCGGCAGAAACAGAATATGTTATCGACATTAATCTGCCTCTTGATGATGCAAGCGAACTTACTTGGGTACAACCAGGCGTAACAGTAAGTAATGCCAACGAAATTGGAGGCAGAGACGCCGTTGTTAAAGCAGAGGGCGTGGCAAACTCCAATAACAACACAGTGGGTGTAAAACTTCCAGACGGTTTTGCATTCTGCGAAGGAGACGTTCTTACATATAGTTTAGACGTTTATTCAGAAACAGCAATTAATCCTGATTTATGGTTAAGAAATCATGGTGCTAGCGCAAACTTAAATCCAATGGCAGTGTTCTATAGCCAACCAATGGCAACTGGCGAATGGATAACTCTTACAAAGACAGTTACTTATGACGAGTTAGAAGCTATTATTCCTGTTGTAAACAGCAACGGAACATTTGCTACAGCAGGTGACTACGCATTCTATCTTCGTCCAAGATCTGATGCAACATTATATCTTGACAATCTACAGCTAACAGTTGAAAGAGAAGTTGTAGCAGAGCCGGAAAGAGGCAATGTTATTGATATGGAAATTAACAGTGCAAGCGATGTTACTTGGTGCCAACCAGGCGTAACAGTTTCTGATGCTAACGCAATTGGCGGAAGAGACAACGTTGTTAAATTGGCAGGTCTTTCAAACAGTAACAACAACACAGCAGGTGTTAAGCTTCCTGACGGATTTGCTTTTGAAGAAGGCGACGTTCTTTCATATAGTTTTGATATCTATGCAGAAACTGCAGGTTCATACAACCCTGATATGTGGATGAGAAATCACGACAGCAGTCTAAATCCATTCGCTACATTCTATGAACAGCCAGTAGCTGGAAACACATGGGTAACTGTAAAACAGACATTCACATATGAACAGATGAACGAAAAGATTGCTAGTACAAGTACCGGAACATTTGATTTAGCAGGTAACTATGCATTCTACATTCGCCCAAGAAGCAATATAACAGCATACATTGATAACTTCAATGTAACAGTTGCAAGAGTTGGCTACGAAGCTCCTGAAGAAGTAGTAAGAGGCAATGTTGTTGATATCGATGTTAATGACGCAAGCGATATGTCTTGGACAGGTAGCGAAGCTGTAGTACTTTCAGACGTTGATGGTATCGGCGGAAGAGACAACGTTGTTAAGGCAGAAGGCGTTGCAAACTCTAACAACAACACAGTAGGTGTTAAACTTGGTGATACTTTTGCATTCTGTGAAGGTGACATTCTTACATATAGTGTAGATGTTTACTCAGAAACAGCAATTAACCCTGATATGTGGCTAAGAAATCACACAAACCTACCAATATACACAGTATTCTATAACACACCAATTGCAACAAATACTTGGACTACTATCACAAAGACAGTTACATATGCTGATCTTGTTGCAACAGGTGTTACAGGTTGGGATGAAGAAGGTACTTATGCACTTTACATTCGTCCAAGAAGTAATGCAACAGTATACTTTGATAACTTTAAGGTGACAGTTTCAAGAGAAGGATATGAAGAACCTGAACTACCACCGGTAGATCCAGAAGAACCAACTCCTACTCCAACACCAACTCCTACACCAACTCCTACTCCTACACCTGATGCTCCGGTTGATCCAGAACCAACACCAGATGCAGATAGAGGAAATGTTATTGATATCAATGCTGGTTCAGCAAGTGGACTGACATTCATTGGTGCAAATGTTTCTCTTACTGATAATGTCACAATTGGTGGAAGAGATGGCGTTGTTAAAGCTGATAACGTAAGCAATTCTAACACAGGTTTCGTAGGTGTAAAGCTTCCTGATGGATTTGCATTCGAAGCAGACGACATCGTTACATATAGTGTAGATGTTTATTCAGAAACAGCAAACTATAAGCCTGACATCTATATAAGAGACCACTCAGACTTTAACCCAATGGCTGTATACTATGGACAGCCAACAGCAGCTAATGAATGGATAACAGTAACAAAAACTGTTACAGTAGCTGAACTTGACGCAGTAGTTTCAACTGTAAATAGCTCAGGTACATTCGTTTCAGCTGGTAACTATGGTATTTATGTTCGTCCAAGAGATTGTTCAACACTTTATGTTGACAACTTCAAGGTAACAGTTTCAAGAGTTGGTTATGTAGCTCCGGAAGTGCCGGATGATCCAACACCAACACCACCTCCTATGGATGAAGGCGAAAAGATTACAGTATATGAAAATGAATCACCACTTAATGAAGCAAAAGAACTTACATGGGTAGCAACTGACGCTGTAATCGTAACAGAAGCTGACGGAATCGGTGGAAGAGACGATGTTCTAAAGGCAGAGGGTCTTGATAACTCTAACAATAATACAGTAGGTATCAGCTTACCTGAAGGCTTTGCGTTCGCAGCAGGTGACGTTGTTACAATCAGCGTTGATGTTTACTCAGAAAAAGCTGTGAAACCTGACCTATGGATCAGAAACCACGACAGTTCACTAAATCCATTTGTATCATTCTATCACGAAGGAATAGCTGCAAATACATGGACAACTGTATCAAAGACAACTACATTTGAAGAAATGATGACAATAGTTGCGGGTTCAAATAGCACAGGAACATTTGCTACAGCAGGTAAGTATGCTATTTACATTCGTCCAAGAAGTGCTGCAACACTATATCTTGATAACTTCAATATTAAAGTTGAAGGATATGAGAGAAGTGAAGTTGTAGGACTTGCAGGTTATGAAGTTATCGAACAGGCTATTGACAGTGTGACAATCAAAGCTACATTCAGTGGTAACATTGTTGCAAAGGCTATCTATGACGCTTGCTCAATAAAGGGCAAAGAAGACGATAACAACATAGCTATTAATGTAGTAAGAGACGATAATGATAAGAAGATTGCAGTAATCACAGTTTCAGGCTTGGCATCAAGCACTAAATATGATTTAGTATTGGATGGAATAGTTCTACCTACTGCAACAATTTCATTCGAAACTTTGGATGAAGCAACTGTTGAGGCTAATCTTGAAGATGGTAAGATTAAGTATTCAATTATAAACAATACAGATGAAACTAAAGAAATCTATACTGTTCTTCTACGTTGCAAAGGAAATACTGTTATTGAATCAATAATTGTTCCACCTGAAGAAGGCGGCTGTGCAAGTGAAGGTACTGTTAGCGGTGAAAAAGAAGTAACAGCACTTAATGCTGGCGAATACTTCAGAGTATTTGCTTGGACAGTTGATAATGGCAACGTAAATTCTATGGCACCATTCGTGGTGATTGAATAATTTCACACATAATTTGAAGAACAGGAGGATATGTAAAGTGAAGAAAATTTTAGCACTTTTATTGTCAGTAGCAATGCTTTTGATTCCAATGTCTGCTTTTGCGGATACAATCGAACCAAACATTGACTATACCAATGATAAAGTAACAATCACAGGCGAATTCTTGAGTACCGATGGTGCAGAAGATAAAATCGCAACTTTGGTTGTTTTAAAAGATGGAAAAACATTTCCAATAACAGACCTTGTGGCTGATGCTGAATTTATCAGCTGGGCTGACCAGTGTGCTGTAAAAGAAGGTAAGTTTACTTTCGTAATAGACACATCTGCAACACCTAACGGAACATATAATTTTAATATTTCTGCTCCGGGTGTGGAAAAAACATTTGATGGCTCATTCACATATGACGCTGCTGTTGTAGAAAATGCAATATTAGAACAGCTTAATGATAGCAAAGTAAAAGCTGCAGGTATTGACAATTATATAAGAGTAAGCGCAAGAGGTAAAATTGTTGCAATAGATGCAACAGTTGTTGAAGAATATGAAGCTCTTAAGAATCCAATGAAGGTAGCTACAGCTATGATTGGAGAGAGAGCATTCTCATCTTTAAATGACTTTGTAACAAAGCTAAAGGATGCAGTTAAGAAGCAGGCAAAGGCTGAAAAGGGAAGTTCTACCGGTGGCGGTGGTGGCGGAAGCACACCAAGCTTCGGCGGCGGAGCTACTGCTGGAATTATTGCACCGGTAGCAAACCCAAATCCATTCGTTGATATTCACAACTCATTCTGGGGTAAGGATGCAATTCTTAACCTTTATAACAAGAATATCGTAAAGGGTAACAACGGTTACTTCAGACCGGATGATACAATCACTCGTGCAGAATTTGTACAGATGGTTGTTATGGCATTCGGCTTTGGAATGAAAGGAACAACTGCTAACTTTACTGACGTTTCAAACAGCGATTGGTTTGTAAATGCAGTTCAGGTTGCTTATTCTAATGGTGTTGTAAACGGTACAACAGCTACTACTTTTGCACCACTTGCAAACATCACAAGACAGGATATGATGACAATCCTTTATAATGCTGCAAAGGCAAAGGGTATTAACCTAACAAATGGTGATGCATCATTTACAGATGCAGGTTCTATTTCAGGATATGCTCAGAATGCAGTAGCAGCAATGGTAGGAAGCAATGTTGTTAGCGGTTACACAGACGGTTCTGTTAAGCCTCTTAACAACGCATCAAGAGCGGAAGCTGCAACTATGCTAAGCAGATTACTTGAAGTGAAGTAAAGGAGGACGGAAATGTTTAAGAAATTTATAGCTTATATTCTTACTGTTTCAGTGCTTCTTTCAATGCTAGTGGTAAACGTTAGCGCAGCAGATGAAGGAATTTCAGCTGAAAGAGTTGCAAAGTTTGAAAATGCAGTAACTCTTCTTACAAAAATCGGTGCGATTTCAGAAGAAGATGCATTCAGCTTTGATACAGTAATTTCAAAGGGTAAATTCATTGACATTATGTCAAAGATTGTACCTGTAAGTGATGGCTCACTAGTTCCTGCATTCCAGGATGTGCCATCAACTCACGAATATTTTAAGGTAATCCAGGGATTTGCAGATGCAGGTTACATTAATGGTAACGCAGGCTCATTTGAACCTGACCGTGACATTACATATAATGAAGCATTATATATTGCAATGAACACAATGGGTTACAAAGACTTTATGTCACTAGTTGGTGCTTACCCAACAGGCGGTTGGCAGATTGCAAACCAGCTTAACATTAAGATGAAGAACAAGGGTGCTGTTGCAGGTGATATATTCTATATGCTATATCAGGCACTTACAACAGATATGCTTGCTATCTCAGGTATGAACAAGGATGCTTTTGTATTCTCAAATGAGGAAGGCGAATCAATTCTTGAAAAGTATCTTGACATTGAAGACAAAAAGGGTGTTCTTCAGTCAAACGGACAGGTTTCACTTGTTGGTGGCCGTGCTGCTGAAGATGGCGTAATTATTATTGATGGTGTTTCTTATAAAACAGAAGGCCCATGCAATATCCTTCCAGGATGCACAGTCGATCTATTCTACGACGTAGAAACAAACGATTTAGTTTGTGTACTTGCAGGATCAGAAAACACAATCACAGAAATTAATTCTGCTGATATTGACGGATTCATGGAAGACAGATACACATACAAAGTAGAAGGCTCAAAGAAAAGAGCTAAGCTAAGTGAAGAAACAGCAATCGTTAAAAATAACACACTTGTTGAAGTAGTTCCTAATGATGAATTCATGGAACCTGAAAATGGTAAGGTTATTTTGATTGATAACGGCAGAGGTGTAGGCTTTGATGTAGTTTATATTAATGAATACACAAGCTTCGTTGTAAAAGCTGTTGAAAGTGATGTAACTACTATTACTTTTAAGGCAGATACAAGATACAACATTCCAAACGTAGTTGCAAATACTGAAAACAACGTAACTGCTGTTTACGATGCAGAAGGAAATAACGTTCCTGTTGAAGACATCAGTATCGGAACAGTTATTTCTGTAATGGGTAATGTAGTAGATGGTGTTATTGCTGCAGAAGAAATTGTTATTTCAAACGGCATTGTAACCGGTGCTCTTACATCAATTTATTCAGGTACCCCATCATACATTGTTATCGATGATGAAAAATATCCTGTAGCTACTTCAGCTATCGACCCTGAATACAAAAATGTTTTCTTAGGAACAATTTCTCCACAGATTGATATGACTTTCTTCGTTGACTTCATGGGTAACATCGTTGCTCTAGATGATTCAGTATCAGGAAGTATGGCATACGGTTATCTTCTAAGTGCAGATATGGGCACAAACGAAAACGGTGATGATTGTATTATTGCTGAAATCTTCAGTGAAATCGGTTCTATAATCAAGTACAAGGTATCAACAAAGAGAATCTTCGTTGATGGTGTACCAAGTGAAGGAAAGTCACTTGACTTTGAAACATTGGATAAGGTATATCTACCAAAGTTCAAGGCTGGTATAAATAAGCTTGTAAGATACGATGTAAACAACGATAGAGAACTAAACAAGATTGACTTTGCGAAATCAATCACAGATACTACAGGTCCAGAACCTACAGTAGACGATAGATTGTACTGGTCAGTAGACAATCTTTCTGGCGGAGAATCTACATTCACTCAGTTCTACGGAAGTAAGAAGGCTTTTGGAGATAAGGTACACGTAGACGACGATACTATTATCTTCAAACTTCCTGACATTGAACAAGATGCAGATGAATCTGAATACAAGGTAATCAGAAGCATTGGCGGTCTAAAAGATGGACGTTACGGTGTAGTTGCATACAAACTTGGTACAGATATGATGTACGCAAAGGTAGTAGTAGTTAGAGAACTATTAACTCCTTCACTTTCAGCAGACCATATCGGTAATATGATCGTTAAAAAGATTACTCAGATTCTTAACGAATATGGTGAATCAACATACTCAATCACTCTTTTGGGTATGAACGGTGAAAAGACATATACTACAAAGAATGAAAGAGTTGCACAGTATCCAGTCACATTACAGAACGAACCAACAGCTAAGAATCCAACTACAAATGAAGCTGCTCCAAGAATGATAGTTCCTGGTGATATTGTTCGTTGCTACTTGACAGAAGATGAAACATCTATTGCTAAGATTGCTGTATGTTACGATATCAGAAAGGCAAGCATGCCGGTAGTTGACAGCAGTATTTCTAACTGGGTATCAGATAATGGTACTTTAGGTGACGGTTTCGTATACGCAATGGATGACAAACGTATCGGTATTTCAACAGGTGAAATGCCTGAAGTAGGAACAGCTCTTGAAGATAATGAATTCAGCACATATCTATTGAATTCGTTCAAGATCTACAAGGTTGAAACTACAGGCGTTGGAACAAACAGAGTAGCTCGTGACATAGTTCCAGCAGATGCTTCAGACATTAAGTCATTTAAGCTAAACGGAACTAACTGCTCAAGAGTTGTTTCTCTATCATCAAGAGGTTCAGGTCAAATGTTGTTCATAATTGAATAATATTTTGTGTAATTAATACTATACAAAACCCCTCAATGTAATCATTGGGGGGTTTTTATCAATAAAATGATAATAATATTAGTTTTATGGGTATTATTTTATATAAGTTGCACAACAAATATGAAGATATTACATAAAAAACTATAAATATTTCATTTACTATTTATAGGTTTTGTTGTAAAATATTTATATAAAAATGGAAAGGAGAACGGGTTTTAAAAAAATCCGAAAGGGAAACTATGAAAAAGTTTTTAAAAGTAATTAGTATGCTTCTTGTTTTCGCAACACTAGCAACAGTTATGGTAGGTTGTGGCAAGAAAGTAGACGAAGATGGCGTACCAACACTTGTTTGGTACATGCGTAAGCCTACAGGTGATATGTCTCACCAGGCACAGGTTGAAGAAGCTGCCAATGCAATCATTGAGCCAGCTATCGGTGCAAAGGTTCACTTTGAATTTGTTGATGCCGGCGCTTGGGATCAGAAGAAGAGCGTTCTTATCAACTCAGGTGAAGAATTTGACCTAATTCTTGAAATGGGCGAAACATTTGTTACAAACGCAGAAAAGGGTGCTTTCCTTGACCTTCGTGAATATATGAATGACGAATATATTCCTGAAATCATGTCAAGAGTTGGCGAATTTGCTTGGGACGCTGTAACATTCAGAGATGGTGGCGTTTATGCTATTCCTTCTGAAACATTCTATGTTCCATACGCAGGTTTCTGCTTCAAGGCTGACATTGCTGACAAGTATAACTTTGACGTAAAGAGCGCTGACAGCTATGACGATCTAGAAAAGCTATTTAAGGCTGTTAAAGAAAATGAATCAGGTATGTATGGTACTCTAAGACTTACAGAGCTTCCATCAGTAGATTACATACCATCAACAATCGAACCGGTACTATTTGACGTTGCAAACGATAAGTTTATCGCTATCGTTGACTCACCGGACAAGATTGAATACTGGAAAGCTGCAAGCAAGTTCTACAAAGCCGGATACATTCCTGCAGACGCTGCTTCAAAGACAGAAACAGCTTCAGAAATTAAGAGTGGTAGATACGCTTCAATGCACGCTCAGCTAAGTGAAGAAAAATCTTCTAACTACTGGGGATTCAAGTGCTACGAAGGCCCAATCAAGTTCGGTAGAATTAACAGAACAAACGTTACAAACTGTGTAACAGCTATCAGCCGTACATCAAAGAATCCTGAAAAGGCTCTTGCACTTCTTGACCTAATCTGGAAGGATAGAGAACTTTCAAACCTTCTTGCTTTCGGTATCGAAGGTCTTGACTATGAAGTAACAGCTAACCCTGGCACAGATGACAGATTCATTCAGGCTAACACAGGTAATGATGTTAAGTGGGCAATCTGGCACAACTGGTTAGGCCCTCTATGGGATCAGTATGACTCATCATGGAACAGAGTTGAATCTCTAATGTTCCGTAAGGAAAAGAACGAAACAGCTGAAATTTCTCCTGTTATCGGTTTCTTACCAGACCTTTCAAAGTTTAAGACAGAAACTGCTATGTGTGCTTCAATCGTAACAGAGACAAAGACAATCCTTGAAACAGGTTCAATGCCAGATTATGATAAGTACTACGCTGAAATGAAGGCAAGATTTGAAGAAGCTGGTCTATATGACATCGTTGATGAATTCAATAAACAGTACGAGGAATGGAAAAATAAATAATGAAACAGGTAAACAAGAAAAATAAATTTGCAAGCGACTTTAAGAGAAGCTTACCATTTTTACTTTTGGCGTTGCCGGGTGCTGTGGTTTTGTTCTTGTTCAGATTGATGCCGCTATTCGGTTTGGTATTACCTTTTAAGAACTATAACCCAACTTTAGGTTTCTGGAAGTCAGATTGGGCAGGATTCCAAAACTTTGAATTCTTGTTCAGAAGTAATGACGTACTTAATGCTACAAGAAACACACTATTTTACAACGCTGTCGGCATTGTTGCCGGCATCGTTGTGGGTGTTGGTATAGCACTACTATTATTTGAACTTGCAAACAAGTATGTAAAAATTTATCAAACAATTCTATATTTGCCATACTTTATTTCTTTCGTCGTAGTTGCGTTTATCATGAAGGGTCTTTTGGATATGGATTATGGTATATTCAATAAGATTATTGTGTACTTCGGCGGAGAAAAGGTGATGTGGTATAATAATCCGGAGTATTGGTTCTGGATTATCCCAATATTAAGCGTATGGAAGAGCCTTGGTAACAACGTTCTTATGTATTATGCAGCACTTATTGGTATTAGTCCTGAACTATACGAGTCTGCAAGAATTGACGGTGCAGGAAAGCTTAAGCAAGTATGGTACATCTCAATCCCAATGATTAAGAACATTATCGTAGTATTGTTCATTCTAAATATTGGTAAGATCATGTATGCAGACTTTGGTTTGTTCTACAACGTGCCACTTAATATCGGTCTGCTATACCCGGCAACAGACGTACTGGATACTTATGTATACCGTGCATTGATGACTATTGGTGATATTGGTATGTCTTCTGCAGCGGCCTTCTATCAGGCAGTTGTTGGCTTTATTCTTGTTATTGTCAGCAACAGTGTTGCTAAGAAGATTGACCCTGAAAGCGGAATGTTCTAATAAGAGAGGTAAATGATAGATGAATAAAATGAAAGAATCAGCAAAGACTGTTTCATCAACTGGCGAAAAAGTCTTTTACGTATTTACCCATATCTTTTTAGTACTAATCTGCTCAACAGTATTACTGTCATTCTTGTTGCTACTTGGATCATCATTCCAGTCACAGCAGGAAATATATCAGATTGGTTATCAGATCATTCCGAAAAGCATTTCTATTGAGGCATACGAAACATTATTCTCAAACCCTAAGAGCGTTATCGATGCTTACGGCGTTACAATACTAACAACTGTTATTGGTACAATCCTAGGTGTTTTATTTACAGGTGGATATGCTTATGCAATTTCAAGACACGAATTTGCATACAGAAAAGCATTCTCACTAGTTAATTTGTTCTCAATGCTATTTAACGGTGGTTTGGTTGCTACATACATCGTATACACAAGATGGTATGGTCTAAAAGATAATATATGGGTGCTTATATGGCCAATGCTATATAATCCTTGGAATATCACATTGATGAAGAGCTTCTTTACAGCACTTCCAAACTCAATTATTGAAGCTGCAAGAATTGACGGTGCAGGAGAATTACATATATTCTTCAAGTTCGTTGTACCGATGTCAAAACCGGTATTCGCAACTATTGCTCTATTCTTAGCACTTGTTTACTGGAACGACTTCCAGCACGTAATGCTATACATCTCAGACGAGTCACTTTACAAACTTCAGTACTTACTACAGAAGATTTTGACAGATGCTCAGTTCATGAATAGTACAGCAGCACAGATGATGGGTGTCAACCTGGATGTTATCGAGGTTCCTACAGAAAACTTGAGAATGGCTATGTGTGTTGTTGCTGCAGGTCCTATGATGTGTATATTCCCATTCTTCCAGAAGTACTTCACAAAGGGTATTTCTCTAGGTGGAGTAAAGGAATAATTTGCGGATTACATAGTGATAAACTAAAATCAAGAAGTCTAATCTTTCAAAGATTAGACTTCTTTTTTACTTATAAACATAAAACCCTAACCCGAAAATTTTTTCCGAGTTTGTAAAAATAATAAATGCATTTTCATCCGTTTCAACTATCATACGATGAAATTCGGGAATCTGCTTATTTTTTAAGGCACAAATTAAAAGGTTCTTTCTTGCTCCCGAATAAGCACCACGGGCGTTTAGCATTGTAACTCCACGGCGACTGTTTTTAATAATAAGATTTGAAATTTGCTGACCTTTATCTGTTATAACAAATGCAAGCTTTGATGAGTTCAAGTGGTCAATAATAAAATCAATACAGAATGCGGAAATAAAAAGCCCAAAAAGCCCGTATAAGGCGAGATCAATATTTTTCGAGATAAGTAGTGACACAAGAATAATAAAGCCATCTACAATCATTAAAAGCGTTCCTATGGGAAAATACTGATATTTTGATTGAACAAGTCTGCCGATAATATCTGTTCCGCCTGTGTTTGCATTTTTTATAAAGGTAAGCGATGCTCCTATTCCAAAAAGCAGGCTTCCAAAAAGGGTAGCAAGAAAAATGTTGTTGGTTATGGGAGGAAACCCTGAAAACACCTGAACAAGAGACGATATCACGACAACGGAAAGGATAGACTTAACAACAAAATCCCGTCCTAAACGCTTGTAAGAAAATAACAACAGAAAAAGATTAACAAAAGAGTAGGTTATTCCGGGTGGTACACCAATTGGATATAAGATAGTTGCAATGCCGGAAACTCCACCGGTAACAATTCCGTTGGGAATGTAAAAAAATCCTATTGCAATGGCAGTAATGGTCATTCCGGTGAAAATAATAGCGTAAGATTTAAGGTGCTTCATGGTTATCTCCTTATAAAAAAGGACACGTCATAAACGTGCCCTTTATCGCTCACTTTTTAGGTTTAATTTCCTTTTCCACAACTTCTTTTATAGGTTCTGAATCTTTTGGTTTTACATCTTTGTTTTTTGTATTCTCTGTCACTTTTTTTACCTCCGTTTTCTTGCTGGTAGATTTTTTAGCAGTAGCACTTGATTTGGTAGCCTTTTTTGTGGCGGTAGCCTTTCTTACAGTTGGCTTTGTAATTCTTCCAAGAAAGCTCTCTAGCGCTTCAAAATTACCGTTAACAACCACGTCACCGTTTTGGGTAGCCTTTGCTAAATCAAGTTTCTTTTCAAAAAGCATTTTAAGAATTTCGGCTTGTCCAATGATTTCAACATCGTTGTCGTAGTAATCATAAGGCTCTGCTAAAATTCTGTCGCCAAAATCCTCGATGTAGAAAATTCCGCTTGCATCTTCGTCGGTTAAGCATACCTGAATTGCAAGATGCCCGTCGCTTTTCTTAATCTTTGCCTTTTCTAAAATTTCCTTAAGTTCTGAAAATGCTTCAAAATAGTTCATAAAATCACCTTTCTATCATACGTTTCTACACCTATAATTATATTCACGAAAAACAAAAATATGCATAAATTTACGAAAAAAACAAATGCTAATTTCAAATTTAAAAAGAAAGGGAAGTGGAGAACTTGCACGAAGAACAAAATGAGCAACAAAGGGATGTTGCGGATATGATAACCACAAAAAATTCCCGTGGTTGCATACGTTGTTTGAATATTATAGGAACTATTGAAGGCCACGCATTATTGCCGTCAGGAACAAAGACAACAAAATATGAACACGTTATGCCACAGCTTGTGGAAGTTGAAGAGGACGAAGAAATTGACGGACTTTTAGTGCTTTTAAATACAGTGGGCGGTGATGTTGAGGCGGGTCTTGCCATTGCGGAAATGATTTCGGGAATTTCAAAACCGAAGGTATCATTGGTTTTAGGTGGTGGCCATTCTATAGGTGTCCCGTTGGCGGTTTCTGCGGACGTATCTTTCATTGCACATTCTGCCACAATGACAGTACACCCGATGCGTACCAACGGAGTTGTAATAGGAGTATCACAAAGCTTTGAGTATATGAAGCGAATGCAGGACAGGATAACGGAGTTTATTGTTACTCATTCCAACATTGAGTATGAAGCATTTAAAAAGCTGATGTTGACAACTGACGAAATTGCCAACGATGTGGGAAGTGTGCTTTTTGGAGAAAAGGCAGTAGAATGCGGAGTGATTGACAGGGTAGGGACACTGTCTGATGCGATGGATACTCTTTACGGACTTATAGACAAAAGAAAAAAGCGAAACAATTAAGTTTCGCTTTTTTAGTATAGTTTAAAATCAAACGCAGCCCTGAGCCTTCATAGCTTCAGCAACCTTTAGGAAGCCTGCGATGTTAGCACCAGCCACAAGGTCATCACCAAGACCGTATTCGTTTGCAGCCTTAACTGATGAATCGAAGATGTTCTTCATAATTGTCTTAAGCTTAGCATCAACTTCTTCAGCTGACCATGAGTATCTCATTGAGTTCTGGCTCATCTCTAAACCTGAAACAGCAACACCACCAGCGTTAACAGCCTTTGATGGAGCAACGATTACGCCGTTTGCCTTAAGGTAAGCAACAGCTTCGTTTGTTGTAGGCATGTTAGAAACTTCAACGTAGTACTTGATGCCGTTTGCAACGATCTGTTCAGCTTCAGGAACGTCGATTTCATTCTGAGTAGCACATGGCATAATGATGTCAACCTTTGTGCCCCATGGCTTCTGACCAGGGAAGAATGGAACGCCGAACTTATCAGCATAATCCTGAACGCGGTTTCTGCAAGAAGCACGCATTTCAAGCATGAAGTTGATCTTTTCTTCTGTAGCGATACCGTCTTCATCGTAAATGTATCCGTCAGGACCTGAAATTGTTACAACCTTACCGCCAAGTTCGTTAACCTTCTTAACAGTACCCCAAGCAACGTTACCGAAGCCTGAAACTGCGAAAGTCTTACCCTTAATATCATCACCGAAGTGCTTAAGCATTTCAACTGTGTAGTAAACAGCGCCGTAACCTGTAGCTTCAGGACGGATAAGTGAACCGCCGTATGTAATACCCTTACCTGTTAAAACGCCTGTAAATTCGTTCTTAAGTCTCTTGTACTGACCGAACATGTAACCAACTTCTCTTGCACCAACACCGATGTCGCCTGCAGGAACGTCAAGGTCAGGACCGATATGTCTGTAAAGCTCTGACATAAAGCTCTGGCAGAATCTCATAACTTCGCCGTCAGATTTGCCCTGAGGGTTGAAGTCAGATCCACCCTTACCACCACCCATAGGAAGTGATGTCAAGCTGTTTTTGAATGTCTGTTCAAAGCCTAGGAATTTAATAATACCTGAATATACGTTTGGAGCAAATCTCAAACCGCCCTTGTAAGGACCGATTGCTGAGTTAAACTGTACTCTGAAACCACGGTTAACCTGTACCTTACCGTTGTCATCTACCCAAGGAACACGGAAAGTAATCTGTCTTTCTGGTTCAACCATTCTGTCAATTACGCCTGCTTCAACAAGGTCAGGACGCTGATCAACAACTGGTTCAATTGTTTCTAGAACTTCTGTAACGGTCTGAATGAATTCAGGCTCGCCTGCATTTCTTTTCTTAACGTTTTCCAAAACGTCTAATAAATACTGATTTTTCATATTAAAACCTCCCATTTCTTCAAAACCGACATATCGAAAAAACATATGGTATGCCACTTTTGTTAAACAGTATAATTATACAAAAATACGCAAAAATTGTCAATACTATCGGGTTATAAAAAATTGGTCGGAATGGAAATATTGTGAAATTTGCAATAGAGTAGGGGCTTTAAGATAAAAAAAGATAAGCTATTTGACAAATCAAAAAAGACTGAACGGTTTGTCCAGTCCTTTTGATTTAGCCTTCCATATGCTTTCCAAGGAAATTTGCTGCAGCTTCAGCAAGCTTAACTTCTGTTTCTGTAGCATCACGGCTTTCCTTTAAAACGAAAATTACCGAGCCGATTGTGTCGCCTTCTGATACTATCGGCACAACAACACCTGCATTGTATTGGTCAATGCCTTCAGCTACAGCAAGACCAGCATCAAATCCCTGCGACTTAAAAGATTCCTTTTCAACCATAAGGTTTTCGATGTCGTGGCTGACTCTTCGCTCTAAAAGTTCCTTTTTTGAAAGACCTGATACGGCGATAATATTGTCACGGTCAGTAATGACAGTAGGAATTCCTGCGGTTTTGTTTAGGCTTTCTGCATAAGTTACGGCAAAGTCACCAAGCTCGCCGATTGGCGAGTATTTTTTAAAGATAACCTCGCCATCTTTTTCTGTAAAAATTTCAAGTGGATCTCCTTCACGAATCCTCATAGTTCTGCGGATTTCTTTTGGTATAACAACACGACCTAAGTCGTCAATTCTTCTTACAATTCCTGTCGCTTTCATATATAAATTGCTCCTTTTGTTTAAATTTACAATTCTATTGTGTGCGAAGCGTGGAATTTTTATGTAAATAAAAAAATGGAATAAATAGTAAAAAAAAGTCACCGATTTTTCGGTGACTTTTAAAATTATTTTTCATAAACGCTGCGTTTTAAAACTCCTATATAAGGAAGATTTCTGTATTGCTCATCATAGTCAAGACCATAACCTACGGCAAATTCGTCAGGAATTTCAATTCCTGAATAATCCACTTTTACATCAACAACACGACGAGATGGTTTGTCAAGCATAGTACAAATACGAACTGTTTTTGCCTTTCGTTCTTCAAAAAGTGTTTTTAATTTGTTAAGGGTATTTCCGCTGTCGATAATATCCTCAACAATAAGAACATTCTTTCCGGAAACATCTTCGTCAATATCACGTTTTACGTTTATAAAACCGTCGGAAGCAGTTGATTTCCCATAGCTTGAAACCTGCATAAAATCAAGTTCCACAGGCATATCAAGTGTTCTGATTAAATCCATAGCAAAAGGTGTTGATCCTTTTAAAATAACGATTACAAGAAGTGGTTCGCCCTTTAAATCGCGGTTAATTTCGCTGCCAATTTTGGCAACAGTTTCACGAATTTTTTCTTCACTAACTAATATACTTTCTACGTCTTTATGCATAACTTATCTCCCGATTTTAACACTAAATGAAGGTTTTGGAATAACCTTTGCACGTCCTAAAGCAATTGCAATAGGAGTTGTAATAGCGCAGTCTAAAAGGTGGTGAACAAATGTGCCGGAAAGTGCAATTACCGCAGCAGATGTGGCTAACTGGCCAGGAACAATAAGCGGTGTTAATGCGAAAACAACAATTCCTTCTGCTAAAGCATGAAGAACACCGGTTATCAAAATAATAAGGTAAATGTTAAGTTTGCCATTCTTTATCATTTTGCATCCTGCTAGAGCAAATATAAGGTGAGTTGCAGCACGGGCAACAACGATAATTGAGTTTGGAGCAGGGATTGTCATAAAGAATCCGATGCAGCTTCCGATTACTGTCATAACCGCAACCCAAGGGCTAACAAGCATTGCAAGCATTGTTGGTGTATGTGACCCAATGGTTAGTGTAAAGAACGGTAATACAAGTTTAACCGGTGAGTATGTAATTAAAATTGAAAGAGCGGTTAAAATTGCCGCAAGTACCATTTCGCGTGTCTTCTTGTTCATCTTGTGTAAGTCCTCCTTATAGGTTTAAAAAGTTGTTTATTATTTTTTCGGCATCAGGTGTAAGCCCTGATGTTATATAATAGTTAAGGCCGTAAACATTTCCGTATTTTCCCGGTGCAATCAGGTTGGCAACCGAGATTATTTCGCCTTCTTTTGAACGTGAAATGCAATCAAGTTCTTGAGGCATAACTGCCTCCAAAAGTCCTATAGGTTTACCACGACAGATTTTGATTGTGGTTTCAAGCCCATTGTAAATTGGTACGGAAGTGTCAACGACTGCCCATTCCTGTTTACCTTCGGCACATTCAATGTCTTCGCACTTGCCGTCAAAGGCTTTGATAACACTCTGGAATCCGTCCAAAATACCAAGGACAGGGACATTTACCAAAACCGCTTCACGAATCATACGAACAGCCTGGTCGGAATATTCGGATACTATAAGCTTTTCGCAGTTGGCAAGAGTTCCTGAAAAAATAACAGGAAGTCCAAGGTCTGCAAGGTAGTCAAAAGTACCTCTTTCGCCTATATAAAAAATCATATTGGATTTACCTCTCTTTGCTGAAAATCAGTCTTGAAAAAAAGCATCAGCTATGGTATAATTATAACACATATATGTGTAAATTTCAAGGGGGCAATTATGAAAGTATTGATTGTTTCGGTAAAAACAGGATATGGTCATCACTCTACTGCAAAGGCAATAATTGATTACCTTCAGGATAAGGGTGTAACCTGCGAAATGCTTGATACATTTGAATATATAAATCCACTTCTTGCGGATTCCATAGATAACGGATATATGTTCTCAACAAAGTACTTTCCTGAAACCTATGGAAAAGCGTATGATATGCTTGACAGACACGATGCGAAGTGGGATAAACACTCACCGGTTACCATTTTGTCAAAAATAGTATCAAATCAGCTAAAGGACTATATAACCGATTATGCACCGGATGTAATAATCGGTACTCATTCCTATGCTTGTATGATGATGACCTATCTTCGTGAGAAAGCGATTGTAACTTGTCCGCTTGTTGGCATAATTACAGACTTTACTGTGCATCCGTTCTGGGAAAGTACAGAACTTGATTATTATGTTATTCCAAACGAGCTTTTAAAGAACAGAGCAAAGAAAAAGGGAATAGATAAGGAGAAGATTCTTCCTTTTGGAATCCCTATAAGAAAGCAGTTTTCCAATAAGATTTCAAAGATTGAAGCAAGAAAAATTCTTGGCATTGAAGACAAAACAACCCTTTTGGTGATGATGGGTTCTATGGGTTTCGGCAACATTGTAAAGGACATTCGCTCGATTGATAATCTTGAAGAAGATTTTCAGATTCTATGCGTATGCGGTAAAAATGAAAAGATGAAGGCCGAGATAGAGTCAATGGAATGGAATAAGACAGTTATTCCTTATGGTTTTGTGGATAATGTGGATGTTATGATGGATGCATCTGACCTTATAATAACAAAACCGGGTGGACTTACTTCATCAGAATTTTTGGCGAAAAATTTGCCTGCAATTATAATGAACCCAATTCCAGGGCAGGAAAACCGAAATACAGAATTTTTGGTAAATAACGGTGCAGCTATAATGGTTACAGACACATTTTCTCTTGAAGAAGCGCTTTTCCAGATGATGGAAAGCACTGACAGAATAGAACTTTTAAGAAAAAGTGTTGAACTTTTGGGAAAACCAAACGCCACAAAAGATGTGTGCGAATTTGTAATTAACCTTGCAAAAGGAGAGAACTGATGGCGGAAATTGAGAATAAACTACCTAAAGATTTTCTTGCCAGAATGAAGAATATGCTGGGAAACGAATATGACGAATTTATCTCGGCATTTGATGAAGAAAATCCCTATGTTGGAATGCGAATAAATCCTCAAAAGGAAAACTCGAAGGAAGCTGTTTTTTCTGAAATCGGTAGCCTGGAGCGGGTTTTGTGGTGTGAAAACGGATACTACACAGATAAGAAAACTATTTCAGGAAAGCATCCTTATCACGTAGGCGGTCTTGTGTATTTTCAGGAACCGTCTGCTATGCTTACGGTAGAAGCGCTTCCTGTAGAAAAAGGTGATTTTGTCCTTGATTTGTGTGCTGCGCCAGGTGGAAAAGCAACACAAGCGGCAGAAAAACTTGGCGGAACAGGACTTCTGGTGGCTAATGAAATTATACCCAAAAGAGCATCAATCTTAGCTGAAAACATTCAGCGTATGGGAATAAAAAATGCCGTTGTGACCAATGAATCGCCGGAAAAACTTTCTGCAAAATACACCAACTTTTTTGACAAGATTATTGTAGATGCACCTTGTTCTGGCGAGGGTATGTTCAAGAAAGAACCGCAAGCTATTACGGAGTGGAACGTGGAGCATACCATATCCTGCGGACAAAGGCAAAAAAACATATTAGAATCAGCGTTCAAAATGCTGAAAGGCGGTGGGTATCTTGTTTATTCCACTTGTACTTTTGCACCTTGCGAAAATGAGGAAGTAGTACTTTGGGTGCTGGAAAATTACCCTGATGTGGAGCTTGTTCCAATTGAAGCTGACGGCGTTTCAAACGGCAGAGAATCCTGGGCAAACAGCGAAATGGATTTTTCAGGAACAAAGCGAATTTTTCCGCACAAATCAAAAGGTGAAGGACATTTTACAGCACTGTTTCATAAAAAAACAGGTGGATATACACCACATACAATGGCATATAAATGTGATGGCGAAAAGGCTTTTCGCGAATTTGAAAAGTCGGCATTAAATACACATTTAGATGGTAATTTTATTGCTTTTGGTGATAAACTTTATCTTATGCCGTATAATCTTGATATAGACAAAATCAAAACTGTTAGTCCGGGATTGTTTCTAGGAACACTAAAAAAAGGTCGTTTTGAACCGTCACACGCATTGTGCTTGGCGTTATCCAAAGATGATTTCAAATCAACTATTGACGTTGAAGATTGCCGGAAATTCTTTGCAGGAGAAACACTACTTAGCGATAAAAAAGGATGGACAGCGGTTTTGTATAATAACTACCCTGTAGGCTGGGGAAAGGCCTCGGATGGTATTTTAAAGAATCATTTCCCCAAATATTTGCGATTTTAGGAGAATAAAATGGACGGATTAGTGGAATTAATTGTAGAAAAGTTTGGTGGCAGTGTTGCTAAGGAAGTTATTGTATTTATAGTATCTATGATACCTATTTTGGAGCTTCGTGGAAGTATTTTAGCTGCTGGATTTTTGAAGATGGAATTCTTATCTACATTCATAATAGCGGTGCTTGGAAATATGCTTCCAATACCATTTATTTTGTTATTTATCGACAAAATATTTGGCTGGTTAAAGAAGACGAAACTGAAAGATATGGTAGAAAAACTTGAGAGTAGGGCACTTTCGAAGTCAGACCAGATTAGAAAGTACGGAAAGTTTGGACTGTTCTTATTTGTAGCAATCCCATTACCGGGAACAGGTGCTTGGACGGGTTCTCTTGCGGCAAGTTTGTTGCGGATGAAACCAAAGGATTCAATAGGACCTATTTTCTTGGGTGTGGTGACTGCAGGACTTATAATGTCACTCCTCTCTTTTGGAGTAATTAAACAAATAATCTAATGCGCATAATTATGCGCATTTTTTTGTTTTTATAATGCATAAATTCCTTGACTTTTTGGTTAGTTTGTTATATAATAAGTGAAATAGTGTATCCTTATGTATTTTAGGGGGATTTATGAAGAAAATAATGAAGATGCTTTTAGCTGTTTTTCTGGCTATTTGCTTAGCAATAGGGTGGCTCATATATGCCAACTGGAACAGCATTGAAGCTTTTATACATTCTTTGAATACGACCAAAGAAGATACGGTCAAGGAGCTTGAACAAAATAAAGAGAAACTTGAAACTTTTTTGTCTAGTGAAGAAGACATTACAGTCAGAGATTTGACCGAGGAAGAGGCAAAGGCTCTTAATGAGGGTAACTTGAGTGAGGAAGAGTTGATTGGAATATTAACGGGTGAAACACCTCCTCCAAAGGCTACCGAAAAGCCAGCTCAAAAACCAACACCTACGCCAACACCAAGTTCTGAAAAGCGCGTTTCTGAACTAATCGCAAAACTGTATGTTCAAAAAAGCACTTACTTAGGAAAACTTGATGATATTGAGGCTCAGGTAAGAGCAGAGTTTTTAGAAGATCCAAGAAAGTGGGCGACATTGCAAGATGCAAAAAAGGAATTATTGGCAAAATATTTACCAACTGTAGCATCTTGGGAAAAAACTTGTGATGATACCGTAAATGGAGTTTTGAACGAAATACGGGCAGAACTTAAAAAACAGGGAAAAGACGAATCCATAGTGGATACTATGAAGGAGGCCTACCTGGAAGAAAAGAAACTGAAGAAAACTTACTTTATAAATAGATACATGGATTAAGAAAGGGAGAGTGAAGATGGGAAGATCACACAAAACAACAACAAAACTTTTTGCAAGTCTTTTGTTAGCCATTGTGACAGTCGTATCAATGGTAGCAACAGTATTTGCAAGCCCAGCTGACAACTTCAGCGATTTCCCTACAGGATGGTCAAAGCCGGCGATGGAAGCGGCTGTGGAAAATGGCCTTCTAGTAGGAATAGGAGGTGGAGAAATCGGACCTCAAAAGAACGTAACAAGAGCGGAAATGGCTGCAGTTATGGTTCGAGCATTTGGCGCAACAACAAAAGCAGATGTTTCTAAATTTACTGATTTAGATTCAAGCAAATGGTATTACAATTCAATTGCAAGTGCTGTTCAGATGGGAGCTATTTGCGGAGTAAGTAATACTGAAATGGCACCAGAGGATTACATAACTCGTGAACAGGTATTTTCAATACTTGCGAGAATCCTTGCTCTAGAAAGCAATAATTCAGCTGTTCTTAATAAGTTTAGTGACGCGGGTAACATTTCATCATGGGCACTTTCAACAGTTATACCAATGGTTGAAAGAGGTTATGTGGCTGGTGATGATTTGGGAAGATTTAATCCAAAAGCAAACATTACTCGTGAAGAATTTGCGCAGGTTATGTATTCAACAATTAAAAAGTACATAACTGTAGCTGGAACTTACACAGATGAATTACCTGGTATAACAGTTCTTCGTGTAGGAAACGTTACATTAAATAATGCTACTGTTAAGGGCGACCTTGTAGTAGGTGATGGTGCAGCTAAGGATATGGTTCTTCTTGAAAAGATGAATATAGATGGAAGACTTCTTACAAGAGGCGGAACTATGAAGCTAACCAACACTAAGGTAGCAGGTGGCGTAGTTGTCTTAAACCCTAACGGAGTTACAGAATTTAAGAACTACAGAGACGAAGCAGTATTTAAAGGTATAATTGAACATACAAAAGCATCATTCCTAACACGTAGTGGTGGTGGCGGCGGAAGTGCACCATCAGGAGTACACTCTCATACATGGGATGCAGGTGTAATAACAACTCCTGCAACATGTACAACTGATGGAGTTAAGACATACACCTGTTCATGTGGAGAAACAAAGACAGAAATAATCCCTGCAACAGGAGTACATACATACGGTGAATGGGAAGTTGATGGTGACAACCACAAGAAGACATGTTCAAACTGTGGCGATGTAATCACAGAAGCACATGCTTGGGATGGAGGCGTAATAACAACTCCTGCAACATGTACAGAAAATGGATCTAAGGTATTTACATGTACAGTATGTGGTGGAACAAAAACAGAAGTAATCCCTGCAATTGGTCACGCATACGGTGAATGGGAAGTTGATGGTGACAACCACAAGAAGACATGTTCAAACTGTGGCGACGTAATCACAGAAGCGCATACTTGGGATGCAGGCGTAGTAACAAAAGAACCTACAGCTACAGAAACAGGTATTAAGACATTTACATGTACAGTATGTGGACATACAAAGACAGAAATTCTTCCTGCAACAGGTACAGGTGACCCAACAGACGATCCTTGTGATGAAGAACACAATTGGGAAACAGGCGAATCAATAATAATTGTAGACAGAAAAGATGCAACATGTACAGAAGATGGTTACATTACATATAAGTGTACACTATGTGATAAAACACATACAGTAATCATTCCTGCAACAGATCACGCATATGGTGATTGGGTAGCAGATGGTGATGAAAACCATAAGAAGATATGTGAATGTGGTCAAGTAGTAACAGAGGCACACGCTTGGGATGCAGGTGTAGTAACTAAGGAAGCTACAGAAACAGAAGATGGAATTAAGACATACACATGTACAGTATGTGGACATACAAAAACAGAAATAATCCCTGCAACAGGCTCAGGTGACCCAACACCTGGTGGCCCAACAACAGGAGATCCAACAACTGGTGACCCAACAACAGGCGATCCAACAACAGGTGATCCAACAACAGGTGATCCAACAACAGGTGATCCAACAACAGGCGACCCAACAACAGGTGACCCTACAACAGGTGATCCAACAACTGGTGATCCAACAACAGGTGATCCAACAACTGGTGATCCAACAACAGGCGACCCAACAACTGGTGACCCAACAACAGGTGACCCAACAACAGGTGATCCAACAACAGGCGACCCAACAACAGGTGACCCAACAACAGGTGACCCAACAACAGGCGACCCAACAACAGGCGATCCTACAACAGGAGATCCAACAACAGGTGATCCAACAACTGGCGATCCTACAACGGGTGATCCAACAACAGGCGATCCAACAACAGGCGATCCAACAACTGGTGACCCAACAACAGGCGACCCAACAACAGGCGATCCAACAACAGGCGACCCAACAACAGGTGACCCAACAACAGGTGATCCAACAACAGGTGATCCAACAACAGGTGACCCAACAACAGGTGATCCAACAACAGGCGACCCAACAACTGGTGATCCTGAAGTTAAAACTATAAACGTAACTTTCTATGAAGGTTATGGCGATTATGCTTATGAAGTTGCAGTGATAGAAATACCACTTAATGAAGATGGAAAAGCAACAGTCAGTGCAAGCGATATACCAGCAGTTATTCCGTGGTCTGGCTATGATAAGAATGAATATGTAGGCTATGGCGATAAGCACGAAGTAAAACCTGATTGGTATGTACGTGACAATGGTAAATTCAATTTATTTAGCGACACTTATATTCTTGCTGAAGATACATCAGTTTATTGCTTATTCAAAAATCTTTCAGTAGATATAGAAAATTTTGGCGCTGGCGTTGAAATTAAATATAATGATTCAAGAATGCCTGATTCAATAAAGGATTTCTTGGACGGAGCATCTGAATTACTTGATAAAGCTAAAGACGAAGGCCTATCAGCATACGAAGATTTAGAAGATGAAATTTTTGGAAAACTAGAAAACTATGATCTAGTTGACGAAAATAACTTTATCAAGAAAATCAACTTCCCACTGGCACTTTCAAACGCTTTGAGAGAAGCTGACATAAAGGGAAAGGTTGTTGAAAAGAGAATCGGAGAAATTCTTAATAACACATCTGAACTTGCAAAATGGCCAGGTGTTAGCGAATATTTAGCTACAACAAGCGAAGTAACTTTTGGCGGCGTATGTAATGCAATCTATGCTACAAAGGCATATAAGGATATAATTGCTGCTATCAATGCAGGTAATGCTGGTAAGTTCGTAGTTACTGATGAAAATATCGAAATCTTAACAGGAATCTGTGAAGAAATTGAAATCATTACATTTGATACAGTAATGGAAAAGGGTTCAGGTTCAGGCGTTGCAAGTCTTGTAACTATGCTTGGCGGTGATAAGTATGATGACTGTGCAAAAATCTTTAATGACGGAAGAGATGCATACTGTGACGAATTATACGAACTTATCAATGCCGGTTCAGGAAGAATTGATACAGCATTTACATTATCATTCAATCCAATCGATGATATCTTAGCTCCTGTATATGGTAAAGCAGAAGATATGATTGTTGGGGATTTAGATTCATTTGACTATTTTGTAAATATGAATATGTCAGAAGAACTATTTACTCCAGTGGATAATGGAAACGAAGTACGTACAGGTTATCAGCTAAAGGATCTAACAGAATACGTTAAGTTTATCACAAAGCTATTAATCGTAGCAGATGACGCATTCTGTGAAGACCCAAGAGCATTAAGAACAGTATTTGATAATGTTAATACTGCATCAGAAAAACTTGACAGCATTGTGAATGACTTAATGGAAGGAAATTATGGTTTCACTGACACTATTAAGTCAGCACTTTCAGGAGTTAACAAGATTAACGGCATCTATGCAGATATTACAGGTTTAGTAGAAGACATAGTTACTGACTACTTCAATGAGGAAATTGATAAAGACTTTATCGATGGTGTTCTTGATATTATAGATGTTGCATCAGATACATTCACATATGATTATAACCCTCGTACAAATGTATATGAGTGCACACTTGGTAACTACATATTTACAATTTCAACATACATGAACTTCTAAACAGAATAAAACATTAGAAATGGATAGGAAATCCCTATCCATTTCTCTTACCAAAAAATGGAGGAAAAGATGAAAAAAATACTTAGCATTTTTTTGGTGGTAGCGATGCTTTTGACAACTTTCTCAGTATATGCCAAAGCGTATATCCCGGGAGATTTAAGTGGTGATGGCTTGGTTGATACTAGGGATATAATTATGCTTCGTAGAGACCTTGCCGGCGGATATGACCAGATTATAAATCCACTTGCAGGGGATGTTAATGCGGACGGCTTAAGAGACACAAGAGATATTATTTTAATTCGCAGATACTTAGCAGGTGGCTATGATGTAGAGTTACTTCCGGGGAAAGTGGATGATTCTCCAATAAAGGTAACTTTTTATGAAGGTTACGGACCATATGCGTACGCTTTTAATGAGATTGAACTGCTTCGTGATGCGAATGGAGAGGTTAATATAAAAGATAGCGATATTCCAAAAGAAAGTTTTCCGTGGTTGGGATATAAAAAGAGCGACTATATGCCGAAAACCTATGAAGACTATGATGGAAAATACGAAGTAGAACCTGATTTTTATTATATAGATAATGGAAAATTTAAACCGTTCGATGATTCTGTTATCATTACAGAAGATACAGATGTTTATTGGATGTATAATGAATTTTCAGTAAATGCATTTGGGTCTGCAATTGTAGTAAGATACGATAAAAATTCAAGAATGATAGACTCAACAAAGACATTTTTGGATAAGGCAATTGCACAGCTTAAAACTGCAAAGAAAACAGATCTTCCAATATATAAAGAGTTAAATGGAATGGTATTGGGAGCACTAGAAAGTAGCGAACTATTTAACGAAGATAAGTATATTAAGACAATCAAGTTAGAACTTGATTTTATAGATGCTTTGAAAGAAACTGATACACAAAGCATAAATAATGTCACAAATGACAATAGAGACTTTGAAGTTATACGGGAAAACCTTAAAACAATAAAGGATATTCATAGCGAACTTCTAACTATCACATTTGATGCTATTTTGGATGTGGAAAGTAATTCTGAAATAAAGGCTATGGTTTCTTTAGTGGGATATGATGTATGTGAAGCCATATTTGAAAACGTAAGAAATGATTATTGCAACAAACTAAAAATTCTTATTTCTGATGTTGAAAATAAAAAAATTACAGCAGGATTTATCCCGTCAGAAATTAAACTACCATTTAATCCAATTGAAGATATTTTTACACCACTATTTGATGAAGCAGAAGAAAAGGTAATCGGAGAGCTTGATGAAAGCATTCGCTATAACGAAAACCCATATCTTCAGTATCTGATAGAAGAACAGGATATGTTCCGAGAGTTATTTAATAAAGATAATACTGGCTATAAAATGAATGACATCATCGCTTATGCAGAGTTTATGGTAAAGTTTCTTATTGCAGCAGATGACGCAATATGCTGGTATGATGGCATTGAGGGTATTGACATTAATGCAATATATGATACAATATTTGCAGAGATGTATACAGTTAATAGTAGAATTGATGAAGTTTTGAGTGATGTAAATATTGCGGAAAACATTCCTGATGCAGTTAAAAAGACACTGGAATGTATGAAGGATATTAACAGCATATTCTTGGGAGTTAAGCGCTTTTTAAAGAATGATACAAATATTCAGGCAGAACTTCAGGCACTTATCGAATCTGGGGAACTACAATCCAGAATTGATGAGTTCAAAGAAAGCGTGGCAGGACAAAATTTTGATGCAAAGTTTATTGATGATTTTGTGAAAATGTTGGAAAACATCGCAGAAAATGGTGGTAGTGACTACAAAGTACCAGTCACAGACATAACTACTATTGACAAATATGAAGTAGAGATTGGTGACTATACATTCACTATGTCAAGATACTTCATATTCTAAATCAATAATAACTTGGTTACCCCAAAAGGAGGAAACGATGAAGAAGCTATTTAGTATTTTTTTAGTGATAGTAATGCTAGTGACTACTTGTGCAGTATCTGCAGCTACTTATACAGATATCAACGGACACTGGGCAGAGAAGGAAATCAATGCTTGGAGCGAATATGGTGTTATAAGCGGATATGACGGAAAATTTTCACCTAATCGTTCTATCACAAGAGGCGAATTTGCAGTTGTACTTAACAGATTAATGGCTTACGGGGAAGAAAGTGCAAACATATTTAAGGACCTTCCTGATAAGTTCTACAAAAGCTCTGTTTTAAGACTTTATAAAGCAGGAGTAATGCAAGGTTATGATGGCTTTATAAGCCCTGAAAATTCACTTACAAGAGAAGAAGCATCAATTATGATATGCAGAGCCCTTGGCATAAAAACTGCTGATACAATGAATAAGACATTTTCTGACCAAGCAAGCGTTTCGGATTGGGCAAGGCCATATATCAATGCTATGGTAAATTCAGGACTTTTAAACGGTGCTGACGGAAAACTTAATCCAAAGAATGCCATTATGCGATCAGAGGTTGTTAAAATTCTTGATAATGCTGTATTGCCAATCCTTAAAGCAGGAACATTTGAAAATGCCAACACCAGCAAAATAGTTGTTATAAGCGCAGGAAATGTTACTGTTAAAAATTCAGAAATTACAGGTAAATTGATTATCACACAAGGTGCTTTGGAAGGTAATATTTCCTTTATAAACTCAAAAATCCAAAGCGATGTTGTAATTGATAATAACCGCAGTGCCTTTGTGGAAGTAAAGGATACAACAGTTGCAAATAAGGATATATTAAACCATAAAGCATTTATAACCGAAAAGAAGGAAGAGAATAAGCCTTCAGGCGGAAATGGCGGAACAACTGGTGGAAACAGTGGTAACTCAGGAAATACCGGTTCTTCTGGAAATACCGGTTCTTCAGGAAATGGCGGTTCAACCGGCGGAGATACCGGTTCTTCCGGCGATAGTGGAACAACCGGCGGAAATGAAATTGACAGGTCAAAATTAGTTGAAACATTAAAATCCGTATCAGAAGAAATCGCACTATACACAGACCGTAGCAAGCCTAACTTCTATACTGTTTTTAATAACACAGAAAGAACTGTATTAACAAAGATTAAGGCATGCATTGATGATGCAGTTACAAATCATCAGGATGAACTTGATGCTAATTTCATAAAAAACACATATAGAAATGAAATTTTGGAAGTTCACGGTATCTATGACCAGATGGTTTTAAGCGGTCAGGACAATGCGTTTATCGGTAAACTTGCAGCAAATTTTGCAATCTATAACTTGATTTGGCTAGCTGATACTCTTGGAGTAGACCTAGAAAAATACGGCATAAACCCATCAGACTATATATTCTAAAAAAAGACCGAACAATTTGTTCGGTCTTTTAAATTTGCTAGTTTGTCATTTTTTCTTGCTTAACCTTATGGTCAATAACGTGACGTGATGCAAGCTCACGGTGGATATCTTCAAGAGAAATACCCATTTCAATCATCAAAACCATTACGTGATAGCAAAGGTCTGCAATTTCATAAATAGTCTCTTTTTTATCGTCAGATTTAGCACCGATAATAACTTCAGTACATTCTTCGCCGACCTTTTTAAGAATCTTATCAAGACCCTTTTCAAACAGGTAAGTTGTGTAAGAGCCTTCCTTTTTGTCAATCTTTCTGCCACGGATAAGGTCTAATAGTCCCTGATATGAGAATTCGTGAAGTTCTTCGCTTTCAAAAACAGGCTTTGTAAAGCAAGAATCTGTTCCTGTATGACAAGCAGGACCATCTTTTTCCACCATAACAACCAAAGCGTCATTATCGCAATCAGCGGTAATTGAAACAATATGCTGATAGTTTCCGCTTGTTTCACCCTTTAGCCAAAGCTCATCACGGGAACGGCTGTAAAAACAGGTAAGACCCTTTTCCATAGAAATTTTAAGGCTTTCCTTGTTCATATATGCAAGGGTAAGAACCTTTTTTGTGATTGCATCAACCACGATTGCAGGAATAAGACCCTTATCGTCAAATTTTAACTCATCAATATTTAGCATAACTTTTCTCCTTATATTCTAACAGGGATATTTTCTTTTAAAAGTGTGTTTTTAAGGTCAGAGATTGAAACCTCGCCGAAGTGGAAGATGGATGCGGCAAGACCGGCATCTACTTTTGGTAGAGTCTTAAATAGTGTTACAAAGTCTTCAATCTTTCCTGCACCGCCTGATGCGATTACAGGAACATCCACCACGTTGCAAACGGCTTCTAACATCTCAAGGTCAAAACCGCCCTTTACGCCGTCGGTATCAATGGAGTTTAGAACAACTTCGCCTGCACCTAAATCAACGCATCTCTTAATCCATGAAATTGCCTCAATTCCTGTGTTTTCACGTCCACCTTTTGCAAAAACTTTAAATTCGCCGTCAACTCTTTTTACGTCAGCGGAAATTACAACACACTGATTGCCGTAGAGCTTTGCCGCTTCGTAAATGAGGTTAGGGTTTTTAATAGCACCCGAATTTACGCTGACTTTATCTGCACCGCTTTTTAACACACGGTCAAAATCTTCAATTGTGTTTATGCCACCGCCAACTGTAAGCGGTATAAAGATTGTGCTTGCAACTTCTTTTAGAATATCTGTAAACAGCTTTCTGCCGTCAGATGAAGCAGTAATGTCATAAAACACAAGCTCATCTGCACCGTTTTCTGAATAATATCTGGCAAGCTCCACAGGGGATGAAACATCGGAAAGACCTTCGAAGTTTACTCCTTTAACAACCCTTGCATCTTTAACGTCAAGGCAAGGGATAATTCTTTTTGTTATCATTTTGCCACCTCAATTGCTTCTTTTATGGAAATGGCACCAAGGTAATACGCCTTTCCAATAATAGCACCGTAAATTCCAAGCTCGGAAAGTTTTTCTACGTCTTCAATAGAAGAAACACCGCCTGATGCAGTGATATCCATACTGAACTTCTCGGAAAGCTCACGATAAAGCTCGTGGTTTGTGCCTTGCATAGCACCGTCTTTGGAAATATCTGTGCAAATAATATTTTTAATGCCTAAATTCTGCATCTTTTCGCAGAACTCAAAACATGTGTAACTGGATTTTTCTGTCCAACCACGAATGGCAACATAGCCGTCTAAAATGTCAACGCCAACGGCAACCTTGCCAGGGTAGGTTTTAGCCGCAAGCTTCAAAAACTCTTCGTCTTTAACCGCTGCAGTACCTAAAATAACCCTTTGTACGCCTGCATCAATGTACTTTTTAACAACGTCCATATTACGGATACCACCGCCAACTTCAACGAAAAGGTTGGTGTTTTTTGTGATTTCCTTTATAACGTCAAGATTAGGCGTTGTGCCGTCACGTGCACCTTCAAGGTCAACGATGTGGATGAATTTTGCGCCTTGCTTTTCAAAATCAAGGGCAAATTCTGACGGGTTATCGCTATAAATGGTCATCTGGTTGTAGTCACCTTTTAAAAGGCGAACTGCCTTTTTATCATAAAGGTCAATAGCCGGAAATATATGCATTTTTTAAACCTCCAAATCACAGAAACCGCGAAGAATATTAAGTCCCACATTTCCGCTTTTTTCGGGGTGGAACTGGCAACCGAACACGTTCTTATTTTGAACGCTGGCTGTAAGCTCTGCACCATATTCTGTTGTTGCGATTGTGTTTTCCTTGCAGTTTGTGCCGTAATATGAATGAACGAAGTACACAAAATCTCCGTCCTTTATATTTTTGAAAATAGGGGATATATCACCTTTAAATGAAAGGGCATTCCAACCGATGTGCGGGATTTTAAGATCCTTTGGAATAACATCGCTAATTGGTCTGATTTCACCTTTAATAAGGCCAAGTCCCTCATGCTCGCCATATTCATAGCTCTTTTCAAATAGAAGTTGCATTCCAAGGCAAATGCCCAAAAGCGGCTTACCTTTTTTAACTTCATCTATAATCAAATCTCCAAGCCCTGACTTTTTAAGCTTTTCGGCAGCATCACCGAAAGCACCAACGCCGGGAAGAAGAATTTTATCCGCCTTTTTAATAACATCGGGATCGGGGGTTATAATAGTATCCGCACCGATAGCGGAGAAGGAGCTTTTTAAGGAAAACAAGTTTCCAACTCCGTAGTCAACTATTGCAATCATTAAAGTACTCCTTTTGTTGATGGGATTTCGTTTGCAAATTTAGGGTCAATGGCTACTGCATCACATAGTGAGTGTGCCACAGATTTGAATGCACCTTCAATAATGTGGTGTGAGTTTGTGCCACAGAACTGCTTTATGTGAAGAGTAATTTTAGCGCATCTTGTAAAGCCAAGCCAGAACTCTTCCACAAGCTCTGTGTCAAAGTTTCCAACCTTTTGTGATGGGATTCGTAAGTCATATCCCAAATAACTTCTGCCTGAAATATCAACGGCAGACAGAATCAAAGCCTCGTCCATTGGAAGAATCATATTGCCGTAGCGGACAATTCCACGCTTGTCGGCAATAGCTTCAGAGAATGCAGTACCCAAAGCAATACCGATATCCTCAACTGTGTGGTGGTCATCAACTTCCACATCACCTTTGCAGGTAAGGTTTAAGTCAAATCTTCCGTGCTTTGCAAAAAGGGTAAGCATATGGTCTAAAAATCCGCAACCTGAATCTATTTCGCTTTTGCCTGTACCATCAAGGTTCAGGGTAAGCTCAATGTCGGTTTCGGCAGTTTTTCTTTTTATTTCAGATGTTCTCATTTATTTATCCTCCAAAATGGATTTGATGCAAGAAATAAGCGCCTGCATCTGCTTTTTTGTACCTATAGTAATTCGGTTATACTCGCAAATCTTTTCCTTATCAAAGTGGCGAACCAAAATGCCCTTTTCCTTAAGTTTTTGGTAAAGCTCACCGCCTGAAATCTTATCGCTTTTAGCAAAAACAAAGTTTGTGGCGGATGGAAGTAGGGTAAAGCCTAACTTTTCAAGCTCGCCTTTTGTAAATTCACGATTCTCTATAATAGTTTTACAATTTTTAACTGTGTAATCGTTATCCTGTAAAACTCCCAGACCCGCCGCCATTGTCATACGGTTAATGTTGTATGGGTTGGTGGAGTATTTTATGGTGTTAAGGTCTTGGATAAGTGCCTTATTACCAACGCCAAAGCCAAGTCTTGCACCTGCCATTGAGCGTGATTTTGAGAAGGTTTGTGTAACTAATAAGTTATCGTATTTGTTAATTAGTGAAACACAAGAATCTCCGCCAAAATCAACATAGGCTTCGTCAATAACAACGATGTTATCAGGATTTGATTTCAAAATTTCTTCAATTTCTGCCTTTTTTAATGAAATTCCTGTTGGTGCATTTGGATTTGCAATGAAGATTGTTTTGTTAATGCCCAAATAGTCAGAAGCATTTATTCTAAAGTCCTCTGTAAGCGGAATCTCAACGTAAGGCACGTTGTTTATCTGTGCAAATACAGAGTAGAAACCGTAGGTTATATCGGCAAATGCCGCAGGATGTTCATCGTCACAGTATGCCATAAAGGCAAAGTTCAAAATCTCATCAGAACCATTGGTCAAAAGCACTTCATCTTCATTGACTCCCAATGTTTCTGCAAGCTTTTTTGTAAGCTCACGACATTCAGGATCAGGATAAAGTTCAAGCCTTTTTGCTGCATCTTTTGCTAGCTTCTGTGCCTTTTTAGATGGCGGAAAAGGTGACTCGTTGGTATTTAGTTTTATATACTTTAAATCCTTTGGCTGTTCGCCAGGTGTATAAGGCGTAAGAGCTTCATATTTACTACTGAAAAATCTGCTCAAAATTATCACTCCTCAATTCGGCTTACCGCACTTTTTGCGTGAGCTGTAAGTCCTTCTTTTTTCGCAAATAGTTCTACGTCACGGCAGATAGAAGATAGGGCATCTTTTGTGAAGTAGGTGTACTGTGTCTTTTTAACAAAATCGTCAACGGATAGGGGACTTGAGAATTTGGCCGTACCGCTTGTTGGTAGGGTGTGGTTAGGTCCTGCCATATAGTCGCCAAGAGCTTCAGGACAGTTTCTGCCCATAAAGATTGAGCCTGCGTGACGAATAGCATCTAAATAATCAAATGGATTATCTACGCAAAGCTCCAAGTGTTCAGGAGCAATTTCGTTTGAAATATCAATGGCAACTGCCAAGTTTTCTGCTACAATGATTTTGCCGTTATCATCAATTGAAGCACGGGCAATTTCGGCACGTTCCAAAAGTGGAATCTGTACTTCAATTTCCTTTTGAACGGCTAAAGCCAAGTCCATAGAATCGGTAACCAAAACGGCACTTGCAAGTTTGTCGTGTTCTGCCTGTGATAATAGGTCTGCGGCAACGTGCTTTGGATTTGAAAGACCGTCTGCCACAATTAAAATTTCGCTTGGTCCTGCAATCATATCAATTGAAACCTGACCGAATACCTGCTTTTTAGCTTCTGCCACAAAAGCATTTCCAGGGCCAACGATTTTATCAACCTTTGGCACACTTTCCGTTCCGTAAGCAAGGGCTGCAACAGCCTGTGCACCGCCAAGCTTGAAAATCTTATCAACGCCTGCAATTTTTGCAGCAGCAAGGATAACAGGATTAATTTTTCCGTCTTTGCCAGGTGGTGTTACCATAACAACTTCAGGGCAACCTGCAATTTTTGCAGGGATAGAATCCATCAAAACAGTGGATGGGTAAGCTGCAGTTCCGCCAGGAACGTATAAACCTGCACGGTCAACAGGGATAACCTTCTGACCCATTAAAATTCCGTTCTCGTCGTTTATAATAAAGCTGTTTCTGACCTGCTTTTCGTGGAATTTGCGGATGTTAATAGCCGCTTTTTCAAGTACTTTAATAAATTCAGGTTCTACGCTATTAAAAGCATCTTCAATTTCTTCTTTAGAAACCAAAAGGGAAGAAAGCTTTGCACCGTCAAACTTTTCGCAGTATTCAAAAAGTGCACTGTCGCCGTTCTCACGAACATTTTTTATTATGTCAGCTACGATGTCCTCAACATTAACGGTAGGGACAACACGGGAGAAGATATCCTTGTTTTCCACTTCTCCGTACTTCAAAATCTTAATCATTTTTATCCTCCATCTGCATACGTATAGCAGAAACTATTTTTTCAATCTGGTCGCCTTTAAATTTAAAGCTTGACTTATTCGCAATAAATCTTGCGCTGATTGGGACAATGGTTTCTATAGGCTCTAAGTTATTTTCCTTTAGAGTTGTACCTGTTTCAACGATATCCACGATAACGTCTGAAAGGTTCAAAATAGGTGCTATCTCAATAGAACCATTTAAGTGAATTATATCAATATCACGTCCCATTTTAGCGTAATAGTTTTTGGTAATGTTAGTGAACTTCGTAGCAACCTTTAGTGGCTTTTGTGTGTTATCACGAAAACCTTTTTTTGCGCATACACACATTCTGCATTTTCCTATATCAAGGTCTAAAAGTTCGTATATATCAGGGGTGTATTCCAAAAGAATATCTTTGCCGGCAATACCGATGTCTGCAGCACCACGCTCAACGTAAATTGCAACGTCAGATGGTTTCACCCAGAAATATCTTACGCCAACTTCTTCATTTTCAAAAATAAGTTTACGGCTGTTTTCCTTTATGGCAGGACAAGGAAAACCTGCCTTTTCAAACATGGCATATACTTTTTCGCCAAGTCTGCCTTTTGGCAGAGCTACATTAAGCATTGTTTTCAACTTCTAAAACCCCTTTCTCAGAAATTCTTAAAAGCTGTTTATACATAAGCTTTTCGTCAAGACTTGTCTGTGCGCTTACGCTTATTCCAACTCTTGAAAGATTTTCCATTGTTTCCTTTAGAATTTTAAGGTCACAATTCTTGTCGTATAATAAAACCGTATCCACGTCATATTCAGGAGCAGGAGTAGGAAGCATATCAATGTAAACAGCAAAACCGATTGCACGTGATGTGTGCTTCATTTTCTGCATCAATGCATCATACTGACCACCTGATAAAATACCTGATGAAATACCGTTAATAAATCCACGGAACACAAAACCGTTGTAGTATCCCATATCGTTTATAACAGAGAAATCAAGACGGATTTTGTCACCAAAACTGCTTTCTAAAAGAAGTGATGTGATTTTTATAAGTTGTGCTAAAGCCTCGGAATCCTTAACAACCTCAATCTTTTTAAGGTTCTCAATAACATCCTGTGGCTTTCCGTATGACGCTATCAAAAGGTTTATATCATCACAGGAAACATTTTCGCTCTTGCAGATTTCTTGAGCTCTTGATGCGTTTTTCTCGCTAATTGCAGAAAGAATTTCACGTTTTGCAATTTCAGTAAGGTCAAGGTTATCCAATATAAGAGAAACAATACCAAGGTGAGATATGTCTAGGATAAAATCATCTGACAAAAGCTCTAGGCTCTGCGCTGCAAGGGAAATAACCTCATATATGTTATAATCATCAATATCGCCGATGCATTCAAGACCTGCCTGCATAATTTCCTTATATGAACCTGTGCCTTTTGAAACACGGTAGACATTTTCGTCATAGAAAACTTTTTTAACGCCTGCAAAATTGTCCTTTGTATTCTTTATAATTGAAAGAGTAACGTCAGGCTTTAGTGCCAAAAGCTTTCCGTCAGTATCGGTAAAAGTAATAATGCTTTCAGACACTAAAAAATCTTTATTTTTTACATAAAGATCATACTCTTCAAACTTACTCATTTTATAGGGAAGAAAGCCGTATTTTTTGTAAAGCCCACGCAGATTAAAAACAGCAAGCTCACGGCTTTTTAGGTTTTCGCTGATCATTATTTTTTCTCCTCCAATTTTTTGAGAATATTCTTGTAACCGCCACTTCCGTAAACAAGGCAACGATTTACTCGGCTGATAGTTGCAGTAGACGCACCTGTTTCCTTTGAAACAACCTGATAACTCTTTCCGTCATCAAGCATTCGTGCAACCTCTAAACGTTGCGAAATGTCCTGAAGTTCTTTAACAGTACAAATGTCCTCAAAAAAGTTTCGGCATTCTTCTTCGTCCTTTAATAGAAGAATAGCTCTTAAGAATTCTTTTGTTGCTTCTGTGTGAATATCTTTCATAATATCAATCACCCTTCACTTTAATACTTTACCATACTACCACAGTATAGCGTAAAAGTCAATGGTTTTATTGAAAATAATTAAATTGATATGAAAAAAACCTGCCGCAAACCGTAGCAGGTCTATTTTATTATCCTTCAACTATGTTTGATAGCCAGATGCCTGACTTTATGAGTAGGTATCCTATAAAGCATTTGACTGCTTCTAAGAGCTGACAAATCAAGTAAACAAGTAGCACATTAAGGTTTGTAAAGTGTGCAAGCAGGAATGCCGTTGGTACACTTATCAGCCAAGAAAATCCACTGTCGAAAAGGAAAGTGATAAGAGTTTTTCCACCGGAGCGAAGTGTGAAGTATATGCAGTGAAGCATACCGTGAAGTGGCATTGTAACCGCACTTATAAATATGAAGCCTGTAGCCAAAGTTCGTACGTCATCGGTGGTGTTATAAATCTGTGGGAATAGCTTTGAACAAGCCGCCATAACCGCACCAACACCTACGCATAAAAGGAAAGAACACCAGATAAGTTTCGGTGCAGATTTTTTAGCACCTTCCATATTGTTTGCACCAAGTAGCTGACCTATAACAACCGAAACTCCTGAACCGAATGCTATAAACATTACGTTAAACAGGTTTACAACCGTGTTTGAAATGTTCTGTCCTGCAACAACGTCAATTCCACGAAGTGAGTAGCACTGTGCAAGAGTTGCAATACTTGCAGACCATAAAAACTCGTTTGACATAAGCGGGATAAGTCCCTTTATAAAAATTCTTTTTGCAAGTTCCGCAGGAACCTTAAGTGTTCTGTAAAGCCCTGTAACAAATCCCAACTTTTCTGCATTTAAGTGTGTCCATACCATAACAATTCCTGTTTGAACAAATCTTGATATTACAGTAGCAATACCGGCACCTACAACGCCAAGAGTAGGGAATGGACCAATGCCAAATATTAAAAGGTAGTTTAAAACTGTGTTGGTAATAACCGCTGCAATTCCGGCAGCCATAGGAACCACTGCATTACTGTCCTCGCGAAGTGAACTTGAGTAGGCGTTTTCAAATGCAAATGGGATAAGACCAAAAAGCATACCCGCCATATACTGTTTTGCATAGCCGAAGGTTGCTTCAAGGTCAATGCCCTTATCTGCATCGTGAAGATAAACACGGATTAAGTCATCACCAAAAAGAAGAAAGATTGCAATACCAAGAATTGACATAATAGTCACGGTAAGCATCTTAAATCTTAATGAATCACGGGCACCTTTATAATCCTTTTTACCAAAGAACTGTGCGCTGAAGATACCTGCACCTGAAACGGCACCAAAAATTGTAATATTAAAAACAAACAAAAGCTGGTTTACGATGGCAACGCCGGACATCTGCTCCGTACCAATCTGTCCAACCATAATATTGTCAATCATTGCAACGAAGTTGGTTATAAGGTTCTGAATCATAACCGGAATTGCAATTAAAAGTGTTCTTTTGTATATGCTGTGCTTTTTACCAGAGTGTCCCATAAAATACTCCCAAATTTTATAATTTTTTCTATAACGGTAATATTATATATAATTAAGGTAGAAATGTCAATTAAAGTACAATAAAATATTAAAAAAATGTTGACAAATGGGGAAGATAGTGGTATAATACACAAGTTGAGTGTGTGCTAAAGTACAAAACACGCTCAATTTGACATTAAGCATACAGTCGGTAATACCTTTGTTTGTATTATTTTTCGGGTTGTAAGCTGACTGTAGAAGTAAAAAAACAAGGAGGATTTTAAAATGTCAAACGTAATTGCTATGAAGCAGCTTTTAGAAGCAGGTGTTCACTTCGGACACCAGACAAGAAGATGGAACCCAAAAATGGCTGAATACATCTTCACAGAAAGAAACGGAATCTACATCATCGACCTTCAGAAGACAGTTAAGAAGATCGAAGAAGCTTACTATTTCATCAGAGATATCGCAGCTTCAGGTGAAGATATCCTTTTCGTAGGAACAAAGAAACAGGCTCAGGATTCTATTAAGGAAGAGGCTGAAAGAGTTGGTATGTACTACGTAAACGCTAGATGGCTTGGTGGTATGATGACTAACTTCAAGACAATTCAGAAGAGAATTGACCGTCTTGCTCAGATCAACAAGATGGAAGAAGAAGGTACATTTGATCTACTTCCAAAGAAGGAAGTTATTAAGCTAAAGGCTCAGAGAGACAAGCTTGAAAAGTACCTTGGTGGTATTAAAGATATGAAGAAGCTTCCAGGTGCACTATTCGTAGTTGACCCTAAGAAAGAGCACATTGCTATCACAGAAGCAAAGAAGCTTGGTATTCCAGTAGTAGCTATCGTTGATACAAACTGTGACCCAGATGACGTTGATTACGTAATCCCAGGTAACGACGATGCTATCCGTGCAGTTAAGCTAATCGCTTCAACAATTTCAAACGCTATCATCGAAGGTAGACAGGGTGAAGATGCTGTAGCAGCAGCTGAAGCTACAACAGAAGTAGAAGAATAATAGTTTTCGGGAGGAAAAGATTATGAGTTTTACAGCACAAGACGTTAAGAACCTAAGAGAAATGACAAGCTGCGGTATGATGGACTGTAAGAAAGCTCTTACAGAAACAGGCGGCGATATGGATAAAGCAGTTGAATACCTAAGAGAAAAGGGTCTTGCAACTGCAGCAAAGAAGGCTGGAAGAATCGCATCAGAAGGTATCGTAAAGGTATACATGAACGATGCAAAGACAGTTTCAGTTGTTCTTGAAGTTAACTCAGAAACAGACTTCGTTGCAAAAAACAGCGAATTCCAGGATTTCGTAACAAGCGTTGCAGAAGTTGTTGCAAACACAAACCCTGCTGACGTTGATGCTCTTGCAAACGAAAAGCTTGGCGACACAACAGTTGGCGAAGCTCTAACAGCACTAATCGCTAAGATTGGTGAAAATATGAAAATCAGAAGATTTGCTCGCTTTGAAGGTAACGTATGTTCATATACTCACGGCGAAGGCAGAATCGGTGTTATGGTTAAGGCTGAAGGCGCTCTTGACGCTGACGCTTACGAAGCTGCAAGAGACGTTGCAATGCAGATCGCAGCTATCAACCCACTATATCTTTCAAAGGACACAGTTCCAGCAGAAGATGTTGAACACGAAAAGAAGATCATCCTTGCTCAGATGAAGGAAGATCCAAAGAACGCATCAAAGCCAGAAGCTATCCTTGAAAAGATGGTTATCGGTAAGCTTAATAAGTTCTTTGAACAGAACTGCCTACTTCAGCAGGAATTCGTTAAGGATTCTAACTTCTCAGTTGAAAAGTACCTTGATTCAAAGGGTGTTAAGCTTGTAGACTACGTTCGTTTCGAAAAGGGCGAAGGTCTTGCAAAGAAAGAAGAAAACTTTGCTGACGAAGTTGCTTCAATGATTAAATAAGTTTAAAAACTTAAAATCTCGGGACTGCCAATATGGCGGTTTCGGGATTTTTTTATGCACAAAAAAGCGACTCTTTTTGAGTCGCTTAATTTTTATATATTCTTCGGTGGTCTTGCACCATAATATTGGAAGATATTACACTTAATCATACCGTTATAAATTTTTCTTCGCTTATCAGCTTTTCTGCCGAAGTTGGTTTCAAAGTTTTCGTCAGATGCCAAAATGTAATATGACCAATCAGGCAATTTTTCAAATGCTTTTCCCATATCACGATACAGCTTTTGACATTCTTTAGCATCCGAAAGTCTTTCGCCATACGGTGGATTACAGATGATGCTTCCATATCTTATGTCAGAAGTGAATTTGGTAGCATCGCCAACCTGTGGCTTGATAACGTCAGAAAGCCCTGCAATTCTTGCGTTTTCTGTTGCAATTTCGATGGTGGCAGGGTCAATATCCGATGCTAAAATAGTAAGCGGCGTGTCACGTCTTTTACTTTGTGCTTCTTCACGTAGTCGTGACCACATAACAGCATCAGACTGGTCAAATCCTTCACAGGAAAAGGTTCGCATAAGCCCTGGTGCTATGTTTCTTTTAAACATTGCCGCCTCAATTGGAAGTGTTCCGCTACCGCAGAATGGGTCGCATAGAGGATACTCGTATTTCCAAAAGCTTAGCATAACCATGGCAGCAGCTATTGTTTCCTTTAGAGGTGCTGCGTTTGAAATACGGCGGTAGCCACGCTTATGAAGACCATCACCTGATGTATCAATCATAAGGGTAACAAGGTCTTTCATAACAGAAAACTGTATTTGATAGCTTGCACCATCCTCTTCAAACCACTCAATGCCGTACTTTTCCGAAAGGGAAGAAACAATTGCTTTTTTAATAATTGCCTGACAATCTCGCATGCTGGCAAGTGTTGACTTTAAGCAAAAACCTTTAACAGGAAAAGCAGAATTTTTGGAAAGCCAACGGCTCCAGTCAAGTGCCTTGGTCTTTTCAAAAAGCTCTTCAAAGGAAGTGGCGGTAAATTCGCCTATTTTTATAAGCACACGCTCACCGCATCGCAAATAAAGGTTAGCTCTTGCCACATCTTCAAAAGTGCCAAGGAAAGTAACTCTGCCGTCTTCAACCTTGTGGGTTTCGTATCCAAGCCATTTGAGTTCCTTGGCGATTAAAGCCTCCAAACCAAATATGCAAGGAATTACTATTTCAAATTTATCCATTACGTCGTCCTCTTTTGTTCTTCTTAAATCTTCTGTATGCCGAATGTTTCTTTTCGGGTTTTCTTCGTGGTGGTTGTCTGTGGCCTTTTAAAACAAAGTCAATCTGACGTGTCAAAAGGTCTGCACGGACAATTTCAATTTCAATTTCATCGCCAATTTTATAAACCTTTCCACGGCGTTTTCCAACAATCATACGTGCATTTTCGTCAAACTCGTAAAAATCGTCCTTGATAGTTTCAAGGCGGATAAGACCTTCAACTGTGTTTTCAAGCTCTGCAAAAATACCGAATGAAGTAACACCTGAAATGGTTGCCTTTGCCTCGCATCCAACAAAGTCCGCAATGTAAGCAGTTTTTAAAAGGTCGGTTGTATCACGTTCACAAAGCTCAGCCTCACGCTCTTTTTCGCTTGAATGAGTTGATGCATCGCCTACAATGTGGCGGAACACAGAAACATCCTTGCCGTCTAAAAAGTCCTTTAAAATCCTGTGAATAATAAGGTCAGGATAACGGCGAATAGGGGATGTGAAGTGGCAATAGTACTTGGTTGCAAGTCCGAAGTGACCGTCACAAACAGGCAAATACTCCGCTTTCATCAAAGAACGAAGCATATATGTGCCGATTAAAACTTCATTTGGTGTATCCTTAACCTCATCAAGAATCTGTTGCAGGTCCTTTGGATAAACTTCGTTTCCTTTTATATAAAGTCCAAAGCCACCGATGAAACGTCTGAAACTTTCGATTTTTTCACCGTCAGGCTCTTGGTGGACACGATAAACAAATGGAATATCCGACCAGAATGCATATTCTGCCACAGTTTCATTGGCAACAAGCATAAACTCTTCAATAAGCTTGTGTGCGTCATTTCTGGTTACCTTTATAATATCTGTCGGGAATCCGTCATCGCCCAAAAGCACCTTGGATTCAGGGAAGTCAAAGTTAATACTTCCACGTGCCTCACGTCTTTTTGCCAAAATATGTGAAAGCTTCAGCATATTTTTAAGAGTAGGCACTATATGGGCATATTTTTGACATAGCTCTTCGTCGCCGTCAAAAATTTTCGCCACGTTATTATAAGTCATACGTTCACAAGAACAAATAACACTTTTTGCAATTTTATTAGAGATAACCTGACCGCTTTTATCAATTTCCATAATAACAGAAAGGGTCAAACGCTTAACCTGTGGATTCAAACTGCAAAGGCCGTTTGATAACCTTTCAGGAAGCATAGGGATAACCCTGTCAGGAAGATAAACGCTAGTTGCACGGCTAGATGCATCTTTTTCAAGTGCAGATTCAGGGGTAACGTAATGGGTTACGTCTGCAATATGAACACCTAGTTCAAAGTTGCCGTTTTCAAGTATTTTTAAAGAAACCGCATCGTCAAAATCACGGGCATCGTCACCGTCAATGGTAAAGATAGTTTCACTTGTAAGGTCAAGTCTATCAGTTAAGTCATCATTCGAAATTTCGTCAGGATAGTTGTCAGCCTCTAGAAGTGATTCGGGAGAAAACTCTTTTTCTATATTATGCTCAAAAATAATGGCTTCGGTAAGAGTCTTAATATCACGGCTGTTACCCAAAACCGATATAACTTCCGCATAAATATCACCATTTTTGGCAAAATCCGTTAGTTCCAAAAGAACTCTGTCGCCGATTTTTGCATTGCCGGGGTCAGTTATTTTAATTGTGCCAAAGATTCTTGTATTATCGGGAATAGCACAGAAATTATCAGCAAAAACAGCGCTTATGGTAGTGTTTCTTCGCTCCAAAACTTCCTTTATAACACCCTCATATCGTCCACGTTCTTTGCCTGTTATCTTGACTAAAACCCTGTCAGAATCAATGGCAGTTCCAAGTGAATCCTTTGGGATATAAATATCGTCCTGAAAGTTTTCACAGGTTACAAACCCAAATCTGCCTCTCGGGTTTGTTCGCAAAATTCCCGGGAATAGAAGATTTTTTTCGCAAACCGCATAGCGATTCTTTTTTGAAACAAAGATTTTGCCCTCGGAAACTAATTCATCCAAAATATTAGAAAATTCATCCAAATCTTCTTCCGGCACGCAAAGAACAAGTGCAAGCTCAGCGTAGGTGAGTGGCACGTATTCTTCCTGATTCATAAAGGCAAAAATCTTTTCTTTTCTATCCATAATCTTCCTCCAAAATACATTTTACAATATATATGTAAATACATCAAGTAAATTCGCAAAAAAACTTAAATATTGTGTCTAAAAAAGTAAAATTCTATTGACTAAAAGGGAAAAAAGTTGTATAATTATATGGTATTTATTTTATACAACGAAAGGATGAAAACTTATGAAAAAGAAGAGTGTTTTACTTCTTATCCTTGTAGTTATCATCGCTACAATTCTTAACTGTGTTGCATTCATCGGTTTCGATGTTGCAGGCATTAAGTATGGTGGCGTATTTGATGAAAATCAGGGTATAAGAAAAGGTATCGACCTAGCAGGCGGTTCAGTTATTACATTTGAGGCAAATGCTGAAAATCCAACTGAAGCACAGATGGATATTGTTGAAGGTATCTTCAACACACGTCTTACTGGCGCAGGTTACACAGAAGCAAGAATTTCAAGAGATGGCGGAAAGCAGATTACAGTTGAAATCCCAGCAGTAACAAATACTGACGAAGCTGCAAGCTTATTGGGTTCAACTGCAAAGCTAACATTCCGTGATGCTGATGGAAACATCGTTCTAGACGGTGCAACAGACATCAAGAATGCAGAATATCAGTATGGTCAGACAACTGAATCATCAGCAACTGCAGAAGCTTATGTTCTAGTTACACTAAATCCTGAAGCTGTTGCAAAGTTTGCAAATGCTACAAGACAGGCAGCAGCAAGAACTGCTGAAGGCAAGAACTACATCGCAATCTACATGGATGAACAGATGATTTCAGCACCAAGCGTACAGAGCGAAATCAATGCTGAAAGCTGTATCATCAACGGTGACTTTACACCTGAAACAGCTCAGACACTTGCAAACCAGATTAAGTCAGGTCAGCTTCCATTTGACCTTAGCGTAATCACAAAGGAAACAATCGGTGCAGAACTTGGTAGTGACGCACTTCCAACATCAATGATGGCTGCTGGTATCGGCGTTCTACTAATCATGCTATTTATGATTATTCTTTACAGAATGTCAGGTGTAGTTGCATCAATCGCTATGGCAATTTATGTTGGTTTGATTGCACTTATTCTAGGACTTATGCGTGTAAACCTTAGTCTATCAGGTATCGCAGGTATCATCACCTCACTTGGTATGGCGGTTGACGCAAACGTAATCATTTTCGAAAGAATGAAGGAAGAACTTAACCTTGGTAAGACAATCAAGGCTTCTGTTGAAGCAGGATTTAACAAGGCGTTCTCTGCGATTTTAGACTCAAACGTTACAACAGTTATCACTTGTGTTGTACTTTATCTATCAGGTATCGGTACAATCCGTGGTTTTGCTATAACACTTGGTCTTGGCGTAGTAATCAGTATGTTTACTGCAATCGTAGTTACAAAGTTCCTTTTAAAGCAACTTGTTAACTTGAACTTTAAGAACCGTAAGCTTTACGGTGCGAAAAACTAAGGGGAGGTATGAAGATAATGAAATTTACACAGAATAAAATCAAATTTTTAATACTTCCTATCCTTGTTATTGTTGTAGGAATTGTTATGTATGCTGTACGCGGCTTCAACTTTGACACAGAGTTTGTTGGCGGTATCAGAATGCAGATTAACGTAGGCTCAGATTTTAATAATGATGAACTTCGTGACCTTGTTATTGACACTTGTGGTGAAGTTGCAGCTCCTGTTGTTCAGAAGATTGGCGACGGCACACAGGCTACAATCAAGATGTCAGAACTTGACCTTGAAACAAAGACAGCTCTTGACAGTGCTATCAAGGCAAAGTATGGCGAAGAAGCAATCATGTCATCAAACTCAGCATCTGCAAGCTTTGGTGCACAGGTTCAGGGAAAGGCTCTTATTTATACTCTAATTGCACTTCTTTGTATCCTTGCATACATTGCAATCAGATTCGAAGTTAAGAGTGCTGTAATGGCAGTATTTGCCCTTGCAATCAACGTACTTGTTATGATGGCTGTTTACCTAATCAGCTATAAGCCACTAAACACAACATTCATCGCAGCTATGCTTACAGTTGTTGGTTACTCAATCAACAA
>JAZOOY010000007.1:0-20288 GCA_045655325.1 Clostridia bacterium
TAGATGCAGCAATGTTCTGGAACGAAATGATCTGGGATGCAGAAATGACTCAGAAGAATGTTCTAAGCACACTTGAGGAGAATCAGAGAATGCTTAGTAACGGAAGCGGTATGACAGCATGGGATTCATACAGCGGATTAAGCCATGACATTATGCCACAGTACGATCTAAGCCACGCAGATTATGATATGTTCGCAGTTCCAACAAAGGATGCATCAATTAAAGCTCCTATGCTTGCAGGCGGTGAAGTTATCACATTCAATCCAAAGGCAGACGAAGAAACTCTAAAGGCAGCATTTGAAATTGCAGAATTCCTATACTACGATGAAGAATACCTTGCAAAGGTATGGGAAATCCAAGCAAAACACGGCGTTTCAAGCGTAGACTTACCTGCAAGAAGCGACCTATACCTTGCAAAGCTTGACACTTGCGAAAGCATAGCTGAAGATGCTAAGCAGAGATTAGTAGAAGCAACAGCAAATGCAATTCCTGAGCCATGTCCACCACACTGGTCAGATCTAAAGACACTTATTGCAAAGCCACTTCAGAAGATTATGCTAACAGAAGGCATCACAAGAGACGAAGCTAAGAAACTATTTGAGGATTGTGCAGAAGAACTATACAAGTTATACCCTGAAGCATTCAGAAAGTAATCAATAAACGGAGTTTAGACAATGAAAAAGACACAGAATGGACATAGAACTAAAAATTTGATGAGTAATGGAAAAAGGAACGAAGTGCTTGCACTTCTGTTCCTCTTGCCATCAATCATATTGTTTGCTATGTTTAAATATTACCCGATTTTGTCAGGTGTATTTGTCAGCTTTTTTGACATAGATATAGTAAATTTGCCGGGTGATTTTTGCGGATTCAAGAACTATTTAAGAGCCTTTGGCGATACCAGATTTTACGAAGCTATCTGGCACAATGTTAAGTTCTTTGGCTATAGCATAGTAATGACTTTCTGGCAGCCTATTATCTTGGCAATATTGGTAAACGAAATGCGCAGAAAGAGTAAAACAACATTCAGACTGCTTTACTTTATTCCGGCGGTTGTTCCTGCTATTGCTACCACAATCTTGTGGAAGTACTTCTTTAACCCAGACTACGGTCTTGCAAACTATGTTGTACAGCTATTTGGCGGACAGCCACAGCTATGGCTTAATGACGAAGCTTGGGTATATTTCTGTATGAACTTCCCTGGAATGGTAGTATTTGGCGGAATGGCTATGGTTTACTACTTAGCTGCTCTTCAGGACGTACCAAACGATTTGTATGAAGCGTCAATGCTTGAAGGAGCAACCTTTGTACAGAGAATAAGATATGTAACTCTTCCGGGAATTAAAAACATCGTTATTACACAGTTTATATTAAGCCTGACAGGTATTTTCGGAACTATGGAAAACATCCTTCTATGGACGGGTGGAGGACCTGCTGGCGCAACAGAAACAATCCTTGTTTATGCATATAAGCAAGCAACAAACTCTATGGATTATAGCTATGCAATTACACTATCAACAATAGTATTTATTGTTACATTGATAATTACATACGCATTCCAGAAAAAGACTCAGGAATAGGAGGTGGGAAAATGTCTGTAATACAGGATATAGAACTTAAAGGCAAAAAAGGAAAAAGACTATACGCAGGAATTTATATTCTTCTTGCCGTTATGGTTATAGTACAGTTTTTCCCAATGCTCTGGATGTTCATCGGAACATTTAAAACAGACCCTGAGCTAACAAGCTCCATACCAACAATGTTTCCTGAAAGTTGGAAATTTTCCAACTATGCAGAAGCATTTCAAAAGTATGATGTTTGGAAAAATTTGTGGAACACAGTATATATAATTGTTATGTCACTGGTAATTCAGCTAACTAACAGTATATTTTCTGCATACGCACTTTCAGTAATGAAACCAAAATTTGGAAATGCTGTTCAACTGGCATTCTTGGCAACAATGATGTTTTCAGGAACAGCACTGATGTTCCCACTATACATACAAATGACTCAGATGGGACTTATCGGAAGTAAATGGGCACTGATATTGTCATCAAGCGTTTGGGCTTATGCAATAATATGGTTCAAAAGTTTCTTTGACAATATTCCGAGAGATTTGTTCGAAGCAGCAAAAATCGACGGTGCAAGTGACCTGCAGATATTGGGAAGAATAGTATTACCTCTATCAAAGCCAATCATATCAGTAATGTGCGTAAACACATTTATGGCAATATATAACGATACAGTATATCCATTGATGCTACTTCCTGAACAGAAGGACTGGACAATTATGATCAGATTGTTCGTTTTAAATACTGCAGGAACTCCAAAACCATCACACATGTATGTATTACTTGTAGTTGCAACAATACCTTCACTTATCATTTATATGATAGCACAGAAGAATCTTGTTGAAGGGGTATCAACTTCAGGTATCAAAGGTTAATAAAGTTTGTGGGGGTATACCCAATACCTCTTCATTACAAATTGGGTATTATAAAAGAGGGATAGAATATGATTTTAGATAAAACACAGACTAAACAATTAGATGTTTTTATTCAAGAAAAAGAAACGAAATATGCATTCAAAGGTGTTATCGATGAATCTATTTGTTACATAGAAAGAATTCAGCTATTAAAACCTGAGTTGTGGAAAAGATTTGTTAATCAGTACAGAACAGAGGCAGACAGTGATGGTGGCTGGCGAGGAGAGTATTGGGGAAAAATGATGCGTGGAGCAACATTTGTTTATTCTTATACTCAAAACAAAGATTTATATGATATTCTTCACAAAACAGTTGAGGATATGATGGCTTCAGCGGATTCTCTTGGAAGAATAAGCACATATCCTGTAGATTCTGAATTTGATGCATGGGATTTGTGGACAAGAAAATATGTTCTTTTGGGAATGCAGTACTTTATGGAGATATGTAATGAAGATGATTTTAACAAAAGAATTGTCGAATCTATGCAAAATCAGGTAGATTATATTATTTCCAAAATAGGTTCTGAAGAAGAGGGTAAAATGCCAATTACATCGGCATCAAATGCCTGGGGTGGATTGAATTCTTCTTCTATTCTTGAGCCGATTATGAAATTATATAATATAACGAAAGAAAAACGATATTTGGATTTTGCAGGCCACATTGTAAATGAAGGTGGTACGGATATGGTTAATATTTTTGATTTGGCTTACGACAATAAGCTTTATCCTTATCAGTATCAAGTTACAAAGGCATACGAAATGACTTCTTGTTTTGAAGGACTTTTGGAATATTATAAAGTTACAGAAAACGAAAAACACAAAGAAAGTGTAATTAATTTTGCAGATAGAATCCTTGAAAGTGATTTTACTATAATAGGTGGTAGCGGCTGTGCAGGTGAGTGTCTTGACAACTCGACGATTACCCAAACTAACGCAAGCAATCATGAAGTTATGCAGGAAACTTGTGTAACGGTAACAATGATGAAGTTTTTCTATAATCTTAACCGTTTCACAGGAGATCCAAAATACGCAGACGCCTTTGAAAGATCTATGTATAATGCATTTCTGGGTTCAATTAATACAGAAAACAGTATAGGAAAGCTTGATGAAGCAGCTATGGAAAACTATTCTGAAGTAAAAATAGAACCGCTTCCGTTTGACAGCTATAGCCCATTAACTGCAGGTGTCCGAGGTATGGGAACTGGGGGCATGCGGGTTATGGATGATAATCATTATTATGGTTGTTGTGCTTGTATTGGAGCTGCCGGTAATGGATTAACACCTAAAATGTCTCTTCTATCATCAACAGACGGATTAGTAATAAATTTATACATTAGCGGTAAAATTTTTACGAAAACGCAAACCGGAAACAATGTTACCATAGATATTCAAACAGAATATCCTAAAAATGGCGATATTAAGATAAAAGTAGAACCAGGATACGAAGAAGAATTTGAAATTTTGCTTAGAAATCCATATTGGAGTAAAACAACTGCTTTATCTGTTAATGGTGTAGATAATAGTGTTAATGATGGTTATATTCATATAAAAAAATTATGGAAAAAAAGTGACGTCATTGAGTTGAAGTTAGATATGAGGACGGAAGCAGTTTATCCTGAACCGATAATGGAACACGATTGTACTATTTCCGAAAAAGAAGAGCATGAAGTGAAAAAATATATTGCACTTCGCAGAGGACCATTGGTTCTAGCCCAGGAAAATAGATTAGGATATAATGTAGATGAACCTGTGAGCATAGTTATGAACAATGATGGATATGTAGATGTGGAATTTCCAACTGAGGATATTGCTCCGTATAAACATATTATCGAGGTTTGTGTTCCTTTGATTAATGGTAGCAAAATGACGGTCACCGATTATGCTTCAGCAGGTAAATTATGGACAGAAGAAAGTAAAATGGCGGCATGGATGCTGACAGAGTGAGAAAATTAAAATTTATGCATTAAGGTATTATTTTCTCTTAAATTTGATAATAAAACCTGAATAATACAAATTAGAAAATTCTTTTGTAATGACAAATCATTACAAGATACCATTTGCAAAGTATCAAATATATTTCGAAGGCTCTTAGCTCTATTTTTTCCGTTGTGCACAATAAAATACAGTAACGGTAATAGAAGTGTGTTGGAGGTTTTGTTATACAAGACAGATTGGATATTAAAATGATATCCAATCTGCCTGATAAAATTATAAAAAAGTGATAAAAATGAAAAAATTATTACCAAATTAACGGTAATTGGAATTTCATCAATGTTAGACGCAATAGCAATGGCAACAGGTTGAAATCTTGTAATTACACCATAAGTAGGTGGGATATACTATAGAGTGGGATTTGTTTTCCCATAATAGTACAGAAAATTTTACAAAAGAGATTAATGATTATGGCATAATTACTCCTAAAGCAGAACACTACACTGTTTTTGAAGTACTTTAGCTAAATACAGGAAGGAAAGTCAGTGAGAAGCATTATGAAAAAAGTACATATCGTTACATATACCCATTGGGACCGCGAGTTCCGCTGGGAATTTGAAAGAACAAGAATGAGATTGGTGGATTTATTCGACCACCTATTTGAAATAATGGAAGAAAAGCCTGATTACCGCTCATTTCTATGCGATGGTCAGCTTACACTAATTGCAGATTATCTTGAAATCCGTCCTGAAATGACAGATACAGTTAAAAAGTATGTTCAGGAAGGCAAACTTGAAATCGGACCTTGGTTCACACTTCCTGACTGCGCACCTATTCAGGGTGAAAGCGTTGTTCGTAACATTCAGTACGGCGTTAAAAAGTCAAAGGAATTTGGTGACCCACTAAAATGCGGATACAATGTATTCTCATTTGGTCAGATAGGTCAACTTCCGCAGATTTATGCGGACTTTGATATTGATAATATCATTTTCTATAAATATATGGACCCGAAAAAGTCCAAATACCACGAATTTATTTGGGAAGCTCCAGACGGAACACAAGCTTTTGCGTCTCACTTAGGACCTGAAGCAAGATGGAACTTCTTCTTCGCAGGCCATATCCCGATTGTGTACGATAAAGACGCTTGGGATAAGAACTGGCAATATAAGTGGGGAGAGCTTGGAAAAGCATTCCACACAGCAAACAAAGACGATTACGGATGGTTCTATGATATATTGGACCCTGAAACTTCATACCACCCAGAAAACCTAAGAATGGGTATGGAACGAGCACTTAAGACAGTTGAAGGAACAGCTGCTCCTGACTGCGTGCTTATGTTTGAGGGTACTGACTTTACAGAGCCACATCCTTTAACTCCTGAGTACATAAAAGCACTTCAGGAAGAATATAAAGGTGAACTAGAAATTGTTCACTCAACACTAACAGACTACTTAACCGAGCTTAAGGAAGAACTTAAAAAGGTTAAGGATTTAGATACTGTAAAAGGCCCTATGCGTGACGGACCTGTTGGATCAATCCATACAGACGTATTCTCAACACACCCTGAGGTTATGATTGAGAACTCACACTCTGAAAACACAACAATCCGTTATGCAGAACCAATGAGCACATTTGCTTGGAAGTTCGGCCTTGCAAAATACCCTGCATCATATCTTGAAAAGATCTGGAAGCTACTATTCCAGAGCCACGCTCACGATTCAATGCATGGCTTAGGACCAAAGACACTAGCTGACGGCGAACTTTCAAGACTTACAGAAGCAGGAATTATCGCAAAAGGTCTTGAGAGAAAAGGCCTTGAAAACATCACAAAGGAAATCATCACATATAAGGTTTCTGACACAGAATACTTAGTATCTGTTCACAACCCATCATCATTTAGCCGAAGCGAAGTTGTTGAAGCTTATGTTGATATTCCAAAGGATGTAATTCTAAAGTACATCATCATTGAAGATATGGACGGCAATCCTGTTAAGGTTCAGGAAGTGGAGAGAAGCAACACAAGAGCTGGTATCTACCACCCAAGAAGCCGTAACATGCCATTTTACTGCACAAAGGTACATTTGTTCTTTGAAGCAAATGACATCCCTGCGCTTGGCTATAAGACATTTAAGATCAAGTGGGCAGAAAAGAACGAGTACCCATATCCACACGAAGACTGGGATGCTCCAAGAATTCTTTCTCACAATATGCTAACAGGCGTAAATCAGGCAGAAAACGAATTTATCCGTGTTAAGGTAAACCCTGACGGTACAGTAAATCTTACAGATAAAGAAACAGGCAAGGTTTACGAAAACCTTAACTACTTTATGGATATGGGTGATAGGGGTAATATGTGGATGTATGACAATATCCCTTGCGACCGCATTATTAACAGCCTTGGAAAAGACGCTATTGTATCAACAACAGTAAATGGACCATTAGCTGTTAAGTTCGCAGTAGATTTAACAATGAAGCTACCTCGCGACTATGACTTTGCAAAACAGGTAAGAAGCGACGTATTGGTTGATATGCCAATTCACGTGGAATTCACATTGAAGAAGGGCTCAAAGCACTTGGAAGTTGAAACAACAATCAACAACACAGTAAAAGACCACTACTTCAAGGTTTGTATGCCAACAGGACTAAATGCTGAAAAGACTTGGGCAGAAGGCTCATTCATGGTAACAGAATTCCCTGTAAGACCATCTGTTGACGGCGATGTTAGAGGATCAGAGCTTGCTCGTCATCCATTCCAGCTATGGTGTGACTTGGCTGACAATAAGAACGGTTTTGCAGTCCTAACTGATGCAACAAAGGATTATGAAATCTTAGAAGACTCAGAAGACCAGACAATCGCAATGGGCTTGGTACGTGGAACAAGACTACGTATTGCCTGCGATAACAGACTATGGATGGAATACCCTGGCGATGAAAGCTCACAGTCACTTCGTGAATTTACATATCGCTACGCATTTATGCCACACACAGACAAGTGGGAAAAGGCTAAACTTTACGATGAAGCTTTAGCATTTAATGCACCACTAAAGGTTTGTCAGTTTGGTAAGCAGGAAGGTATCTTCGGCACAGAAAATAGCTTCGTAACTATTGAAGGCGATAACCTAATTTTGAGTTCTGTTACAAAGTCTGACGACGATACAGTTCTAATTCGTGTATATAACCCAACCGAAAAGGAAATCAAGGGTAAAATCAGCCTTGGCTTTGATGCAAAATCTGCAAGAAGCATCCGACTTGATGGTAAGGTTAGAGAAGACCTTGATGTTAAGAATAACACAATTTCTGTTAAGGTTGGCAAAGGTAAGATTTACACAGTAGAGGTACTATAATGATAGAAATTCAAAAAAGTGATTTCTTTGAAACAGGTAAAGCGGGAGTTAAGAAAATCTTAACTCCCGATGATAAAAAAATTGACATCGTTGAATTTGACGATAAAAAGCTTTGCTATGTAAAAAGCGGAATGGGTTACCCTGCAATCTATCCAATGCACGAAACTCATTTTGAGCCAAAAGCAGAAGCGATTTTGATGGACCTTGACGGAACAAGCGTTCACTCAGAAAGCTTTTGGATGTGGGTAATTGAGCAGACCACAGCAAGATTACTTGGCAATTCAAACTTCAAAAAAGAAGCAGAAGACGAGCCATTTATTTCAGGACACTCTGTTTCTGAGCATCTTCAGTATATGATTGATAAGTATGCTAAAGGTTCAAGCTTGGAGCTTGCAAGACAGTACTATTTCCAAATTGTAAATCACGAAATGGACGAAATCCTAAAGGGAAGAGGTAAGCAGGATGCATTTACACCTGCACCAAACCTTAAGGAGTTCTTAACCACAGTTAAAAAGGAAGGCATAAAAATCGGTCTTGTAACATCAGGACTTTACGAAAAGGCTATGCCTGAAATAATATCAGCATTTAAGCAACTTGATATGGGCGACCCAGTTGATTTTTATGATTCAATAATCACAGCGGGTTATGCGCTAAGAAAGGGCCAGACAGGAACACTTGGCGAGCTTGCACCAAAGCCACATCCATGGCTTTATGCAGAAACTGCAAGAGTTGGTCTTGGAATTCCATTTGAAAGACGACATAAGGTGCTTGGAATCGAAGATTCATCAGCAGGCGTTGTATCAATCAAGCTTGCAGGATTTTCTTGTGTTGGTATTTCCGGTGGAAATATCGAGCAGGCAGGGGTTTCAGAGCTTTGTGATTACAAAATCAATAACCTTATGGAAATGCTTGATATTATTCTATAGTTGGAGAAGTAATTATGAACAGATACGAATCAGCAAAAGAAATCTACGCAAAAATTGGCGTAGACACAGAACAGGCTATTGAAAAGCTAAAAAATATTCCTGTGTCACTTCACTGCTGGCAGGGTGATGACGTTAAGGGCTTTGACACAGACGGCCCACTAACAGGCGGTATACAGACAACAGGAAACTATATGGGTAGGGCAAGAACACCTGATGAGCTTATAGCGGATATGGAAAAGGTTATGTCCCTTTGCCCAGGCAAGAAAAAACTAAACGTTCACGCTTGCTATGCGATTTTTGACGGCGAATTTGCGGACCGTGACAAGCTTGAACCAAAGCATTTTGCAAAATGGGTAGAGTTTGCAAAGGAAAGAAATATGGGTATTGATTTTAACCCAACATTCTTCTCACACCCAAAAGTAAAAGACGGCTTGACACTATCAAGCCCGGATGAGGCAACAAGAAAGTTCTGGATTGAACACGGTAAGGCTTGTATCAGAATTTCACAGTATTTTGCAGAAGAAACAGGCGTTCCTTGTGTTATGAACATCTGGACAGGTGATGGATTTAAAGACATTCCTGCCGACAGAATGGGTCCAAGAATGAGATATAAGGAATCTATTGAAGAAATTTTAGCAGAGCCATTTGATAAAAATCTTGTTAAACCTTGTGTTGAATCAAAGGTATTCGGCATCGGCGTTGAAGCATTCACATCAGGAAGTGCAGAGTTCTCACTAACATTTGCCGCAACTCACGATGGATGCTTACCTCTTATGGATAACGGACATTACCATCCAACCGAAGTGGTTTCAGACAAGATTCCAGCGCTACTTTGCTTCTTCCCTGAAATTGCACTTCACATCACAAGACCAATTCGTTGGGATAGTGACCACGTTGTTTTGTTTGATGATGAAACAAGGGAAATGGCAAAGGAAATCGTAAGATGCGATGCACTAGATAGAGTGTATATGGCGCTTGACTACTTTGATGCAAGCATTAACAGAATTTCGGCTTGGACAATGGGCTTTAGAAACTGGCAGAAAGCACTTCTAAATGCTCTTTGTACTCCAAACGAACTTCTTACAAAACTTCAGGACAACAATGAACTTACAGAGCTTCAGGTTGTTCAGGACGAAATGAAGACAATGCCATTTGGTGACATTTGGGATGAATATTGCAGAAGGTGCAACGTTAAATGTGACAGAGAATGGTTTAGCGATATAAAAGAATATGAAAAAAAGGTCCTATCAGCAAGATAAGACCCACTCAATTAACGAAAGGTAAATGCTACACATGTAAAAAGTTCCTCTTTTATTTTAAATCTTAATTTAAAAACAAGCATGTGTGGCGTTTACTCATAAGATTAATAATAAAACCTGAATAATACATCATGTATAATTCTATTAAAAGTTATTATTAAAATAATGAGGTATGAGGCAGCTTCTTTCGTAATGAGTATTAATGTCGATAAGAATACATCATTACATGATACTCCTTGTCAAGTACCAAATTACATTTTAATGGCTTTTATGCCCCTATTTCTCCTTTGTGTACAAAAAACGGCTAATAGGATATATATAAGGGTGTATTTAAAGGTTTTGTTATATAGCAGGAGGATTGGGTATTAAAATAATATCCAATCCTCCTATCCTGATATTAATTAATAATAGAAAGAAAGGGATAAAAAAATGAAAAGAAAGATTATTACTCTACTACTAACAATATCTGCACTATTTGTATTTGGTTCTACTGTTATGGCAGCTGAAGGGAATAAAGCAAATGGCTTTTATGACCTTGGATCAGGAGAGAATGTCAAAATGACTGTTTTCTCCGGAGATACTGAAGTTTCAGCTACAGAAAAGAATGTAGACGGTGATGAAGAGCTGGAACAGTGGTATAAAGACTCTAATAAAATCGGAGTTACATACACAGAGGCAATTGATGGTGCATATTATAGCATTGTATTGGTTGATGGCAGGGGATTGCCTACAAAGGATAGTAAAATATTTTACTTAAATCAGGCAACTGCAGAAGGAACAGATGTTGAATTTAAAGCGGGTATTGAAGCACCAGAGTCTACTGTCGATATGTCCCTTTATATTTCAAGCAATGCAGAAGGTTTCAAATTAGTTAATATCCCTGTAAGCTATGCAGTGGGTGTAGAATACCATACTCCTGGTGACGTAGATGGAAACGGCAAAATTGAGGTACTAGACATCACTCTTACAAGAAGATTCATTACAGGTGGTTGGGGTGTAGTAATTAACGCAAAAGCAGCAGACGTAGATGCGGATAGTGCTTATACAGCAAGAGACGTTATCCTTATGAGACGTTTCGTTGCAGGCGGTTATAACGTTGAACTTAAATAATCATAAAGAATGCAAGTTTTAAACTTGCATTCTTTATGTTATAAGGTATAAAATAATTCAACATAAGTTCAACTTTTTTTATAAAAATATATGAAAAAGTAAAATAAAGCGTAAAAAATAAAAGCCGTAAATCCTGATAAAACAAGGATTTATGGCTTTTTTCGATATAATACAAAACGACTTATTCAGGACTCATAATTCGAAGGTCAAACAAAGCACCAATAAGCAAAATTCGTATACCAGACAACTCCATACAATATAGACGAAATTCAATAAAAAAGAAGAAGCATTGGCTTCTTCTTTTTACTTTAAAATAATATCTTTTATAACTTCGCCGGCGATAATCATTCCGGCAACTGGTGGTACGAATGATACACTGCCGGGAACAGAACGTCTGCCGTTTTCGCCCTGCACGTTATCGTGGCAAATTGGCTCCTCTTTTGAATAAAGAACTTTTAGATGATTTATTCCACGAGCCTTAAGTTCACGTCTCATAACGCGTGCCAGAGGGCATACAGAGGTTTTTGAAATGTCTGCAATTTCAAACCTTGTCGGGTCAAGTTTATTTCCTGTACCCATACAGCTAATTATCGGCACAGAAAGCCTGTTGGCTTCTTCAATAAGAGTAAGTTTTGATGTTACAGTATCAATAGCATCAACCACATAGTCATAACCATCTATGCTGACTTCCTTATCATTGGTGTAAAAACAGGGAATAGAAGTGACGTTGCATTCAGGATTGATTTCTAAAATTCTCTCCTTCATGACTTCAGTTTTGTTTTGACCAACAGTTGAAGACAGTGCCACAAGTTGTCTGTTTATATTACTAACAGATACAGTATCATTATCAACTAGTGAAATTGTTCCAACTCCACCACGTGCCAATGCTTCGCATACATATGAGCCAACACCGCCAACGCCAAAGACGATAACTTTTGCATTTTTAAGCTTTAAAAGTGCATCATCGCCAAGCAAAAGTCGGCTTCGTTCAAATCTTTCCATAATTACATTAACTTCTTTAGAGTTTCGTTTACTTCAAGTAGGAATTCTTCAGTTCCAACCTTTTTGATGTTTGGAAGAGTAGATAGAAGTGCAAGGTCGCCTGTCATAACGCCACTTTCGATAGTGTCAATAGTAGCTTTTTCAAGGTTGTTTGCAAATTTAACAAGTTCAGGTAGATTGTCAAGTTCTCCACGTTTTCTAAGTGCTCCTGTCCAAGCAAATAGTGTAGCAACACTGTTTGTAGATGTTGGTTCGCCCTTTAGGTGCTTGTAGTAGTGTCTCTGAACTGTGCCGTGAGCAGCTTCGTACTCATAAATTCCGTCAGGAGAAACAAGTACTGATGTCATCATAGCAAGGCTACCGTAAGCTGTAGCAACCATGTCACTCATAACGTCGCCATCGTAGTTCTTACAAGCCCAGATGTATCCTCCTTCTGAACGTACAACTCTTGCAACAGCGTCATCAATTAGAGTATAGAAGTACTCAATACCTGCAGCTTCAAACTTTTCTTTGTATTCATTTTCATAAATTTCAGCAAAGATATCTTTGAAGTGGTGGTCATACTTTTTAGAAATAGTATCCTTTGTTGCAAACCAGATGTCCTGCTTTGTATCAAGAGCATAGTTAAAGCAACATTTAGCAAAACTTGCAATAGAGTTGTCCTTGTTATGAAGACCCTGAATGATGCCGTCAGAATCTGCAAAATCATAGATTAACTCACGAACTTCATTTCCGTTTTCGTCAGTTGCCACAAGTTCGCACTTTGAACCCTTTTTAACTTGCATTTCAGTGTTCTTATAAACATCACCGTAAGCGTGACGGGCAATAGTGATAGGCTTTGTCCAGTTAGGGATGTATGGAGTGATACCCTTTACAATGATTGGTGCACGGAAAACTGTACCATCCAAAATTGCACGGATAGTTCCGTTAGGTGACTTCCACATTTCCTTAAGGTCATATTCGTCCATTCTTGCAGCGTTTGGTGTGATTGTAGCACACTTTACAGCTACGCCGTACTTCTTTGTAGCTTCAGCTGAATCAATAGTAACCTGGTCGTTTGTTTCGTTTCTGTATTCAAGACCTAAATCGTAGTATTCACTCTTTAAATCAACATAAGGAAGAATAAGAATATCCTTAATCATCTTCCAGATAATTCTGGTCATTTCGTCGCCGTTCATCTCGACAAGCGGTGTTATCATTTTAATTTTTTCTGCCATAGTTTTTCTCCTTTAAAAAAATTCCTTTTAATTGTACCATAATATAACATTTTTTGCAATTAAAAATATAAACAAAATTCAGTATTTATACATTATTTTTTTGTATATTGTATTTTTATCCAATAAGTTGCCAGGATGGAAGCCATCTTAAAAATTCGCGTACGTAATCACCATCCACAGGGAATCCTGAAATTGCAGGATAGAACATTATAAATAGTGCCACGGAAATTATTGTGAATACAATAAAATACAATTTAGCCCTGTTGTTTTTCTGATACATTCTGTGCACAAAATGTGCAATCATAAGCACCAAAAATGGTACGCAAGGGAAGTAGTGGTAAATAAATGTTATTCTTGTAACAAAAGTCCACGGTAAAAGCTGTGCAAGGTATGCTATCACTAAAAAAGTGGCATTTTTATTACGATTTTTAATAGCGTCATATACACAGTAGAAAAATGCAAAAAGTCCTGATATCCAAACAATAGGATTACCAAAGGCACTAATATTTTCCGAAAGTTCACCATTTGTTCCTGAATAATACCAGATAGGTCGGTAGTTTACAATCCATTTATACCACTGGGATGAATACGGGTGTGTAGATGAAACTACAGTATTTCCGTGGTATGCAAACATATCAATCTGATTTTGAATAATATCATAAAATCCGCCGTCATTTGCACGAACAAACGGAATGTATGATAGGGCATATATCAAAACAGGTACAATAACAAATGCGCCTAAACAGAAATATACAGTTTTCAAAATATCTTTTTTAGTAATCGCTCCGTCTTTATACTTTGAATAAAGGCTGGAGAAGAAAATAACTGCAAGTCCCGCTCCTGCGTATACACCTGTCCATTTAGAAGCAACACCAAATCCCATAAATAGACCAGAAAGACCGAGAGGTACAAGCGTATTTTTTAGTGGTTTTTTGCCTAGATTTTCGTTTACGTATTTATACATAAACAGATACATAAGCATTATAAAGAAAGTGACATATACATCTATTGTAGCAATTCTTGATTGAGTAAAGTGCATAAAATCAAATGAGAACACAACGGTAGATAATGCACTTATCCAAGTAATCCCAAACATCTTCTTTGTGAAGATATATAGAATAGGAACCATCAAAATTCCGAAAAGAGTACCAATTATTCGCCAGCCAAAAGGTGTCATACCGAATAAGTTTACACCAAGAGATATAAACGTTTTTCCAAGCGGCGGATGGGTCCATTCATATACAGGAAGTTCGTGTATAAGCTCGTAGGCTGTTCTGGCGTGATAAATTTCGTCAAAATATGTGCTGTTTCGGTAGTTTGCAGAACTTGGCACAAGTTCTTGCTCATCTATAATGCAAAGTGATGCGGTTTCGGGATAAATCCTCTCACCAATACTATTCGAAATTGCTATTTCACCTATATGAATACCTTTTGAAGATGTAATTTTAATACTTTTAGCAAGGGCTGATACATCATAATCATTCCAATAGAAAACACTACCTTCTGTTAATGCCTGGGCGTAAGACAGCGTGCCGTCGCCTTTATAAAAACTAACATTCAATGTTTTGGAACTGTCAAGATTTTGAGGACCAAGATAAATATCCATATTAGAAATGCGGGTTTCTTCAGGAAGTTCCAATACTATAGCGGAATTGTTATCTACGATTTCAAAAGTCTGTGGCGCTTTCATATCACCTAAATTATATAAAGCAACAGATAAGTAAACCGCTGTAATAATCGCCATTAAAATAAAGTCTTTTTTGCAAAGTTTAGTATCACTTTTAATTTCGCAAGGTTCTTTTGCAGGAGTTAACTTTATACTGCCTTTAAAAAGATACTTAATAAAGAATATTAAGGTCAAAACTGATAAGATTCCTGTTATAACACAAACTGCAACATTAAAAGTATCAAAGGCTGTCTTTGGAGTATAACAGAAAAGAACATGATACATATTTACAAATTGAAGTGCAGAAATTCCGATGTAAAAAAACATTTCTTTCTTCTTTGATGATATTGCATATGAACATAAAAGAAGTGCCAAAACAGGGAAGGCGTATCTTTCGTGCATCTTAACTGATAGCATAAATACGCTGAGGCATATAAATGCTGAAGTCAAGAAATATTTGTTTTTCTCTTTTTTTGAGAAGAATAGTATCCAAGATGCAATAACAATAAGTATAATGAAGATATAGCCTAAAGCACTGATACCGCCATTTACAGGTGACCAGTTCATACCAAGTGCTGCCCATAAATTGTATGCGTTTACCGTAGCGTAATTATACGAGCCAAGGGTGGCAATATATTGTGAGATAACATTATCAATTCCAAAAGGTAGTGCCAAAAGGAAAACAAGCCCTATAGCGCAAAGGCCACCAATTAAGTTCTTGCTGAACTTTTTCCATGAGAAGTCGTTTAAAATAACATTATCAAGTATTCCATAGAACAGAACCGGAGCATAGAAAAGTGCTTGCGGTTTTATAAAAATTGCAATTCCGAACAGGAAGTATGAAATTAGCATCTTACCCTCGGTAAGTGCCATCAACATAATAACTACAAACAAGGTGAATACTGAGTCTACCTGACCCCAGATTGCGCTGTTCAATATACTTACCGGATTAAAGGCGAAGAATGAAAATAGCAAATACTTAAGCTTTTCCTGACCGTACTTTTCGCAAACTTTATAGGCACAAAGACCTAAAAGAATGTCAGATATAATAGCAGGAAGCTTTAATATCGTATATGTTAAAATAATATCCCCGCCAAAAATATCTTTTACGAATCCTAAAAGATAAAGAATGTACATATATCCAGGCGGATAGTCAGTAAATGAACCGGAAACATAAAATTCAGCAAGTCCGTTTGCTTTAAGCATTCCGGACCATGCATTAAAACAGGACATATCCGTTTCGTGGCCTTTGAAAAATAGTGCAAAAATAATACGGACTAAAAATGCCGAAATGATAAAAATACTAAGATTTTGTTTCTTGTTATTTTTCGGTAATTTTACCGTAGTATAGTAATCAAATATATAAACTCCAAAAAAGACAAAAGTCAAAACAATCAATAGAGAGAGTGCCATATTTTTGTATCTCCTTTCATACGTTTTTATTATATACCTTTTTACTAAAATTTTCAATATAAATGTTTATCGTCGTCAATTTTGGGTATATATTATGTAAGGATAGAAAATATCCTTAACGAAGTACAGAGGGAGATGAGTGTATGAAATTTAACATCATTGGAAGAAAAATTACTGTAAACGAAAAGAACTCGGAGTACATCAACAAAAAGATCGGCAAGCTCGATAAATTCTTTAAGCAGGAACCGGAGGCAAGAATTGTCATTGGAACTGTAAAAGATAAAGAATATATCGAAGCTACTATATATGCAGAAGGAATTATTTTCCGTGCGGAGGTGACAGATAACGACGTATTTACTGCAACAGATAAAGTTGTGGATTTGATCGAAAGACAGATAAGAAAAAACAAGACAAAGCTGGAAAAGAAAACACGCAGAGAAGCTTTTGATGATGCAAAACTTCTAAGTGGTGATGACTATACAGAAGATGGCGACTTGGAATTTAAAATTGTAAAGAAAAAACGTTTCCAGGTAAAACCGATGAGTTCCGAAGAAGCCGTACTTCAGATGAATCTTTTAGGACACAACTTCTTCGTATTTAAAAATGAAGAAACTGACGAAATGAATGTTGTGTACAAAAGAAAGGATGGAGATTATGCAATCATTGAATCGATAGAATGATTGCTTTCGCTGGCGGCGGGGACCCGTAATATGGCGGGTCCTCTTTCGTTAAATTATTAGATTTAAAGGAGAGATATTTTAAATGTATATTCTTGCAGTTAACGGAAGTCCAAATGAAGATGGAAATTGTGCATTTCTGTTAAAGGAGATACTTTCAAAAATTGAAGGAGCGGATACTGAGATTGTAAATGTTAATAAGGCGGTAAACTCTGCAAAATGGCCGTTCTGTGTAGTTTGCTCTAATCCTTGCAATAAAACTTGCTATAAAGGAACAGAACTTGAAGAGCTTTATGAAAAGGTAGAGAAGGCGGATTTTGTTATTTTTGCATCACCTGTATATTTCGGAGGAATGTCCGGTCAGCTTAAAACATTTTTTGATAAAACTCGTGCCGTTCGTGGCGAAAAAAGATGGCTTGGAAAACCTATGGCGGCAGTAAGCGTTGGTGCTACTAAATATGGCGGACAAGAGCGAACAGTTGAGCAGATTCAATCCTGCAGTTTGGTGCTTGGAATGAACATCGTTGGCAATTCGAGTTCTGAACTTATGGGACACTTTGGAGTTTCTGCCCAAAGACCTGCAAGTGAGGACGAATATGCCATAAAACAGTGCGAAAATATGGCAAAAGCCATCATGGAATACTTAAAATAGTATATTTTTAATTTAATAGGTAAAATTACATATGAAAATAAAGGATTTTTTAACTTAAATGTCGAATAGATAATATGGTGACTTAAAATATTAAAGGAAAGGAGATTTTTATGCCAAGATACTCGGATGAGCTTGTGAATGAGATATTTTCGCAAAATGATATTGTTGATTATGTATCTCAATACGTAAAGCTTAGAAAAAATGGTCGTGACTATACAGGTTTGTGTCCGTTCCATAAAGAAAAATCTCCTTCTTTCCATGTAAACCAGGAGAAACAGCTTTTCCACTGCTTTGGATGCGGTGCAGGCGGAAACCTTGTTCAGTTCGTAATGAGGTCGGAAGGACTTGATTTTGTTGAAGCACTAAAGCTTATGGCGGACCGTGCCGGAATAATACTTCCTGACGAAGATAATATAGCAGACGACAAGGCTTACCAAAAGAAAAAGCAAATTTATTCTATGAATAAAGCTGCAGCAAGGCTGTACTTTGAAACTCTTACAACGAAAGAAGAAGGAAAGGTTGGACTTGAATATTTCAAAGACCGAAAGATTTCACCTTCTACCATTAGAAAATACGGGCTTGGATATGCACCGGATAGTTTTGACTACTTAAAAAAGCACATGAACAAGCTTGGTTTTTCTGATGATGAACTTTTAGAAGCGGGTTTGTGTGTTACTAAAAACGATAAAATCTATGATAAATTCCGTGGAAGAGTAATGTTCCCGATAATAGATTTACGAGGAAATGTAATTGCGTTCGGTGGAAGAATCATAAATGCAGTAGAAAAGGACGGGTACAAGCCTCCGAAATACTTAAACTCGGCAGAAACGCCTGTGTTCAATAAGGGTAAAAACCTTTTCTCACTAAATCTTGCAAAAAAAGATTCCGCTGCGCAATGCATTTTGTGCGAAGGGTATATGGATGTAATATCTGTATTCCAAGCGGGAGTTACAAATATAGTAGCAACTTTGGGTACAGCACTTACGGAGAATCAGGCCAAGCTTTTGATGAAATATTCAGGAGAAATAATCCTTTGTTACGATAGTGACGAAGCAGGACAAGCTGCAACCAAACGTGGTATTGAGATTATTAATTCAGTAGGTGGCAGATGCCGTGTGATGAAGCTAAAAGGTGCTAAAGACCCTGATGAATACATAAAAAGTAACGGAATTGAGCTATTCAGAAAGGCGATTAAAGACGCCTTGCCGTCTACGGAGTATCTTCTGGGCACTTTAAAATCACAATACGATACTGATAACCCGGACGGAAAGATCATGTTCATTCACAAAGCGGCTGAAGTTTTGGCGGGAGTAAAAAGTGCAGTCGAAATTGATGCTTATGTGAAAAAGATTTCCGATGAGACAGAAATAAGCAAAGAGGCAATATATGCAGAGCTTAAGAAAATACGCTCAAATGATAAAACCGGAACAAATCCTGTAAGACCGGTGAAAATGCCTTCTAAAGAGAATAGCACTCAACTGGATAGTAAGATTGTTAATGCAGAAAAAAGGCTTCTAGGACTTATTTTTGACAGCAAGAAAGCATATCAGATTGTAAAAGAAGAATTTTCAGTATCTGATTATTCAGAAGGTCCTGTAAGAGAGCTTGCAGAAATAATTTATAATTGCTATGAAACAGGAGAAACAATAGATCCTCCGATTATTATAAATAAGTTTAGTGAAAAGGATGCCGACTTTGTGTCACAAATCTTCTGTAACATAGAAACATATAAAGATGAGGATAATACCTTAAAACAACTTGTAAACAGCATAAAGATAGAAAAGATTTCTACTCTGCTTGAAAAAGCAACAAACGAAAACGACGTCATTAAGGTTAAGGAGCTTTTAACTTTAAGACTTGAATTGGAAGGGAATAAGTAAATGTCAGAATTAGAAAACAAGAAACAAATAGTAAAAGACCTTATCGAAAAAGGTAAAGCAAAGGAACTTTTAACTCACAACGATATCAATCAATTCTTTCAGGATACGGAGCTTACTCCAGAAGAACTTGAAACAGTGTTTGATATGCTTGAAAAAGAAGGAATTGAAATCGTTGAAGATTTGGACAAGGAACTTGAAGAAATTGAAGTTTCTCAGGAAGAACTTGAAGACCTATCTGTTCCTGAAGGAATCAGCATTGATGACCACGTTAAAATGTACCTTAAAGAAATCGGTAAGGTAGACCTTTTGGGAGCGGAAGAAGAAACCGAGCTTGCAAATCGAATGGCAGAGGGTGATGAAGAAGCTAAAAAGAAGCTTGCCGAAGCAAACCTCCGTCTTGTTGTAAGTATTGCTAAGCGATATGTGGGAAGAGGTATGATGTTCTTAGACCTTATCCAGGAAGGAAATCTCGGTCTTATTAAAGCTGTTGATAAGTTTGACTATTCAAAAGGCTTTAAGTTCAGCACATATGCGACATGGTGGATAAGACAAGCAATCACAAGAGCTATTGCAGATCAGGCGAGAACTATCCGTATTCCTGTGCATATGGTAGAAACAATCAATAAACTTGTCAGAGTATCAAGACAGCTTGTTCAGGAGCTTGGTAGAGAACCAACTCATGAGGAGCTTGCAAAAGAGCTTGGTATGTCGGTTGAAAAGGTGAGA
>JAZOOY010000008.1:0-36071 GCA_045655325.1 Clostridia bacterium
GTATGCAGAATTTATGGTTACAGGTTTTCCAAAATGGTCTCTTATTTTTTGGAGCAACAACACAAGCTCTGTGTCGATCAGAATTTTGTCGCTTCCGTCTTTACAGGCAAACTCTTTTACAAGAAAGTTTGCCGACAGCTTGATGCTTCCTTGTTTTTTTCTTGAATATTCTTTAACTGCCATATGCATCACTCCTTGTTTTAAATAGTTCTTTTACCTGTTTTTTACACTCTTCGCAGTACTCGTAATACGCCTTAAACTCATCGGGCTTTTCATCTTTCTGCCTTAAAATTGCAAACTCCTGACTTTGGGTATATCGTTTGCGAATTTCAGCATTGATTGCCTCACCATAGCCAACAGTTGACCAATACTCCGCCCGCACTTGTTCTTCTTGTGCTTGCATTTCGGTAATTTCGTCAGGTGTCATTTCTCTTACAATTCCGTCAATGCATATTTTCATTCTTTATACCCCCAAACTCTATATTTACTACCAAGAGGTAATCTTGTTGAAAATCTTACCCCTTTCCATCTTTTATAACCCTCTATCCAACCGCTTGTCCTTGAGTATTTATGTTTACCCAAAAAGGAAACATTATCACAGATACCTTCCATTTTAAGAGCATTATTTTCAGACAACATCATTGATGAAAAATTTATTGAAAATAAAATTGGATTTTTTCCTTCGTAAAAATCCCAAAAAGGAAAATCAACTGATTTGTCCTTGTCATTTATACAACTAGGATATATTACTGTATTGTTTGTGGCTGTAGATTCTTTTTTATCAAGAAATACAACAAATTCTCTATAGCCTTCAGGGAAAGTAATTATCAAATTGGACAGTTCACCATCCTCCTCGGCGACCTCCTTGCTTTGTAATAATTCCCATTTTTCTCCTGCTCTGCTATCCGAAGGCTTGCCGCTGTCTACATGCTCTTTTTTCTTCATATCATACACATACCAGTTTCCTGTTTCGCCTATATACGGAAGAGAATTCATAACAAGTTCTTCCCACACATCAGGTGTTGGTTCTTCGGGCGCAGTAGCTTGGCTATATGCACCATCCTTCACATTAAAAGTAAGCCAGTTTGTACTTACACGAGCATTATCCCATACTCCATAACAACCAATTTTGATATCTCCCTGATTTTCCAGAACTTCTTTTGGGATAACGCATTTGCCTTGCTTGATTACCTGTTTGTATGCTGTATCGCCTTTTTTAAATACGCAAAGCCACATATAATCTTTATTATCCAGAATTTCAAAGTTGCATACATAAGTATTTACATTTCCCGAATTTCCCTCAAGAACACTTCCTGCAATCAGCTTATCTTTCTGGATTTTAAAATTTAGTTCCATCTTTTTCCTCCTTTTTCATTTTACTTTTCAGACTATCTTTTCACACCGATATCACCCACTTTTCACATCTCCCATACTGATGATAACACACTCTAGCGTGACATATAGGACAAATTAAAAACCCTGCGGATATCCGCAAGAGTTGGCACAAAAAAACACCCCGAAATATCATTTCAGGGTGCATTTTTTTCTAATTGTTATTTAGAACTGGCCGTTTTCCTTATTGATGATTGCGCTTTCAATAATCTTATCAACAAGTGCAACGCTTGCCTGTGAGCTTTCGATTGTTACGCGGTCAGGCTTAATGTTGTTCTTAACACAGTCAACAAAGTATCTGATTTCAGCTTCGTATCCGCTACCAGACTTAATGTTGATACCTGCATCTGATACGTCTTCTGCGCCTGATGCGAACTTAACTTCTTCACCATTTTTTGTAACTACGCCACCAACGTTTTCAACGTAGCCATTTTCAAATAGTGCAAGGTATTCATCACGGAATGCAAAAGTACAGTTATACCAACCTGCAGACATTGTGATATCGAAATCATCATAGATGAAGTGAGATACAACACAGTCACTGTTACCAGCAAGTTTACGGTAAACGCCTGAAACCTTTTTAGGTTCACCAAAAACAGACTGAACATAGTCAATATCGTGAATTGATAGGTCGTATGGAGTACCACCACTCTTTGCAAGGTCACGCATCCAGTCTTCCCAGCTCCAGCTTGGAATTGTAGAAGATCTTCTCATATCAATGTGAACAACCTTACCAAGTTCGCCTGATTCTACTACGCTCTTTAGGTATTCATAAGCGTACATAAATCTTACAACATGAGCTACCATAAGGAACTTACCTGACTTTTCAGCCGCTTCCTTCATAGCGATTGTTTCAGCATATGTATTACTCATTGGCTTTTCACATAGTACGTGAAGTCCGCTGTTTAGAGCCTTAATTGTAAGTTCTGCGTGAAGATAACTTGGTGTACAGATATCTACCATATCAAGTTCTTCATTTGCAAGCATTTCTTCCATAGTAGAATAGATTTTAATGCTATCGTCTTCTACCTTTTCCTTTGCCATTTCACATCTGATATCAGCTACGGCAACAACTTTTGCATCTTCAACATTTTTGTATGCATTGAAGTGCACCTTACCCATTCCGCCGATTCCGACTAAACCTACTCTAATCATATTAAGCCCTCCAATAAAATTTTAGCGTTTTTAATATCTTCAATCTGCTGGTCACCGCTGATTTCTCTTTCAATGATAAGAGTCTTATCATAACCAACTTCCTTTAGGCGTGGGATAAGCTTTTCAAAGTTAACCTTACCATCGCCAATCTTCTTTTCTTCGCCAAGTTCTTTTCCGTCAACAGGGTAAATACCGTCTTTTGCGTGAACGTCCATAACGTACTTACCAAAAACGTCAAGAGCGTCAACAGGATTTGCCTTTCCGTAAAGGATAAGGTTTGCAGGGTCTAAATTAATGCCCAAGTTATCAAGACCAATGTCCTGAATTGTTCTAAGTAGTGTTACAGGTGTTTCCTGACCTGTTTCGAACAGGAAGTTCTGTTCATTATCCTTGCAGTACTGTGCAACTTCACGGATTGCACAAACAAGTGAATGATATTCCATTGTATTTGGCATTTCAGGAAGGAATCCAACGTGTGTTGCTACGTTCTTAACACCAATTTTCTTTGCAAAATCAGAACCTTTTTTAAGGTCCTTAATTCTTTCGTTTCTGTAATCCATTGGAACAAGACCAAGTGTTACAGGTCCTTCCATAAAGTCCCAAACTCTTGGACCACTCCAACCACACCAGAAAGTTGAGATTGTGATTCCGTATTTTTTTGATGCTTCAATAATCATTTCAGCAATTTCGTCTGTGAAAAGTTCAAACTTCCACGCAACTACCTGACAGCAGTCAAAACCATAGTCTTTAACCTGCTTAAAACGTGCATCAATGTTTGCATCATCAAGTTTTACTACTACACCTAGTTTCATAAGATTTTCTCCTTTTTATGTGTTTTCAAAACATCACCCATTTTATGGGATATTCCATATATTATAATACCACTTATTTTTCTTAAAAGCAATAGACAAAACTTATTTTTTTATACAAAATCAGCTTTTTATGTTAAGAAAAAAATCTCCATACCACGTGGTATGGAGATTTAAAATTTTATGGTTCTTTTGTAACTCTTATATAGTCAATATATGTGTTTCCAGGAATTGTTGTTGGGTCAAATCTCAGACCTGTAACCTTTCCTGTCCACTTATCGCATATTGACATATCGAATACATATTCTGTGTATTCAGTTGTGTCTGTTACAGTAGCGTCAACTCTCTTTCCGCCACCCCAACCTGTTTCTGTTTCGGTAATGAAGTACATCATAGCTGTTGTTGCGCCTGTCATATTCTTCATGCGAACCTTTACATAGCGGTATTCTGATGAATCAAGTGATGTTTCATTAAGCTGAATGATAGGGTCGTTTCCTGAACTTACCATTGTAACTTCGCCGTCCTTAACCTGAGAATGGCTAACTCCAATGGTTTTCCAACCTTCATAATCACCGTTTGTATCAAATTCGTACTCGTTAGGTATTCTGTTTGATGTATCAACAACCGGTGGCTCGTTTGTTACTGTAATACCAAGCTCGTTACAAATGAAGTAAATTGGTACCATAAAGTGACCATCGTTATAATATGAAGCACCCGGCATCTCTGTATCAACACCGTTGATGTTTGCAATATTGCTACCGTCCTTCATTATGATTGTCTTGCCGTTTTTCTTTGCTGTAAATGTCTTTGTTTTATTATCCCATGTTGAGTCAGCATCTACCGCTTCAAGTGTTCTGAACGCTGACATATAGCTAACTCCGTCCTTGTCCTTTGGAGGACATAGGTCATTAATCAAGAATCCGTCAAGGTAGTAGTTAACTCTTGGTGTCTTCCATGCAAGAATTTCGATATATTCAAGACCAAAATCACCAAAGTCACGATATAGATAGTCATCCGGGTCAAAGAACAGTCCTGTCATTATACCCTTACACTTTGATATGTTTGTCGGTGCTGCGAAGTATTCTGTATATCCCTGGCCTGTCAGTTTTGCGTCAAATCTCTTTCCGCTACCGTAATTCGGTTCTGAATCAGTTCTGTAGATAAACATACCAACCGAACCACCGTCTACCCACAGGCTTGATCTGATACCTGCTACATTATCAAGTGGAATTGCTATGTTTTCGTTTGCAATACGTGGGTCAACGTTATTTGACTTACCGATAAGTTTTCCGTCTTCGTTCTTGATATATTCAATTTCCTTATAGATTGACCACTGGGCATAGTCTTCAGGGTTATCAAAATACCAACCCTTTAATACATATACATCTTCAGGGTCAGGCTCTTTAGATACTTCGTTCATAATCTTAAGTGCCTGACGTTCCGGTGGATATAGCACCTGAAGTCTTGCTTTAGCTCTATCTGTAGGAACCATATCAACGTTGCAAGGCTCTGCGTTTGTTGCATTTGCTCTTACTGCGTCAAGATATCCAAAGCCGTTTGCTGTTGATGGGCAGAAGAAGTGACCTTCACCAAATTCGTTCCAGCAAGTATAAATAATCTGTCTTGGAACATCTTTTCCTTCAGCTTCCATTCTGTCAAACTGTTCGATTGAGAACTTTGTAAGTTCGCCAATTGTTTCAGACGATGCAAAGTTTCCTGCTTCACCTGCTATCCAAGGTTCAGTACTCCATCCCATAGCGATACTTGGAACGTATCCGATAACTGAACCGTCTATTCTCTTAGCTATTGTGTCCTTCATTGTGTCAACAGCACTTGCCTTGTGGCCTGTTGTGTAAGTAAATTCGTATGTTGCGCCTGACTCTTTCCAAGCACCTGTTCCGTCACCCACGATAACCACGCCGTCAAAACCTGCATCCTTACAAGCCTGGTCAAGGTAGTCAAACGCTTGCTTTACAACGTCAGGTGTTCCGAATACGCTTTCCATATACTTCCATGTGTAAATATAGATAATTGGCTTATTGTCAACAAGCATATATCTTGGGTCTTTGAAGTGGTATTCAAGCCAGTAAGGAACTACGTTTTCTTTAAAGTCTTCAACTCCGCCCAATGTGTCATTCTTAAAGATGTATGACCAAAGCAGTGCATACTTCATCATGTGACTGTATTCACCGTTTAGGTAACCATCCATAAGTGCATAATGTCTTTGTGTTGTCTTAACAGGTAGGTTTGCATTGGCATTTTCTCTTGACCAAGTAAACACCTGATAATCAAAGCCGTGTTCAACCAACCACTTTGTATCCCAGTCTGCAACTTCAGGACTTCCCTCTGTGTACCAGCCTGTGTATGGCTTTCTGTTTTCGTAAGGGCTGATTCTATCCCAACCATAGTGGATACCCTCATGCCACAATGAATACATAAGCATACCAAGGTCAGCGCCCTCTGATTCAACAGGTTCAGGTGTTGGAACATAGTCTTGAGGTAATGGAAGCTTTTCGTAAACTAAAATATCATCAAATAAAAGCTCTGTTTTTTCCTTACGTCCTGTTTCAACAGAAATATTATCAATTGATTTTACCTTATTTGCAAAAGGCACACCTTCTGCTACTAACTTATAGTTTAAGTAAATATCTGCAGTTTGTGTTTCAACATCGGCCACAAACTTTAAATAGTACCAAACATTGTCAAGGTACTTATTGTAAATTGTCTGACTGTTTGTTGTGTGGAAACCGTGATTTCTTGCAGTCACCTTTATTGCAAAGGTATTTCCTGAGTTAAGTGCAAATGAAAATCCTGTTGCCTTTGGATCTGCAATAAATCTCACTTCACCAACCATCTTTTTGGTTTGTGCAGGAAATTCACGTTTTACTACAGATTTCTTGAAATCATATTTATCGTCAATCTTTATAGAGTTCTGGTCATCAATGTTTCCTGAGTTGATTTTATAAATGCTTGCCATTCCTGCGCCCTGTGTTTCTACCCATCCATCAGGTAGTGCTTCACCTGAAGCTGTCATAAAGCGCTCATTAACAAGATAGTTTATGTATAAAATTACAAATCTTAATTCAAATGTTGCTGTTCCCGCAACGCCTGTGTCAATTTTTACCTGTTCCAAAACATCACAAGCTTCAGAGAAAGCAAACTCGCCAACGAACTTACCGTAAGCATAGATTTCAATCTTATCTGCATTCATATCAAGAATGGCTTTTAATGTGAAATCTTTATCCGCAAAAAGCTGTCCGATAGCTGTTCTTCCATCAGGCTGAATAAGATAAACGCTATCCCCTTCGATTTCAAAGCGAGCTGCTGATCTTTCTCCGCCTGCAAGGTCAAAAGTAACTTTTGAATTTTTCTGGTCAACTAACTTAAATGCAGTTTCCAAAGTAACCTTGCCGTCTTTATGAGGAAGAATTTTCTTGCTCATACTCAGGCTTTCAGCTTCGTTTGTGTCATAAAATGCAAGACCTCTTCCTATCTTGGCAATGTTTCCGCCTCGGTAATCAACATCCCATCCTGATGGTCTCACTTTTCCGTCTGGGCTTTGACCGTTAGAGCCCTGGAACGGGTCATCCATAAGATAGGTCGGATTACCCTCAAAAACATCAGTATAATATACCGAATCGCTCATAGATGGTGCAGGTGAAATAACCATTACTTCTGCCATAACAGGCATGATTCCAATAATCATTATACACGCCATTACTGCACATAAAATTTTCTTAAAATTCATAAAAGTCCCTCCTACTTTTATTTAGCATATTCCTATATGCTATGTTAATAATATTGTACCATTTATTTACACCAAAAGCAATACGAAAAAATCCATTTAATTGTATAAATGCTATTTTTTTATTCTTAAATTCTATAGTTTTTTTTATACAAAAAATCCCGCATCGCTAACTGCGATACGGGATCTTATTATTTATCAGAAAAGATAAACTGATTTGTTACTACTCAACTCTGATGTAGTCGATGTAGATATCACCCATTTTACTTGATGGGTCAATTCTTAGTAGTTTGATTGTACCCTTCCATGATGGGTTTTCTGACATATCGAATGTATACTCAACCCAATCTTCTGTAGCAGTTGTAGGAACTTCAAGTCTTCTTGGGTTACCTACTGCACCGTATTCAGGTTCTGTATCTGTCAAGAAGTAAAGGATTAGGTTTGAAGCACCTGTCAAGTTCTTCATACGAATTGTAACCTTATTCTTATACTTATCAGCAGGGAGGTTGATGTTGTGGAACTGGATAATCGGGTCAGTACTTACACTCTTCATGTAAACTGCGCCGTCCTTAACAGTAGCAAACGCAACGCCTGCTTTACTCCAGCCTTCCAAATCACCATCTTTGTTGAACTCATACTGATATGGAATCTTTTCAACAACTTCTTCTTTTACCATTTGAGTGGTTATCTTAAATCCAAACAGGTCACAGATATAATTCATCGGAACCATAAAATGTCCGTTATTGTAGTATGCTGTTCCCGGCATTACTGTATCAACACCGTTGATCTTAGCAATGTTGCTTCCGCCTGTTAAGATAACTTCCTTATCGTCCTTCTTAATTGTAAATGTCTGTGTTGTTCCAACATAGTTTACATCACAATCAAATGTTTCAAGCAATCTGTATGCTGTCATATACATTACGCCGTCCTTTGTTTCAGGAGGACAAATTGTATTTAGAAGTACGTTATTTATGTAATAGTTAACTCTTGGTGTCTTCCAAGCAAGAACTTCGATGTATTCCATACCCCAATCACCGAAATCTCTGAACAAGCCGTCATCCGGGTCAAAACGTAGACCGATCATTGTTGCACCATTAAGCTTTTCAGCGTTTGTTGGAGGTGCAAAGTAGGTTGTATATCCGTCACCTGTAATCTTTGCGTCAAATCTCTTACCGGCACCATAGTTAGCTTCAAGGTCAGTATGGTAGATAAACATACCAACACCACCACCGTCAACCCAGAAGTTTGATCTGATACCTGCTACGTTATCAAGCGGAATTGAAATTCCTTCGTTGATGATACTTGGGTCGTTTGCGTTTGACTTACCAATAAGCTTACCATCTTCGTTCTTGATGTATGCAATATCCTTTTCAATCTTCCATTCTGCGAAGTCATCAGGATTGTTGAAGTACCAGCCCTTTACTACATATACTTCATCGTCTGTAGGATCTCTTTGAACTTCGTTTAGCATCTTAAGTGCCTGTCTTTCAGGCGGATAAAGAACTTCAAGTCTTGCTTTAGCTCTTTCTGTTGGAACTTCTTCTACAGGGTTATATCCTGCATTTGTTGCAGCATTTCTAATTTCCTGTAGATATCCAAAGCCATATGCTGTTGATGGACAGAAGAAGTGACCTTCACCCCATTCATTCCAACATGTATAGATCAGATGCTTTGAAGGGTTCTTGCCTTCAGCTTCCATCTGGTTCATCTTATCAATAGAGAACTTAGTAAGATTACCAACTGTTTCAGGTGTTGAGAACTTACCACCTTCACCAATTACCCAAGGTTCTGTACTCCAGCCCATTGGTACTGATGGAATATATGATAGATTCTGGTTATCAAGACGTGTATTGATAACGTTTGACATCTGTGCGTAAGAACTTGCCTTATGTCCTGATGTGTAAACGAAACCATGAGTTGCACCAACTTGTGCCCAGTCACCAGATGCGTCACCAACGATTGCTACGCCGTCAAAGCCTGCATCCTTACATGCCTGGTCAAGCGCTGAGAATGCTTCCTTGATTCCTTCAAGACCGCCAAATACTGTCATTAGGTTTGACCATGTGTAGTAGTAAACTACCGGCTTATTGTCAATCAACATATAGCTTGGATTCTTGAAGTAGTATTCAATCCAGTAAGGGATTACGTTATTCTTGTAGTCATCAAGACCACCCAATGTATCGTTGTACATATATGAGTGCATAATAGCGAACTTCATCATGTGGTTATATTCAGCTCTCATGAAGCCGTCCATAGCATGATATCTCTGTACATTCTTAATTGGGTTGTTCTGGTTACCGTTGTCACGTGCCCATGGATATACCTGATAATCAAAGCCGTGTTCAACAAGCCACTTGATTTCCCAGTCAGCAACTTCTGTGCTACCTTCTGTATACCAACCCATATAAGGTTCTCTGTCTTCATATGGGCTGATTCTATCCCAACCGTAGTGGTTACCTTCACGCCACATTGAGTACATCATCATTGAAAGTTCTGCATCTGGTGATTCAACTTTCTTTGGTTCTGGAACATAGTCAGCAGGTAAAGGAAGATCCTGGTAAACCATAATATCGTCAATCCAGAATGTTGACTTCTGCTTTAGACCTGTTTCAACGTGGTATGCATCGATAAAGTTAACATCTTCTTCAAATGGAACGCCTTCTGCTACTTTTCTGTAGTTTAGGTAGATATCAGCAGTTTTTGCTTCGATATCTGCGTCAATCTGTACATAGTACCAGAAGTTGTCAAGGTAATTTGAGTAAATTTCCTTACCGTCTGTAGTATAGAAGTTATTCTTGTTTGCTGTAATACCGATTGCTTTCTTGTTATTTGATGAAAGACCAATAAAGAAGTTATTTGAATTTTCCTTAACTATGAACTTTGTTTCCATAGTAAGCTTCTTTGACTGAGGCTCAAAAGAGTACTTGATAACTGAGTTATCAATTGTGAATGGGTCGTCAACCTTTAGTGAGTTACGGTCGTCGATATCACCTGAGTTTACTGATTCAGCATAAACGTTACCCTTACCTAGTGATTCAACTGTCCATGGTTCAGAAATTGAACCGATTGGTGTTGTCATGAAAACATCATTTACTAGGTAGTTGATGTAAAGGTAGATAAACTTTAGCTTAACGTCAATTGTTCCTTCTTTTGGAGATGAAACGAAAATTTCGTCAATAAGCTCACACTTTTCAGTAAAATCAAATTCACCAACATACTTACCCTGTGCATAAACTTTAATCTTCTGTCTGTCAAGGTCAAGTTCTGCCTTGATTGCAAAATCTTTATCAATTACATACTTGCCAATGTTGATGTTTCTGCCGTTTGTCTGAACAAGCTGAACAGTATCGTCCTTTGTTATGAACTGAGCAGCAACCTTGCCATCGCCCATAAGTTCATAGCTTAATCCTGACTTTGGCTGGATCATCATTGTGAATCCGGCTTCAAAAGTAATCTTCCCACTCTTATGAGGAAGAAGCTTTTTGCTCATACTAATCTGTTCTGTTTCGCTAAAGTCCCAAAGCCCCATACCTAAATCATAGTGCTGAGGTTTGGTTAAAGAACCGCCTCGGTAGTCAATATCCCAACCTGAAGGCTTAACCTTGCTCTGATCAGGAATGTTACCACCATACGACATATAGAAGTCATCCTCTAATAGATATGTAGGATGTCCTTCAAAGACGCTTGTGTCATACACTTCGCCTGTTTCTGGTGCATCAACATAGTAGATTGGTGCTTCTTCTGCCATTACAGGCATAGTTGCAAGAAGCATAATACACGCTAGTAGTGCACACAATGTTTTCTTAAAAATCATTTTTGTTCCTCCTTTGATTTCTATTACATACTTATTGATTGTCTAAGACAATCTTTTAGCCAATACATCATATCATTTATTTATTACAAAATCAATACATAATTTCAAAATTTTTTAACAAATTTCACATATTTTATTAGGACTCTCTATTTTTTTTAGTCAATATGTATCGCATAGTACTATTTTTATACTTTTCCGGCCCATTGTTATATTTTCGCTCAGCTCTTGCTCTTCAATTTATTTTTAAAAAAGTTTATCTAAGGCTTGATTTTTTCGGGACATAATGGTAATATGTTTACATAATATAGAAAACACTCTATAATTACAACAAACACAGTAAAGGAGAAAATTATGAAAATCGAAAGAAGAAGAGTTCTTACTCCATCAAAGGATGCACCTTGGATGGACATGGCAGTTCTAAACCCTGCTATCATTGAGTACAAGGACAAGATGATTATGCTTTTCAGAACAAAGGGAAGCGAAGGAAAGGCTTGGGACGATCCTGAAGCAATCTATCCAATTGCAATTGGATATGGTGTTTCAGAAGACGGCGGAGAAACATGGGATTTTGACCTATCAAAGCCTGCTCTTTTCCCAAGATGCGAAACTGATATTGACAAGGTATACATCATCAATAAGTATGGTCAGAAAGTTGCTAACTGTGCAAACGGTAGTATCGAAGACCCAAGACTATTTATGATCGAAGACAAGTGCTACTTAACAGTTGCATGCCGTCTATTCCCTCTTGGTAACCTTTGGTGGAAAGACGATATGACAAGAATGACTCCTGAATGGGCTAAAAATGATGACAACCCATTCGGCACAAGCGCAGCTCAGTACAACCCTACTGTAACTGTTCTTTTCGAAGTTGATCTTGACAAGCTTTTGGAAAGAGATTATGACAATGCGTTCTTCTATCTAACACACCTTTCTAACCCTGACTTCGGCGAAAACAGAGACATCGTTTTCCTACCAGAAAAGCAGATGATTGATGGTAAAATGCAGTACATTATGATCGAAAGACCTGTTGAACCATTCAAGAACCCATATCTTGACGAAAAGCTACCAACAATGGTATGGTCAGCAGGTGAAACATTCTATGATTTTGTAAAGCCTGAAAACAAGAAGGTTGTTCTTTGCCCACCTACATATGAATGGGAAATGAACCGAATCGGCGCTTCAGCTCCACCACTTAGAATTGATGATAAGCACTGGCTACTTTGCTTCCACGGCAAGCAGGACGATGGCGTTGGATATACTCAGAACTTTATGGTACTTCGTGACCGTGAAAACGATTTCCCTGAACTTATCTACCACAAGGATGAAAGACTTATCACAGTTAAGGAAGAATGGGAAATGCCTGGTAAGTTCCACATTCCTTGTATCTTCATTACAGGTATGGTTAAGAAGGGTAATGACCTTATCCTTGCATACGGCGCAGGCGACGAAAGAGTTGGTCTTATGACTCTTGACTATGATGAACTAATCCAGCACATTAAGGATAACGGCTGCGAATTCTAATTACATAACTCACGGCAAATTGCCGTGAGTTTTTTTTGCACTAAAAAACCGCCCTTGCCAATAAGCAAAGAGCGATTTTTTAGGTATTTATTATTTGTTTGTCTGACATGATTTTTTAGAACATTCTTTTGCATAAGGGCAACCGATACAGGTATGTCCTTTCTTTTTTTCTTTATAAATATAGAATGTTGCTCCGCCTACTGTCAAAAGCAGTATCAGGATTAAAATGATATTTTCCATAGTTTATTTCACAACCTTTTTTCCGCCTCGTGCCATAAGGTGGCCGATATATCCCATCATCAAAAGAACTGCGATAAGACCAGGAAGGAATCCCGTGCCAACTGTTCCTTCTGTGATTAGAGTACCAATCTGGTATACGAAAAATGCCACTGTATACCCTGTTGCAAGCTGAAGACCAACACCACCTAAAAGCCATTTCTTGTCCTTAATTTCAGCGTTCATAGCACCAATTGCCGCAAAGCACGGTGGTGTGAACAGGTTAAACATCAGGCAAGCAAGGGCTGCTGCCTTTGTAAGTCCCAACACGCCGGCAACTTCTTCGCTACCTCCCATAAGTTCAAGGGCTTCTGTGTCGATAAAGTTTGTTATGCCGTAGCAAATAGCTAAAGTACCAACCACATTTTCCTTGGCGATAAAGCCTGTAACAGCAGCTGCCGCCATCTGCCATACGCCAAAGCCCAAAGGTATAAGTAAGAACGCAAATGGTCTTCCGATTGATGCAAGGATTGATGTGTCCGCCATTCCCTCTTCTACAAGCTGGAAGCTCCAGGTAAATTCCTGCATAATCTGTACAATTGTATTACAAACAAGAATGATTGTGCCTGCTTTTACTATGTATGACCAACCACGAGAGCACATTGATAAAAATGCACGCTTTAGTGATGGAATCTTGTATTCAGGAAGCTCTATAATGAAGTAGGATTTTTTCTTGTTGTTTCCTGTAATTGCGTTTATAATCAAAGCTCCAAAGAAGATAATTATTATTCCCGCAAAATACATAAGCGTTCCGACCCAGGAGCTATCTGCGAAGAATACGCCTGCAAAAAGGGCGATTACCGGAAGCTTTGCTCCACACGGCATAAACGGTGCAAGCATTGCTGTTGCACGTCTTTCACGCTCGTTTTTGATTGTACGGCAAGCCATAACGCCAGGGATTGCACAACCTGTTCCGATTACGAACGGGATGACAGACTTTCCTGATAAACCAACCTTTTTAAATATCGGGTCCAAAACAACCGAAACTCTTGCCATATATCCGCAGTCTTCTAAGATTGCGATAAGGAAGTACATTACCATTACAAGCGGTAAGAACCCTACAACAGCTCCAACACCGCCTATGATACCATCAACCAAAAGTGACTGAAGCAGCGGATGAGTATTCACAACAAGACCTGCTACCCATCCCTGGAAGATTTCTATCCATCCAACTAATGTGTCTGCCAAAAACGGTCCAAAAGTTGACTGCGAAATGTCAAACACAAGGAACATAATAAGGGCAAAAATTGGAATACCAAACCACTTATTTGTAAAAATTTCGTCCAAATCATCACCAAGGTTTTTGTCCTTTGTTAAAACTGTTCTTTTTTCAACTTCTTTTACGATTTTATTTACAAATTCAAATCTTTTTCTGTCTGCCGCCTCTACCGCTCTCTTACTTGAAAGGGTGGCTTTTTCTTCTGAATATGGTGCTTTTTGGGTTTTACCAGCACATTTTTTAGCTTCTTCTATTGCTATATTTAAGCCATCAGAAGAAGTGGAGATTGTTTCAACTACAGGGCATCCAAGCTTTTGGGATAAAAGTTCTGTGTTTATAACAGTATGCTTTTTCTCATTTACGTCGCTCTTATTTAAGGCAATCACCATAGGAATGCCAAGCTCCAAAAGCTGTGTTGTAAAAAACAAGCTTCTGCTTAAATTTGTAGCATCAACAATATTTATGATAACATCAGGTTTCTCGTTTTTTATGTATTCACTGGTAACGCTTTCTTCTGATGTAAATGGTGACATTGAATATGCACCAGGAAGGTCAACTATTGTAATTTCTTCTGTATTTGCAAAGCCACGTTTTAACGCTGACTCCTTCTTCTCAACAGTAACTCCTGCCCAGTTACCAACTTTTTCATTTCTGCCGGTCAGCGCATTATACATAGTAGTTTTTCCCGAGTTCGGGTTTCCGGCTAATGCTATTTTCATTATATTTCCTCCTGCTTCCCTACGTGGTGTTTTAAGCATTCAGTTAGCCATAGCTAACTATTTTTCAAAAAATAAACATCATTCTTACAAAAAGCAATATTTATATAGAAATTGCTCTTGCAAGCTGATTGTCTATACTGTATCTTGCATCCTTTATCGAAACGGTACATCCGCTTTTTTTCTGCGAAACTACTGTGATTTTTTCACCGCTATAGCATCCTAAGGAGAATAAAAATGCATCAAGCTCTTCATCATCTGTATTGATAGAAGTTATAACATACTCCCTGCCTTCTATTGCGTCTTTTAAATTCATTTCGTCACCGCCTTGATACCTTGCAATTAGCCATTGCTAACTGCATCTCATTTTTAATAGTTAGCCATCGCTAACCACTCTGTATTATAGCATCTTTAGCATTTTTTGTCAATAGGGTTTTATAAATTTTTGTTCCTTGATTTTTTGCTTTTTATATGGTACAATATTATTAACAATTTGTAAGGAGTTGATATATCGGTGAAAGAATCAGGCGAAATGTATCTTGAGTCAATTTATGTTCTTTGTACCACCAAGCCGGCAGTACGTTCTATTGACGTTGCAGAGCATATGAATTTTTCAAAACCGAGTGTCAGCCGTGCTGTGGGCCTTTTAAAAAAGGACGGATATATTGAAGTTGATAAGGACGGTTATATCTCTTTAACCCAAGCCGGCAAGGATATGGCGAACAAGATTTTTGAACGACATACTGTTCTTACAAAGATGCTTGTTTCTTTGGGCGTTGATGAAAAAACCGCCACAGAAGATGCCTGCAGAATGGAACACGTCATAAGCGATACTTCATTCCTTGCAATGAGGAAGCATTTTGGAAATTAAAAGCGGTTATACCGCTTTTTTTGAATCTGGAGAAAAGTATGAAATATAAAAAAGTTGTAAAGGGCGAGTTCATTTCCCGCCCGAACAGGTTTATTGCTCATGTTAATATAGAAGGGCAAATGCAGGTTTGCCACGTAAAAAATACAGGCAGATGCCGTGAACTTTTAGTCCCAGGTGCTACCGTGTTTTTGGAAGAAAGCGATAACCCCAACCGAAAAACCAAATATGACCTTATATGCGTCTATAAAGGTGACACCCTTATAAATATGGACTCACAGGCACCCAACAAGGTATTTTACGAATGGGCAAAGGACTATTTTAAACCTGACTTTATACGCCCTGAATTTACTTATAAAAATTCCCGTTTTGACTGCTATATGGAGATTGGGAATGAAAAGATTTTTGCCGAAGTAAAGGGTGTTACCCTTGAAAATGACGGCGTCGCAAGTTTTCCTGATGCTCCAACAGAGCGTGGAATTAAGCATCTTTTAGAGCTTTCGGATGCTGTGAAAAATGGGTTCTCATGTTATGTATTCTTCATTGTGCAAATGCGGGGCGTTACTCACTTTGAGCCAAATTATGAAATGCACAAAGAATTTGCTGAAGCTCTTAAGTTTGCAAGAGATAGCGGTGTTAAAGTTATGTGTGTTGACTGTAACGTTACACCTGACACCTTAACCATAAATGATTTTATTGATGTTGTAATATAAAAAAACTGACTTCATAAGAAGTCAGTTTTTTGTTTGTTATTTAAGTTCGATATTGTAGCCACCAGCGATGAAACGTCTTAGTGTGATAACGTCTCTTACGTCTACCTCACTGTCTCTGTCGATATCTAGAGCAGCGTCATTTACTACAATGTCATAACCGCCTGCGATGAATCGTCTTAAGAAGATAACGTCTCTTACGTCTACTGTTGTGTCATCGTTTATATCACCAGGAGTATATGTTACTTCCGGTTCATCCGGCACTTTTCTTGTTACTGTTACCTTGATGTTATCAAGATATACTGTTGAATTCTGACGTGGACGTAGGTAAATTGCATAGTTACCTACTGTTGTCCAGTCATAATCTGTACCAAGTTCAAGTTCTGCAAATTCAACTGTTCTTGCAACTGTTGTCCATGTATTTGTAGCTATTGTACCACTAAAGAATGTCTCGAATGGGCTTAAACCGCTACCATGATTTCGAAGCCATATATCCGGGTTGATTTCAGTTTCTGAATAAACGTCAAAGCTATATGAAATAACGTCGCCTTCCTGGAATGCGAAATTGTCAGCAATCTTAACACCTACTGTGTTATTATTACTGTCTTTTAATCCTTCTGCCTTTATAACATTATCTCTTCCACCAATTCCGTCAGCTTCTGTTACTGTTACAGCACTGCTTGCTATCCAAGTAACATCACTTACAGTATCAAATGGTGAATTAATATCAATAACTTTTTCTCCACTTGCATCTAAAGGTAAAGTTGTTATTTCACTCTCGTAATTCACTGTAGAAGAAGCGATTGTCTGCGGTGAAGCATAAACTGTTGTGTTTGCTTTATATAAATCTTCTTCGCCATCCAATAGTTTTCCGGCTGATTTTAAGTTATGTAATCCCTTCTTATCAAAACGGTATACATCAACAGTATCAGTATCTTCATCAATACCTATAACAAGCATATTGATAACATTGTCTGCACCGCTTCCTACGTTATAGTAACCTACATATCCGGCATTCATATATGTGAAGTTAAGTGTTTCTTCTTTAAAGTTAACTACACTGCTCTGCGCAATATTGATCTTGTCACCCCTTGCAAGGTATACGGAAGATCCGCCTAAATATGATTCATACGCTTTTGAGTGGTCATGGCCTGCCAAGAAGACAATATTTAGGCCCTGCTTTCCTGCTTGATTTAGTACATGGAATATGTGGTTTGCATATTTTGCATTAGCATCGTTCAATGTACGTAGGCTATAGTATAGTGGAACGTGTGATAAAACAAATATTGGTTTTTCATAACCTGCCTCAAGCTTTTCGTTAAGGTAGCTTGCAAGGTTTTCAGCGGTATCCATAGTTCTTGCAATATTATTTTCACAGCCATAATCATCTTCATGTAGAACGAAAACACCATAATCGCCGCTTGCAGGATCGTTGTTTCCGCTTGGTGCAAGACCAGTTGTTCCAATTGGAGCATCGTGGTTACCCTGAATATAGACATGGTTCTCTTCTTCAGGAACAAAATCACCAACTGCTTCCTTTAAAGCATTAATGCCTGCAGTGGTTGCCTTACCAGATGTGTTTTCATAGTCACCACAGAACAAGAATGCATCAGCACTTGAAAGTCCGCTTTCTTTTATTGCGCCAATTATGTTTTTAACATTCTGTGCTCCAACTTCGTTGTTTTCAGCCTGGAAGTCTGTACCAGCCAAAAGAGTTGCTTCATACTTTGAATAATCAAAAGTTACGGTAGGTGTTTCTGGTTCTGCTGGGGCTTCTTCAATCATAATGTTGCTGATTTTAAAGTAGCCATCGTTTGCTTCTTTAACATATTGTTTATATGCACCATACATATCTACCTGAACACCAATACTTGCTATGTCAGTAAGAGTTGATTTTCCGCCACCGATTTCCATATCTGCAATATAGTAAGTAGCTGAAACAGGTTCTCCTGTGTTCGCTACCACAGCACCATTTTTTACGTAACCTATTGTATTAGACTGGGTTGTTCCGCCTACTGAATCATATAAGCGTAGGTTAACTTCCATTGAATCATACAATTTGCCTTTTGAATTCAGAATTCCTTCTGATTCAAAATTAAATGAAATCTTAATGTTTTCTTTAGTTGAAATAGGCGCATTAGGAATAATTCTTAATCTCACCTGTGAGCTTGCTGCACCCTCTGCTTCATTTGCAACGATGTCAGCTGTTGTAACCTTATATGTACCATTTCCTTCGTCTGTAACATATGGCCATTTTTCAACTTTGAATGCCCCTACATCTGCCGGCTTATCCGGTTCAATTACCGGGCCGTCATAGTCTTCTCTTGAAACTGTTACTTTGAAGTTATCAAGATATACTGTTGCATTTTGACGAGGACGTATATAAAATGCATAGTTACCTGCTGTAGCAAATGTTCCGTTACTGTTTACAGTAGGTATAATTGCTTCTAACTGGTCATAAGTAACTGTTCGTGTAACTGTTATCCATTCGCCAGTTGTAATTGGTTGGCTATAGAACACTGCCATCGGATTTAAGCTATTACCATGATTTCTTAACCATAAATCAGGATTAATTGCTGTTTCTGAGTAAACGTCTAAACTATATGTAAGAACGTCACCTTCGCAGAATGCAAAACCGTCTGGGAGTTTAATCCCCGCTGTGTTATTATTGGAGTTCGCAAGGCCCTCTGCTTTAATAACCTTATCTCTTCCGCCAATTCCGTCAGCATTACTTACTGTTACACCTGTTTGCACCCAGGTAAGTTCGCTTGCATCGTCAAGTGGCAGATTAATGTCAACGACATTTTCTGTTACTGCAGATACCGACACCGCTACAAACATGCTTGCAATCACGCATAGTGAAAGTATTGCTGCAAATAATTTTTTACATCTTTTCATTCCTTTTTTCTCCTTCCGCTTTATATAAGCTTATGATTATGCATTATACCATAATAAATATGATTTGTAAATGCACATATTGGACTTTTTCAATAAAAAAACGCAAGATTTGCATCTTGCGTTTTTTATTATTATTTAAGTTCGATATCGTATCCACCTGCGATGAAACGTCTTAGTGTGATAACGTCTCTTACAACTACTTCGCCGTCTCTGTCGATATCTAGAGCAGCGTCATTTACTACAATGTCATAACCGCCTGCAATATAACGTCTTAAGAAGATAACATCTCTTACAACTACTTCGCCGTTACCGTCAACGTCACCAGGAATGTAAATTTCTTCCGGTTCATCAGGCTCCGATTTTTCTCTTGTTATTGTAAGCTTCAAGTTATCAAGATATACTGTCGCATCACTTCTTGGACGAAGATAGAATGCATAGTTATCTGCATTTGTCCAACCATCACCAGCAGCAGCAAGGTCAGCATAAGTTACTGTCTTTGTAATCGTTGTCCATGTGTTTGCCGCTATAGGTTCATTATAGAATGTTATAAATGGTGTTAGTGCTGTACCGTGGTTTCTTAACCACATATCAGGGTTGATTGCTGTTTCTGAATAAACATCTACACTATATGTAAGAATGTCACTTTCATCAAATGCAAATCCATCTGGAAGTTTAACTCCAACTGTATTATTGTTTGAGTTTGCAAGGCCTTCAGCCATTAGAACCTTATCTCTTCCGCCGATTCCATCAACCGCTGTTACTGTTACGGCTTCACTTGCAACCCATGTAAGTTCATTTGCTGCATCAAGTGCTAGGTTAATGTCAACTACATTCTCTCTATTATCTTCCGGAACGTCTGGATCTACCGGAGGAACTTCTGGTTCGCCATTATCAATTCTTGAAACTGTTACCTTGAAGTTGTCAAGGTATGCTGTTACATTCTGACGTGGACGTAGATAGAACGCATATGTACCTTCGCTGTCCCAACCTTCAACGCCTGTTGCAACAAGATCAGCATATGTAACTGTCTTTGTTATCTTAGTCCATGTGTTTGCTGCCATTGGCTGTTCATAGAATGTTACGAATGTTGGTAGATTTGTGTGGTTTCTTAGCCACAAGTCTGGGTTCATTGCTGTTTCTGAGTAAACATCTACACTAAATGTAAGAATGTCACCTTCACAGAATGCAAAGCTATCACCAAGTTTAACACCTACTGTGTTGTTGTTAGAGTTTGCAACGCCTTCTGCCTTAACAACGTTGTCTCTTCCGCCGATTCCGTTGGCATCAGAAACTACTACTGCATCGCTACCTGTCCAAGTTATATCACTTGCACTCTTAACGTCTACGTCAACAACATTCTTTCTTACAACTTCTTCAGGAGCTTCGTAGCCAACTCTTGCAACTGTTACCTTGAAGTTATCAATGTAAATTGTTCCGTTCTGACGTGGACGGAAGTAAAGTGCATAGTTATCTGCTACGTTCCAGCCTGAACCAATGTTTACTCCAGTTGCTGTAACAATTTGATCGTATGTAAATGACTTTGAAATTGTTGTCCATGTGTTTGCCACTACATTCTCCTGATAGAATGTTACAAATGGGGTTAAGCTACTACCGTGATTTCTTAGCCAGATATCAGGGTTAGTTATACTTGTGTAAATATCAAAGCTATATGTAAGAATATCGTCTTCTTGGAATGCGAATCCATCAGGAAGCTTAACACCTGCTGTGCTACCATTTGAGTTTGCAAGGTTTGATAATTCAACAACGCCGTCTCTTCCGCCGATTCCGTTTGCATCAGCAGCTACTCCGCCGTTTGTATAAGTAATGTCGCTTGCTTCGTTAACTTCGATTTCAACAACGTTACCTCTTTCAATAACTTCTCTTTCAACTGCTAGCTGTAGATTGTCAAGATATACTGTTGCATCAGATCTTGGACGAAGATAGAATGCGTAGTTACCTGCTGTAGCAAATGTTCCGTTGCTGTTTACAGTAGGAATAATAGCTTCTAACTCGTCATAAGTAACTGTCTTTGTAAGAGTTATCCATTCGCCAGTTGCCATTGGTTGGCTATAGAACACTGCCATTGGATTTAAGCTATTACCATGATTTCTTAACCATAAATCAGGATTAATTGCTGTTTCTGAGTAAACGTCTAGACTATATGTAAGAACGTCTCCTTCGCAGAATGCAAAACCATCTGGAAGTTTTACTCCCACTGTGTTATTATTGGAGTTTGCTAAGCCTTCTGCTTTAATAACCTTGTCTCTTCCGCCGATTCCGTCAGCGTTACTTAATGTTACAGCATTTGTTTTCCATGTAAGCTCGCTTACGTCATCAAGCGCCAAATTAATGTCGATGACATTTTCTGTTGCGGCAGATACCGGCACTGCTACAAACATAGTTGCAATCATGCATAATAAAAGTATTGCTGCAAATAATTTTTTAAATTTTTTCATTCCTTTTTTCTCCTTCCGCTTTTATAAGCCTATGATTATTAATTATACTATAAAAAATATGTTTTGTAAATGCAATTATTGTATTTTTTCAATAAAAAAAACGCAAGATTTGCATCTTGCGTTTTTTGATTCTTATTTAAGTTCAATACCGTATCCGCCAGCAATGAATCTTCTTAGAGTAATAACGTCTCTTACGTCCACACCATCATCTCTGTTTACATCTACTGCGTTTTCATTTACTGTTATGTTGTAACCGCCAGCGATATGTCTTCTTAGTGAGATAACGTCTCTTACGTCAACTGTTGTGTCATCGTTTACGTCACCAGGAACATAGCTTGGTGTTGGTTCTTCTTCTGAAACACCTGTTGCATAGTTCAAAGCGATATTAACTAGTGAAAATTCTTCTTCGCTACTTGATATATAAAGTGTCATATCTTTTGATTCTTCAGGCAACTTTGGATATACGTTGAAAGCAACATCTGAACCTGTAGCTGTTTCCTGGTTTATGTAATAGATTGCAGTATCCTTTGTAGGAAGTCCGCTACCTTCAACCAAGATAACACCATAATGTTCATCTTTTGTTGTTGCCTTATATGTTACACCAATTCTGTCTGAATTTGCATAGAACTGTTCCAATGCTTCGTCAGCGTCTACATTTTTATCTGCTGCTGAAACCTGTGTATCTCCTGCAAACACAGTTAATTCAACTTTCTGATTTGCTCCAATGTCATAAAATCCATTTAGTGTAGCTTCTTCAGCTGCAACAGCTGTTGCGCAAAGTACAGATGAAACAGACACTGCTAGTAATAGATTAATAATTCTTCTTTTCATTTTTTCTACCTCACAATCAATTCATTATATTTATATCTCAAGATAACTAACCAATATTCTCGCAAGTTGCGCACGGGTTACTATACCCTTTGGTGCAATTGTAGTATCGGTTGTTCCTGAAAGTAATTTATTGTATATACCCCAATACAATGAATTCTTTGCCCATGAAGATATCTCATCGCTATCTTCTAACAATCCATCATAGATTGCATAGAACTGAAACTCTCCGCCTGTAGTTCCGCCGGAATATAGATGAAGAATCTTCATTCCCGCTTCCCTTGTCAAGGTAGCTTCAGGATCGAAAGTTGTTTCCGATGTTCCTTTTATATAGCCGTTTGTGTACCCCCAGCTAATTGCTTGCTTGAACTCTAGGATTTGGTTTTCAGTATCTGTGAAAGGAAGTTCCATACTGCTGTCAGGCTTTCCTGCCATTCTCCATAGCACTGTTATAAACTGTGCTCTGGTAACATTTGCATCAGGATTAAAGTTCCCTTCAGCATCTCCCACAAAAAGGCCTTCATTAGCAGCCTTTACAACAAATTCTTCAGCCCAATGGCCATCCATATCCTGAAAGGAAACTTCAGCACTTACCCCCATAGGAAGCATTGCCAAAGCCATTGAGAATATCAGAAGGCTTATTATGTATAACTTTTTCACGCTGACCCCCCCTTAAGCAACTGAATTTTTTTTGTTATATTTTGTCCATTTAATTATATCACTTTGTTATCCTGACGTCAATACTTTTAGTAAAATTTTTTCAAGACTTTTTCAGGAGAAAAATCTCCCGAAAAAATCTCTATCCATAGAATATTCTGCGTTTTATACTCGCCCATATAATTTTGTAATTTTTCGTATTTTATCGCAAAGTTCTTCTCCCAAATCTTCCCATGAGAGCCTGAAGTTCCAGTTTCCAAACGCCGCTCCGGGAGTGTTTATTCTTGCCTCATCCGAAAGCCCCATATAATCCTGAACGGGTACTATCGAAATTTCCGCTTTGCTCATCATAATAGAAGATATTAACGGCAAGTTTAGTTTTTCCTTTGGCGTATAAAAATCGCAAAGGTAATTCCGCACATTTTTAAGCTCTTTTTCAGTTATGGTATCAAGCCAGGATTTTAGCGTCTGGTTATCGTGAGTACCTGTATATGCTACGCATTTTTCCTGATAATTATGTGGCAGATAGTCATTTCCGTTTCCTGTGTCACGGGAGTCAAATGCAAACTGCAAAACCTTTATTCCTGCGTATCCCGTATCCGCCAGAAGTTTCTTCACCGATGGCGTTATAAATCCCAAATCTTCGGCAATTATATTATCTTCCTTTATATTCTCTTTAAGCGCTGAAAACAGTTTCATTCCCGGCCCTTTTTCCCATACTCCGTTTTTTGCAGTTTCTTCGCCATAGTCAATGGCATAGTACTCGTCAAATCCCCTGAAATGGTCAATGCGCACACTGTCAAACATAGAGAATGCGTGTTTTAGCCTTTTTATCCACCAACCATATCCATCTTTTTCGTGTTCATCCCATGCATATAGTGGATTACCCCAAAGTTGACCGTCTTCTGAAAAGCTATCCGGCGGGCAACCTGCCACTCTTTTCGGTAACAGGTGGTCATCAAGCTCAAAAAGATGGGGATTTTTCCACACGTCACAGCTATCATAGGAAACATAAATGGGCATATCGCCTATTATTTTTATGCCCTTATCGTTGGCATACTTTTTTAAAGCTTTCCACTGTGAATAAAACTTGAACTGTATAAATTTACTGAACTCTATTTCTTCCGAAAATTCGTCACCATAGTGGTTCATATCTGAAGAAATTCTGTGCTTTATTCCATCATTCCATAAATTAAACGGCAGATAATTAAAGTGCTTTTTTATGGCATAAAACAGCGTATGATCGAAAAGCCAGTCTTTGTTTTCTTCGCAAAAGTCCCGATACACCCTGTCGGTTCTGTCAAACCTTTTAAAAGCAGTCCGTAAGACATGATATCTTGTGTTATAAAGATGGGCATAGTCTATCCTTTTTCCGCTTTCGGTTTGGCGAAGTTCATCTTCCTTTAAAAGTCCTTCCTTTTTCAAAATATCAAGACTTATGAAATAAGGATTCCCGCCAAAGGCTGACGGACTTTGATAAGGCGAATCTCCCACAGTTGTTGGCCCCAGCGGTAACACCTGCCAATAGCTTTGACCTGAACCCGCCAAAAAGTCTATAAATCTGTATGCACCTTCACCGAAATCCCCTATGCCGTACCTTGACGGCACAGAGAATACCGGCAGAAGAATACCTGCTTTTCTCATATATTGCCTCCTTTTTATATGCTGACCATAAGGCCGAAATGGTCAGAAATCTGTGGGGTTTTATCCCCGTCAAACATCACTTCGCTTTTTTTAACCTGAACTTCTCTGTTTGCAAAAATATAGTCTATTCTAAGATTTTCTTTGTTCTTTTCCCAACCATCTATTTTGCCCATGATTGTAGCCTCGCCTATTCTTTCTTTTGCCATCAAAAAGGTGTCGCACCAGCCGTAAGATGTTATCATTTTATAGCCATCGCTTTCCGGAGGCACATTGAAATCTCCCATTAAATACATTTGCTTTTTAAAATTGAAACAAGCATTCAGCCTTTTGACCTGATCGCAAAAAGGCTCTTCCTCATCCTTTTCCCAGCCAAGATGACAGTTTATAAAAACGCCGTCTTCTGTTTCAACTAAAAGTGCCATTCTCTTTTTGAAATTGTTATAGTCTGACGTAGTTGATAACAAAAGGCTTTTTGCCTCTTTTATAGGAGATAGCGAAAATACAGCAAGACCCTCGTCAAATTTATCGTAGCCCTTTTTCATTCCAAGCCAGGAAAACTGATAGTCAAGTTTCATTGCCGTCAGGATTTTATGCATTGAAAGAGCAAAGTTACTCTCTTTTAACGGGATTTCACCAACAGGAATATGCCCTTTTACTTCTGGCACACTTTCCTTTTCCATATACTGATTAACTTCCTGAAGCGCAATTATATCCGGTCTTTCCTTTTCAATCACATCGCAAAGAATATGGCAATTTGCGGAGTTATTTTCTCCGCTCAAACTATGGGTGTTAAGTGTTAAAATTTTCAAAAAATCACACCTTTTAAAGTATATCGTTTATATCAGATTTCAAAACATCCGCCTTTGGCCCATAAATCGCCTGAACACCTGTGCCTTTTACCAAAAGACCCAAAGCACCCTCTTTTTTCCACTCGTCCTGACCTGCCACCTTGCCCGCATCCTTTACCGTAACACGAAGTCTTGTCATACAGGCATCCACAAGTGTAATGTTTTCTCTTCCACCCAAAAGCCTGATTATTCTCTCCGCTTTTGAGTCGGTGGCTGATGCTTTTTTAGAAGTTTCTTCTACAGGCACATCGTTATAGTTTCCAAGTCGACCCGGTGTTGCATACTTAAATTTTCCAATCATATAGTATGCCACAAAATAGCCTATGGCAAAGAACAGCACAACTGCTATCAAGAAGTTTATAAGGTCACCTGCAAGGCCAGCTTTTAAGGACATCGGTATTCTTGTTGCAAGCTCAATGTTGCCAAAGGAGTGAAGTCTTAAGTTCACAATACCCGCTGATGCAAAGGCAATTCCCTGAATGATTGAGTACACGATATATAAAGGTATTGCCGTAAACATAAACATAAATTCAAGTGGTTCTGTAACACCTGTTAAAAATACCGCAAGGGCAGTTGAAATGAACATTGACTTATACTTATGGCGTTTGTCTTTATCTACCCGCTTATACATAGCATATCCCACGCCAAGCAATAATCCTGATGAACCTATCATCTGTCCCACCTTGAATCGTGCAGGTGTTATACCGTTTAAAAGTGCTGTATAGCTTGCGGTATCGCCTGCATTTTTGAAGTTGATAAGGTCGGAAATCCACGCAAACCACAACGGGTCCTGACCGAACACTGTTGTTCCCGCATTAAGCCCCGTCTGGATAACATAAGTTCCACCGAACGATGTGTAGTTCATCGGGATTGTCAGCATATGATGAAGACCAAATGGCAGTAAAAGTCGTTCAAGTGTTCCGTATAGGAACGGTGCTAAAATCGGTGCAGTTTGTGCGGAGTTTGCAATCCACAAGCCGAATCTGTTGATTCCCATCTGTACAAACGGCCATACAATTGCAAGAATTACTGAAATGATAGCTGACCATAAAATAACCACAAGCGGTACAAATCTTTTTCCGTTGAAGAAAGAAAGTACGTCAGGCAATTTTCTGAAATTGTAGTATCTGTTGTACACAATTCCGCCCACAAAACCTGCGATTATACCAACAAACACACCCATATTAAGGGCAGGGCTTCCCAGAACCGATGTGAAATATCCGTTTACTGCAATCTCCTGACCGAAAAGCGTATGGGTCACCGCAGATTCATCGGCTAGCATATCAGCAGTTACACCGAAGATATTTCCCGTAATGTTGTTAATCAGGATAAATGCCAAAAGTGCCGCAAATGCACCGCCTGCCTTTTCCTTTGCCCAGGAACCGCCTATGGCAACGGCAAACAGGATATTAAGGTTACTGATTATTGCCCAACCGATGTTTTCAATGATTGTTCCGCCAAGTGCTAAAATGCCTACGTTTTCAAAGGTCATATTGATAAGTTTTCCTATACTTATCATTACACCCGCAGCAGGCATTACCGCGATAACCACCATCAAAACCTTACCAAGTTTTTGCAAAAAATCAAAAGCAGCACTTTTTTTGCTCACTTTTTCTTCCATAATTTCGTCCTTGATGGAAAATGCAAGGTTTTGCCCGGCTTGGCAAGTACCCAAAGCTTCATTTATTTTTGTACCGCCAGGTAGGTTGCACACGATTACAGGGGTTATAGGGTTAATGTTTTTTTCTTTTAAAAGTTTTAGGTCTACCTCTGCCACAAGGTCACCTTTCTTCACCTTGTCCCCTGCTTTTTTATGCACCTTAAAACCTTCGCCTGCAAGCGCCACTGTTTCAAGTCCCACGTGGACCAAAACGTCAAGTCCGTCATCTGACAAAAAGCCGAATGCGTGGTTTGTGTCTGCAATGGTTGATATTGTACCGTCAACAGGGCTTAAAATTTTCCCGTCAGTTGGGATAATGGCAACGCCGTCACCCAGTATTTTTTCAGAAAAAGTCGGGTCGCTGACTTCTGTTATGGGTACGCATCGTCCCGACATCGGTGCTGAAATTTTATATTCTAGTTCTTGTTTTTTCATAACTTCACCTCTTATAGTTTCCAGATATCACGGTTATACTGCTCTATGGTTCTGTCCGATGAGAAGTACCCCGCATTTGCAATGTTTATGAGCATCTTTTTCTGCCAGTTTTCCCTGTCAAGATAGTCCTTGTATACCCTGTCCCTTGTCTTTTTGTAGTCCTCAAAGTCAGGGAATGTCATAAACCAATCCTTACCAGTAAGTTCCTTTTGAAGATGTTTTAAAGTGGCTTCATCGCCTATCCCTAAAAGTTCCTTTCCGCATATAAAATCAACTGCATTTTTAAGGTCCTTATTTTTTGTAAGATACTCCATCGGCTTATAGGTTTTCTCCTGATACCTTTTTATAACGGTGCTACTGTCGCTACCGAAAATATAGATGTTTTCGTCGCCCACAAGTTTGTGAATTTCCACATTGGCGCCGTCTTCCGTTCCTAAAGTAACCGCTCCGTTTAACATAAACTTCATATTCCCTGTTCCGCTTGCTTCCTTTGACGCAAGGGAAATCTGCTCCGAAATATCGCAGGCAGGGATAAGTTTTTCAGCCAAAGTCACGTTATAGTTTTCCACCATAACCACCTTTAAATATTTTGATACTTCCTTATCGTTATTTATAAGCTGACTAACAGACAAAATAAGGTGGATTATATCCTTTGCCACTCTATATGCAGGAGCGGCCTTTGCGCCAAAGATAACAGTAACGGGATATTCAGGAATTTGTCCCTGTTTGATTTTCAAATACTTGTCAATTACATACAGAATATTCATCTGTTGACGCTTATACTCGTGAAGCCTTTTTATTTGCATATCGAAAATCGACTCGCTATCTATGCTGATTCCTTGGGTTTTCATAAGATACTGGCAAAGGAACTCTTTGTTCTTCTTTTTAATCTTGCCGATATTTTCCAAAACCGCTCTGTCTTCCGCATATCCAAGGAGTTTTTTAAGTTCTCCGCCGTCCTTTTTAAATCCATTGCCAATAAGACTTTCTATATATCCTGTAAGATGTGGATTTGAGTATAAAAGCCAACGCCTGAAAGTTATTCCGTTGGTCTTATTATTAAACCTTTCGGGATAGATTTTATAAAAATTATTGAGTTCATTGTGCTTTAAAATTTCGGTATGAAGTTTTGCAACACCATTGGTTGAGAATGTGTAGTGAATATCCATCCTCGCCATATGAATAAGCTCATTTTCATCAATGATACAAACTGATAAATCGCCGTATTTTCTTCTGACTTTGTTATCTAAAATTTCAATAATCGGCAAAAGCTTAGGTGCCACTTTTTTGATATAGGAAACAGGCCATTTTTCAAGGGCTTCTGCTAAAATAGTATGGTTTGTATATGCACAGGTTTTTGTAACCACATCTATTGCTGTGTCCATATCAATTCCACGCTCTACCAAAAGGCGGATAAGTTCAGGGATTATCATAGACGGATGAGTGTCGTTTATCTGCACAACTGCATATTCGTCAAGGTCGGAGAGTTTGCATCCACGCTCCTTTGCCTCGTCTATAATCAGTTGCGCCGCACTTGACACCATAAAATATTCCTGATAAACACGCAAAAGTTTGCCGTCTTCATCACTGTCATCGGGATACAAAAACAGGCTTAAGTTCTTGTCTGTCTTCGTCTTATCAAACTTGATTCCGTCACCTACTAGGTTTTCGTCTACATCTTCCAAGTCAAAAAGATGAAGTTTGTTACAGCTTCCACCATAGCCTATGACATCAAGGTCATATAGCCTTGATTTTACCTTAAAATCGCCAAAAGTAATTTCGTATGAAATGTCCTGTTTTCGCAAAAAACCTGAACGATCCAGCCAAGGATTTGGTTCTTCCTTTTGCATATTGTGGCAGAACTTTTGCCTGAAAAGTCCAAAATGGTAGTTTATACCGATACCATCACCGGGAAGATTAAGGGTTGCAATTGAATCTAAAAAGCAAGCCGCCAAGCGCCCCAATCCGCCATTTCCCAAAGACGGTTCATTTTCAAATTCTTCAATATCAGACAAGTTTCGTCCGTGCTTTTCTAAGGCTTCTTTTACGTCATCGTAAATACCCAGATTCATCAGGTTATTCCCCAAAAGTTTTCCTATCAAAAACTCTGCGGAAATGTAATAAAGACGTTTTCTGCTGATGGCTTTGTGTTTTTTTGCCGACATCTCCATTACTGTTCTGAGTAGTCCCAGATACAACTGTTCATCAGAGCAATCTTCGATTCTTTCCTGACAATTCATTTCAATAAGTTCTTCAATATTCATATTAAATCCCTCTTTTTTTGGTTTCATATACAGTTAATATCTGCATTTTTTCTCATTTAATGCAACAAAAAAATGCCCACAGATATTTTTATATCTATTGGCATTTTAAATTTTTATCTTAATATGTTAAGTCCAAGTAGTATATAGACAAACCCTGCAAACTTATTTGCAAATTTGGAGACCTTTTCGTTTTTGTTTAAAAATCCTGAAACAAATGATGCAACGTAGGCAAGCAATAAGCACCAGATTATACTTGTTGTAAAAAATGTAAGTCCCAAAATAAGAAACGGAATCGGGCCGTATGGATTGTCCGGCACTACAAACTGTGGAAGAAGTGCCAAGAAGAATAGTGCAACCTTTGGGTTTAACGCATTTGTTAAAACTCCCTGACGGAAAACCGACGACAGATTTTGGGCATTTTCTGTTCCCATCTGAAACATCGTTTCCTTTGAAGCTATGGTTTTTATTCCCATATAAACAAGGTACACAGCACCTAAAATTTTCATTATGTTAAATGCAACTTTTGAGCTTGCAAGGATAGCAGACAGACCCAGTGCTACCAAGACCGTATGTATCAAAATTCCCGTGCAGATGCCGAATGCGGAGATAACTCCAACCTTTCTTCCTCCAACAGTAGCACGGCTTAAAACATAAATGATGTCCGTTCCGGGTGTAATATTTAATAGTATTCCTGATAATAGGAACAGTCCGTATTCTGTTATCCCTAGCATATTTATCTCCTAATATTTTTCTTTACCAAGAAATTATACTATTGTGAAGCATTTATGTCAACAAAAAAGAACAGGTATTATTCCTGTCCTTTTTTAATTCTTACTATTGTTGTCTGCTTTTTTTCTTCGCCTGCTTTTAAGAAGCTTAGCTTTCCATCTTTTCGCATAACGTCCCTTCCGTCAGGTGAGCAGTTGCCCGGCTCTAAACCTAAAACATACTCACCCTTACCCATCATCTTCCACTCAGTAAAAAACGGAAGCTCCTTTGTGTCAAAAGAAAGTGAAAGGGATGTATCAATTTCAGGGTTATAAATCTTGGCATAACCCTCTTTCATATCATAATAGTAACACTGCTCAACAAAGCCTGACTGTGGCTTTTCCATTATAAGAGCCTTTTCAATACCCTCTTTTGCTCTGTCATTTCTTGGGGTTACTCCCTTACTTTTTATAGTAACCTTTGAGTTTTCAGAAAGTAGCGGATAACCTATATTGAAATGATAAAGTATCATATACGGCGTTTCTTCGTCGCCGATGTTTTTAACTGTATCGGTAATCTTAATTTCATCACCGCCGATAGGACACTCAAATTCTCTTGTTAAGATGAGCTTATGACCAAAAATGGATGCGTCACGAACAACTAATTTAATATGTATAGAATCATCCGTCCACCAGCTTACATTTTCGCAAGGAGTATGGGAGATGTTGCCGTGAAGCGGTAGATCTTCCCCGTTATCTGTACAAGGGCTTCCCACTGCAGTAAGTCCGCAGGTGGTTAAAAATCCCGCCGTAAAGGACTTTAAGAATCCTGCACCACGGTTGTCATAATATGTTGGTGAAACATATCCGCAAGGGGCAAAAAATCCAAGATTTTTTCCGTCCTTATAAAGCCTTGAAATGTCGCCTGCACGGTCAAGGGAAAGGGTAAACATAATTCCGTTTCCGTTATTCACTTCTAAAAGGCGTATTCCGTCACCTTTTCCGCCTACAAGTCTATGTTCTTCAACGCCGTACCCTTGAGATTCGTGGCCTAAATATTCCTTCATAAAACCGCTCCTTTTTATCCTTTGTATTGATTATATCATATAAGAAACAATTTTCAACTTTTCCTAAACTTTTAAAAATAGCACAACGGCTTATTTTTTATATATGCCCTGTAAAGAACACCGCAAAAAGTGCAAGCAATAGAAGGGTATCATCTGCATCGTCCAAAAGGATTGCAAGAATTACAATACCCAGGATTATGTCATCAAGTTCTAGGTTCCCAAAAATCTTTTGGCTGTCTTTCTTTTCGCATTCACATTTTTTTACTTCACATTTTTCTGGCACGCTTTCCCTTGCGGGGACTATCTTCGGCATATCATTCATACTGTAATATTTGCGATACATAATGATAATCCTTTCCTATCTCCCCAGAAGTCCCGAAAATCGTGCTATATTCATTAATTTCGTAACACGGTCGATGCTTCGTTGACGCTCTGTTCTCATAAACGGCTTTAATGACATTAAAAGATTTGACCTTTGGTCGTTAGAATTGGTCATTTGGTCAAACATATTCTTTATTTGCCCCATCATTTCAAGCCCTTCAGGAGTTATTTTAGGGAAATTGTTTGGCATCTGGCTTTTAGATTCGCCAACATTTATGCTATTTTCTATCTGTTCTCCCGTACTTCCCGAATTATCAAGCATACCGCTTGACTTTAACATTTCCATCGCACCTTTTATTTTTTCATCTGCATTATCTCCCAAAAAACCTTTTAAGGTGCTCATCATATCCGCCACAAAAATCCCTCCTTATTTTAGCTTTCTCATTATTTCGTCAACCGACATTCCATTAAGGCTTGAAAGGTCGGCATTCTTTAGAGAATCGCTTGCCTTTTTTGTATCAAGCTTCATAAACTTTTCCAAAATTGCCTTTTTATCGGCATCTGACAGAGAATTTTTAAGTTTCTGTCCTTCAGGTGTTTTCATAAATTGTGATACCATATCCGCAGAATTTTTCAGTTTATCACTACCCATTCCCGATAATATCTTTTTAAGTTTGTCGTTCATATTAGAATCCACATAAATCACCTCTTATTTCATTATATTCTATAAGGTAAAAAAATTTACAAAAACTCTTGTATTTCCTTGAAATTTGTGGTATAATTCCTTCTGTATGAATTAAAGGCTATGATGAAACAAAGTAGAGTATGCTTTTCCAGAAGAGAGTCGGCGGTCTTGGGCTGTGAGCCGTGGCGGTACAGGCATAACTTGAAATTTCCTTTCGGAGCCGTATGGGTGAAGCCAGCCTGGTGTGTAGTCCATAACGCAAACGGTGCGTTAAGCCGAAATTAAGTGTCTGCCATTTGGCAGAAATATGGGTGGTACCGCGGAGTTTACACTTCGTCCCTGTTTTGGGACGGAGTTTTTTTATTTGAAAAATATCCGTCTTCCTAAAGAACAGGAAGATTTCTTATTTTAAGGAGGAAAAACAATGAAACAACAGTTAGAGCAAATCAAAAAAACTGCTGAAGAACAGTTGCAAAACGCCGAAACTATTGAAGCTTTGGAAGAAGCAAGAATTAAGTACCTTGGTAAAAAAGGTGAGCTTACTTCTATCCTAAAGGGTATGGGCAGTCTGTCTGCTGAAGAGCGTCCTGTAATCGGAGCTTTAGCAAACGAAGTGCGTGAATTCTTAACAAACGCAATTGATTCAAAAAAGGCTGAAATGGAAGCAAAACTTCAGGACGAAAAGCTTAAAAAGGAAGTAATTGATATTACAATGCCTGGTAAGCGTTCAAAGGTTGGAAACCTACATCCGCTAACAAAGGTTCTTGATGAGTTCAAGGATACAGTTATCGGTATGGGCTTTGAAATTGCAGAAGGTCCTGACGTTGAAACAGACTACTACAACTTTGAAGCACTAAACATTCCAAAAAATCACCCTGCAAGAGATACTCAGGACTCATTCTATGTTGAAGATAGCATAGTTCTAAGAACCCAGACATCTCCAATGCAGATTCGTGTTATGGAAAACAAGAAGCCACCAATCCGCATTATTGCACCAGGACGTGTTTACAGAAGTGATGCTATGGACGCAACTCACTCACCTATCTTCCACCAGATTGAAGGTCTTGTTGTTGATAAGGGTATCACAATGGCAGATTTAAAGGGAACACTTGAAGCACTAATCAAGTCAATCTATGGCGATAACGCAAAATGCCGTTTCCGTCCACACCACTTCCCATTCACAGAGCCATCAGTTGAAACTGACGTTCAGTGCTTTAACTGTGGCGGTGAAGGTTGCAGTATGTGTAAGGGCGAAGGCTGGATTGAAATCCTTGGCGGTGGTATGGTTCACCCGAAGGTTCTTTCAAACTGCGGAATTGACCCAGAAGTTTACTCAGGCTTTGCCTTTGGTATCGGTCTTGAAAGACTTGTTATGGGTAGATATGATATTAACGACATCCGTCTTTTCTATGAAAATGACGTGAGATTCTTGAAACAATTTTAATTAAGGAAAGGACTGATTAAACAATGAAAGTACCAATGAGTTGGTTTAACGATTATACAAATGTTGACGGCATCGCTCCTAGAGAGTACGCAGAAGCCCTTACCTTAACAGGATCAAAGGTTGAAACCGTTGAGAATATGGGTAAAGACATTCAGAATGTTGTTACAGGTAAAATCCTTGAAATAACAGAACATCCTGATTCTGACCATATGGTTATCTGCAAAGTTGATGTTAAAGACGAAATACTACAAATCGTAACAGGTGCGCCAAACGTTAAGGTTGGACAGATTGTTCCTGTTGCTAAAAACGATTCATATTTGCCGGGTGGCATTCACATTAAAACAGGAAAGCTTCGTGGCGTGGAATCATTCGGTATGCTTTGCTCACACGAAGAGCTTGGCTTATCAGAATCTGACCTTTCATGGGAACCTGAATACGGAATTTTGATTCTTCCTGAAGATACTGAAGTTGGTATGGATATTAAAGACTTCTTTGGTCTTAATGAAGAAGTTGTTGAGTTTGAAATTACATCAAACAGACCTGATTGCTTTAGCGTAATAGGTCTTGCACGTGAAACTGCGGCTACATTTGGAAAGCCATTTGCAGTTCCTGCACCTACCTATAACGAAACATCAGAAAATATCGCTGATACAATCTCTGTAACTGTTGAAAATCCTGACAAGTGCTTAAGATACACAGCAAAAATGGTTAAGAACGTAAAAATCGGCCCATCACCAGCTTGGATGGTGCACAGACTAAAGGCCGCAGGCATTCGTTCAATCAATAACATTGTTGACATTACAAACTATATCCTATTAGAATATGGTCAGCCAATGCATGCATTTGACCTTCGTCACCTAGCAGGCGGAAAAATCGTTGTCCGTGATGCAAAAGACGGCGAAGTTATAAAGACACTTGATGAACAGGATAGGCTACTTAACTCAAACGACCTTGTTATCGCAGACGCTGAAAAGGCAGTTGCAATCGCAGGCGTTATGGGTGGTTTCAATTCTGAAATTGAAGAAGATACAACAACAGTTGTATTTGAATCTGCTACATTCGATGCAGTTTCAGTTCGTTTAACTGCACAGAAGACAGGTCTTAGAACAGAGTCTTCATCAAGATTTGAAAAGGGTCTTGATGTTAACAACACAATCCCTGCTATAAGCCGTGCTTGTCAATTAGTTGAAGAGCTTGGCTGTGGTGAAATTGTTGGTGGAATGATTGACGTTGTTGGTAACGTTCCTTCACCTACTGTTCTTGCATTCAGACCTGAAAAGATTGACGCATTCCTAGGAATTGACATTTCAAAAGAAGAAATGGCAGGATACCTTACAACAATTGATTTCAAGGTTGACCTTGACAAGATGGAAATTGAAGTTCCGTCATTCAGACCTGACGTTGTGGCAGAAGCTGACGTTGCGGAAGAAGTTGCAAGATTCTATGGCTACAACAAGATTCCTACAACACTAATTTCAGGCGAATCTACAAAGGGTTCATACTCACCGCTACAGAAGTTCAGAAAAGACCTTTGCTCAATGCTTACAGCGCAGGGTATGTATGAAATCTATACTTTCACATTTATCGGTGAAAATGAATTTGATAAGCTTAACTTACCAGCTGACAGTTCATTCAGAAACGTTGTTAAAATAAGAAACCCACTTGGTGAAGATACTTCAATAATGAGAACAACAATGCTTGCATCAATGCTTGAAACCTTATCTTACAACTATAACCGTAAGAACGAAGAAGCAAAGCTATTTGAAATAAGCAAGACTTATATCCCAACCGAACCTGGCAAGCTTCCAAACGAGCCGGAAAAACTTGCAATCGGTATGTATGGAAAAGATGTTGACTTCTTCGACCTTAAGGGTGCTTTAGAAGAAATCATTGAAGGCCTTAATATCAAGGGCATCACATGGGCACCACTTA
>JAZOOY010000009.1:0-2952 GCA_045655325.1 Clostridia bacterium
TTGAGCTTGCTATCAGATGCAAAAAGCCTGTTGAACTTTGCAACAGAGTTGGCGGAATGATTCCTTCACCGGAAGAAGTTCTTGCAAAAATTATTGAAGCAAACGGAGGTAACAACTAATGATCGTATTTGATAAACCAAAAGCATTAACAGATGCTCCGTTACATTACTGTCCTGGTTGCACTCACGGTATTATTCACCGCTTGGTTGCAGAAGCTTTGGACGAACTTGGAATTTGCGGTAAGACAATCGGTGTTGCACCGGTTGGTTGTGCCGTTATGGCATACGACTACTTTGCTTGCGATATGGTAGAAGCAGCTCACGGACGTGCTCCTGCTGTTGCTACAGGTATCAAGAGATCTGACCCATCAAAGATTGTATTCACATATCAGGGTGACGGTGACCTTGCATCAATCGGTACTGCTGAAACAGTGCACTCTGCAACAAGAAACGAAAACATCACAGTAATTTTCGTAAACAACGCAATTTACGGTATGACAGGCGGTCAGATGGCTCCAACATCACTACCTGGTCAGGTTACTCAGACTTCTCCATATGGTAGAGACACAAACCACTGCGGTTTCCCTGTAAGAGTTTGTGAAATGCTATCAGAACTTGAAGGCCCTGAATACTTAGAGCGTGTTGCAGTTAACAATGTTAAGAACATTAAAAAGGCAAAGGCTGCAATCAAAAAGGCATTTGAAAACCAGATTAACGGTAAGGGATTCTCTCTTATTGAGGTTGTTTCAACTTGTCCTACTAACTGGGGTATGACACCGAAGGATGCACTAAAGTGGGTAGATGAAAAAATGCTTCCTTACTATCCTTTGGGCGTTTATAAAGACAGAAGCGCTAAGGAGGACAAATAAATGAGCACATTTAATATTCTAATAGCAGGTTTCGGCGGACAGGGTGTACTTTTCGCCGGAAAGTGCCTTGCATATAACGGTCTTACAGAAGGTAAGCAGGTAAGCTGGCTTCCATCATACGGTCCTGAAATGCGTGGTGGTACAGCAAGCTGTAGCGTTATTTTGAGCGATTCACCTGTTGGTTCACCAATCGTTTCAAACCCTAACGTACTTATCGCGCTAAACCTTCCATCACTTGACAAGTATGAAAAGGAAGCTGTTCCTGGCGCAAAAATCTTTGTTGAATCAAGCCTTATTGAAAGAAAAGTAGAACGTGATGACGTTGAAGCTTACTACATTCCTGCAACAAAGATGGCAACTGATTTAGGAACACCAACACTTGCAAATATGGTTATCCTTGGCAAGATGATTAAGGAAACCGGCGTTGTTGGATTTGACGCTATTGAAAACGGCCTAAAGAAAGTAATTCCTGCGAAAAAGGCAGATATGCTTGAACTTAACCTAAAGGCTCTAAAGGCAGGTTACGACTACGAATAAGCTATATAATCTATAAAATAAACCTCCTGATTTCAGGAGGTTTTCTTTTACAAAAAAACCGACACATTTTAGTGTCGGTTAATTTTTTATTATTTTAGAGCAATATGCTTTGGAATTCCGTTTTCTGTAACGATTTCAGGCTCACCAATAATAAGTGGCAAGCAGTAATCAACGAATTCTTTTGTAACGTCATATCCGTTTTCGGCAATAAAGTTATCAGGAACCTTTTTCTCAAGGTTTGCAACATCTGATACTTTATTTCTAATAATTGAGAAAGTATTGTCATCGTTTCTCTTATATCCCATAACAATTCCGCTTTCGCCTGAAAGAGCTGCTTCTGCACCAGCCTTACCAATTGAAACAGAGTCGTTAAGGTCAGTTAAAGATGCAAAGTGTGATGCACAACGCTGTGTAACGTTAAGCTCAACAGAACGTGTTTTTCTACCAAATTCCTTTTTAAGAATATCCTCAACAACCTTTGCAGAACCGGATAGCTGAGCATGTCCGAATTCGTCGTGACCTGCTAAGCATTCCATATTGCTGAAATAGTTGCCGGTTTCGTCCTTAATACCTTCAGAAACGGCAATAACCATATTTCTTGCTTTGCAGTTTCTTACATCATCTATAAGTTTTTCAACGCTAAGTGGCTTTTCAGGAAGATAAATAAGATGTGGTGCACTTGTAGTTGTGCTTCGGGATAGAACAGATGCTGCAGTTAACCAACCTGCATTTCTTCCCATAATTTCAACGATTGTAATTGATGGGTCAGCATAAACCGCACAGTCACGGGCAATTTCGCTAACTGTTGTTGCAACGAATTTTGCTGCAGAGCCGAAGCCTGGGGTATGGTCTGTTCCCATAAGGTCGTTATCAATAGTTTTTGGGACACCAACAACGCAGACGCCTTTATTGTGCTTTATAGAGTATTCAGACAATTTATTAACGGTATCCATTGAATCGTTACCGCCAATGTATATAAATTTATCAATGTTATGTTTTTCAAAGTTCGCAAAAATAGATTCATAAACTTCAGGGTTAGCGTCAGGACTAGGAAGTTTATATCTGCAAGAACCAAGGTAAGCAGATGGAGTATTCTTCAAAAGCTGAAGATTGTCCATATCCGCAAAAATAGGGTTTAGTTCTGTAAAATCATCTTTAACAACACCTAATATTCCATTTCTTGCTCCAAAAATATTTTTTCCACAAGAAAAAGCACCTTCAATGACGCCACAAAGGGTAGCGTTAATTGCTACCGTTGGTCCGCCTGATTGTGCTACTGCAAAATTTCCGTCTTTCATTTATGTACCTCCAAGGTTTAATCATACGACATAATTATACACGAAATTTATTGTTATGTCAACAAAATAACAGTTGCGAAATTGGAAAAACTATGTTATAATTCGTATAGAGATTTATTTAAGATTTGGAGGAAAGATTCTTGGAAACAAAGAGAGAAGTTCCGGAGGTCGTTATAAGACGTCTCCCAAGGTATTATCGTTATTTAAGTGAACTTGACAGAAATGGTAAGACAAGAATTTCATCAAATG
>JAZOOY010000010.1:0-17183 GCA_045655325.1 Clostridia bacterium
CCAAAGGTGTCCGGCTCAATCCATATCGGCATTGACCCGTCTTCTTTTACATATTCAAGGAAATTAAATATGCACCCTTTCTCATAATCAATTATGTCGCCGATTTCAGGAAGGGTTCCGAAAGCAAGGTCTGTAAGCCAACTGTCCCAATCCCAAAGAGAATTTGGATAGCTGATACCCGGTACTATAAATTTATACTTTAGATTTCCCGCAGGCTCACGAAAGCACTCTTTGCTATTGTTTAGCGTATAGTCTTTTATTATCTGACCATACTTTTCGATTTGTTTAATATCCATGTCTATCACCCCCTTCAAAAGCAATTTCCTCGGCTAAAGCATTGAATTTTATATACTCGTTTTTGCCCGGGCATAACGGATACATTCCAAGTACCGCAAAAATGTACCACGCCGCTGTTGTTCCGTTGTCTTCATCGCCCGGGAATCCGTCATCTTTCCACGAAAAACCTTCTTCGCATATCTTCTTGACCCAGTAATTTGTCTTATCCGTTTCGCCAAGATATGCATAGATGAATGGGATATGGAAGCTTGGCTGATTTGATATTGCACATTGCCCCCATGTTCCTGCCATAAACTCTGTCATTTCGTGAATTTCGAGATTGTATCCGCCAACGCGGTATGCAGGCGGAGTTGCAAAGAACTCGTCAATCTTCTTTATAAGTCCTTGTTTTCCGCCATATAGCTCTGCCAAGCCATCCAAATCATGCTGTACTGCAAAGGTTGTCTGCCATGCAGCAGCTTCTGTGTAATCCTTTCCCCATTTTATCGGGTCAAAGTCAGGCTCAAAGCTTCCATCAATCCTTTTTCCACGCATAAAGCCGCTTTCACTATCAAAAATATTTGCATAATTCTTTGCTCGTTTAAAGTACTTTTTAGCTTTTTCCTTTTCACCAAGAAGTTCTGCCACCACCCCAAGGCAATAGTCGCAATACGCCGCATCCAAGGTAAGATTTACACTTTCCTTATACTTATCACTTGGTACATATCCGATTTTGGTGTATTCACCGCAACCTTCTCTGCCGTAAGCTGGGTTTTCAGATGGTGTGTTGGCATGCTTTTCCATTCCTGCAAAAGCAGTCTTTAATAAGTCGCCTGAAATAATACCCTTCACTGCAGCATCAGCTATAACGACATCTATCATAGTGCTTGGCATACACTTTTTCGCATCCATAGCCGTCCAGCAAGGAAGCCATCCGCCGTCAACATAGTCAGCAATAAATCCTTCAAGAATTTCCTTATATTCTTCTCTTGCGATAATAGAATACAATGGATATATTGTTCTATATGTATCCCAAAAACCATTATCAGTGTATCTTACGCCATCTTTTACGCTGTCCACAGATGGTGAATAGTGTATGGCTTTTCCGTTTTTATCAATTTCATAAGCCTTATGTGGATACAAGAACACTCGATACATACAACTGTAAAAGGTTTTCATTGTATCTTCATCGGCTTTTATCTTAATACGTGAAAGATAAGAGTTCCAAATCTTTTCGTTTTCATTTTTCAGGTCATCAAAATCTTTATATTTGCTGTCATTCTCAAGGTTTGTTTCCGCTTGTTCGTAGCTTATATAAGATGATGCCAGTTTGAATGTGATACTCTTTCTGTTAAGGTATAAGTGAATTCCTGTTTTCTCACCATAAATTTCTGTGCCCGTTCTCTTGCTGTTACCATCTTCTACAAGTGTTTTTTCTGCATTTATGGCCTCTTCTTCAAACTCAAATACAAAGTATCCTATTGTTGTGCCCTTGTCATATCCCTTTAGCTCGTTACAATCGGTATAGCAGTAAAGTCGTGCCTTCTCACTGTCATATTTATATCCGCATATACCGTCAACAGGTAAAATTGACAGATAGCAATCAAAGTCATTATCAAAGTTCACATTAACTAAGGCACCGTACTCTGTTGGTGTAAGCTCTATCTCTGCATTTGGTCTTGTAAGATAATATTTCATATAATGTGGCATTAAAACCGTTTTATCAGGATCAAAGCCTGACCATCTGCTGTCCGCTTCAAGATACGGTTCTTCGCTTTGTGGCTGAATTACTATCGCACTATGATCCCATATCCACGGGCTTGGCTGGTGGGTAAGACGAATACCCTCAAAGCTTCTGTCCTCAGGATGATAAAACCATGTTTGCCTGTTCGATTCTGTTTGTGGTACAAAGGATGCAAATCCAAAAGGACGTTGCACAAGTGGTAGTGTGTTTCCTTTTGAATATCTCTTTAATGACTTTGTACCTTGCTTTATGTTTACATATTTTAAATAATCCATCATGCACTCCTTTGAAATTTCATAATTTCAGATTTTTTAATTAAAACTACTGAGAGTCCATCAATACTTAATAAATTTGTCTGTTTTCATATACCGTAGTTTACGGATTTATGTTCACACATATATGGCTATTATAATAACCACATAAGTCTGAACATAAACAAATTTCTGTAAACGCTGTTATGTCCAGTTTCCTGAACATAACAGCTTATTTATTTACAGTAAATTCCCCGTCTTATTTCATCTTGTTAAATCTTGCGATAACCGCCGCAGCTTCTGCTCTTGTTGCGCTATCCTGTGGTCCAAAACTTCCGTCTTCACGGCCAAGCATTAAGCCAAGTGAGTATGCCTTCAATACAGCATCAAAGTCACCTATTTTACTTCTGTCTGTGAAGCTTGCAGATTCTCCTGCTTCAATAGTTCCTTTTGCATATTCATAACCTTTTACAAGCATTTGACACATTTCTTCACGAGTTATGTAATCAGTAGGTCTGAATAATTCAGTGCCGATAACACCTGCGGTAACACCCTTTGCAACGTCTGTTGCATACCAGCTTGATGCATCAACGTCGGAAGGAAGTGTATTTCCTGCCTGTACTGTTATTCCTCTCATAAGCAGTGAAAGGAATTCTGCTTTGGTTAGTGTCTTATTTGGTGCAAATCTTGATTCAGAAACACCTTTTACTATACCCTTTTGAGCCATTTCCACTATGTCGTTTTCTGCCCAGTGACCAAGTGTATCAATAAAGCAGTTATCTGCATCTATTCTCACTGTTACAGGGTCATAACGTTTTAGTGAAATTTCTTCTCCAAGTTCTGCATTGTTATTTATGTCATAAGAGCTTGTAACAACCTTGTCGCCAAGGAATAACTTGACTTTCTTATCTTCCTCGTAGCTTACCATATTAAGAATAATGTCTCCGTTATATACGCCTACATTATATTCAATATAGTCTGTAGCTTCGCCTGTTACTGCATCCTTTACGAATACATTGTAAACACCGGCCTGTGTTAGAACCTTTCTTACTTCATCATAAAGCTCTGCTTCTGTAATGCTTCCTGTTGTACCCTTGGCACCGTCATAGTTAATCACATAGGAGTTAGCAAAAATGTAATTAAGCTTATCCGCATCATTATCAAAGCCTTTTTCACTCTTCTTTAATGACTTCTGTCCTATTATCATAACCTTGCCACCATTTTCAATAAACTGCTTGATATAATCAAGAGTTTCAGCAGTAACATAGGTTGCCTGCGGAACTATCAGCACCTTGCAGTAATTCATTTTATGTAGCTGTGATGGTGTTACAAACTGCACTGCTTTACCGCTGTAAAGACATGCTGAATATGCCTGATACATCGCATAAGAGGTACTTGCATCATGAATAACACTTGAATCACTGTATAAAATTCCTACTTCCTTGTCATCATTCTGAAGTGCTGTAATTTCGTATGCATTTCTATTAAGATTTAGTGTTTCCTTTGCTATTGCTGCTATTACATCTGGACGGAAAAGAACACTTCCGTCAAAATCAGTCGTCACATCATAGTGTCTTTCCCATACCCATATGTCAGCAATGGCACGTCCGTGGATTGCACCCATATACATATTCTGTGCAACATAATCAGCTACTTCTTCAGTATAATTTTTACTTCTGTCAGGGATTATATGGTCTTCAGAGTTGATTACAGGTGCATCCTTGATGCTTCGCATGTAATCGTACCACATCTCTTCTACAATGTAGCCATCACTCACCTGATATAGTCCACTATCATCGTTAATATAGTCGTGGGCATCGCATCCGTTAAGTTCAAAGAAATCATGATACTTTTCATATCCTACGCCTCTCTTCATACGGCCTGCAATGTCATCATCGTCTACATAGTTCATTATCTTTGAGTGCAGTGGTACATCAGGGGCAATCTCGTGGATGATACCAGCCATCCATCTGTGCCATTCTGAGAATATCTTGTCGTTGAACATCTTATAGTCATATTCCATTACATCATTTGTATATGACAAACTTATTTCTTCAAATGAACCATAAGAAGATCCATATGCACGGTTAAGCTCACTTATATCATTTCCGTATGTTTCTTTTAGGAAACTATGCCAGTCATCCAGATAGAAGTCACCGCAACGTTCAGGTTTGAACAGCGGTTCATTAGAAATACATATATTGTTTAATGCTTTGTAATCTTTAATTCTTGGAACAATGAATCTTAAGTATTCCTCTATAATTTCTTTTGCAATATCAGCATGAATATTATATTTAATGAATTCAGCTGGACTGCCCGGATGTGCTATATCATATTTTTCTATGATATTTGTTGGGAAATAGTGTGGAGATAATAGTACAGATACTGCTATATTATTTTTCTCCGCATCCTGCAGAATCCTCTCAAGCTCAGCAAGCTTTCCCGCATTAGCATTCAACTGATAATCCTTTGTATTGATTGTCTCAAATCCGCCGTTCTGCAGAAGATTTACATCGCTGCCTTCTTCGGTAAAGGTGAAATTATCAATATACCATGCATCGCAGAAAGCGTCACAATTGATTCTGATAGTTGTTCCTGTTGTACCCTCAGGTGCTGTGTAATTAGCATTGATTTCTGTCCAGTCACCGTTTACAGGGATTGTTATACGGTCATCCCAGTTATTTAAGCTCATCCATGCATTTGTAGTATTTTGAGTTTTAACATAACCCTTAAAGTTATATGTTTTACCCGGCTCTACCGGAATATATTGATAGAACGAAATAAACTGGTTATCTGTTAGTTCTGAATTATAAGTAACTTTTAAGGATTTTTCGCCTTCATAAGCTTCCTCATTGCTGATTTTTGCAGTGTACTCCGGTCCTTTGCTTTCGTAGAACTCCCAACCATCATACTCTGAGAAAAGCATAACATCTGTCGGGCCAATTTCGGTCTGTATTGTGTTAGCACCAATCACGTTGAATAACGGCATATCCTTTACCGCCTGGCTGAAGTGTCCGTAACCAATAAAGAATACCGGTCTTTCTTCCTGCTTTCCGTCAAGCTCAGTCATTGCGTAAACGCTATCTCCATCAATACGCATATCACTTGTGATATATCTTGGTGACTTCTTAGGCTCTTTATCGCCGTTTAAGTACGCATTAAGATTTTCTTTTGCTTCGTTATACAACTTATCAAGAGCGCCTTCTGTATAATAAGTTCTGTCAAACACACCGTGTTCAAAGTCATGCTGAAGATATGTATCGAACATTTCCATAACCTTATAGTTTATGATTTCATATTCGGTTGAAATGCCCTTCTTTTCACATTTATTCAAAAGCTTACTAATTTCCTCAATATGCTTTTTATTCTTTTCTATAACTGCTTTATGATAGTCAAGGCTCGCCGGTGTTTTGTCAATCTTCACATCAACGCTTGTTTCAGCAGAAATATCGTCACAGTTATATTTAAATAAAAGATTATATTTGCCTTCACTCTCAAATGATGTGATATATCTCTTTCTTATACCGGTTCTTGCAGGTACTTCAACCTTTTCAACTTTACCGTCCGGATAAGTAACTAAAAAGCTTTTGTTCTCACCATTGTTAATGATAAAAGTATCATAGGTATACTCGGTGTTTTCCAAACCTTTTCTCGCACCCTGAGTCCATGCATACCAATCCTTTTCATCATCAATCATTTCAAGCATTGGGAATTCTACATTTGTTTTTCCCTCAGATATTCCCGGAGCAAGCTCAACACAATATCTTCTTCCTTCGCCGTCATTATCGTTTGCCAGAACGTTGAAGAATATTCTTTCTGGAAAACTCTCAAACCACACATTCCAAGGAATGGCAGCTTCGTATACGATTTTGTCTCCGTTTACTGATGTTTTTAGATCAATTGTTTCAAGCTTTTCAGGAGTGATGCTACTCGCAAACACTTCACCTTTACCTGTCTCAGGATTGTGTGCAAGGCCTATCTCTACGCCATAGTTCTCGTCCAATCCCGAAATTGCAAGCTGTAAACTGTCGCCCCGCCAATAAAAGTCTGCACCGCCGGGTTCATAGTGGAATACATCGTCTGTAACCTCTACTACAAGATAAAATTTATCTTTATCCTGTGCAAACATACAAACTGCGGTAGCATCCTTCTTTTCGCCGTCATCCATATAAACCTGGTACTGAGTTGGCAAAGTAGGTATGCCAAAAGCATTTGCATCCCAGTCGTCCATATTACCGTCTATTACAATGCCTTCCTGTTCATAAACCGGCATATACTTAAATCCGCCAAGAACCTTTTCCATTTCTTCAGCAGCAAATGTTTCGGAATTCAACAATCTCTCATAAAGCTCTATAATAGTCTCTGTAGCTCCGGTATCACTTACATCAAGTTCCTTATTGCTTCCTTCAAATTCACTGTTTTTTATTAAATTTTCACCAGTTTCCTTATCCACGAACTTCACGTCGTCAAGCCATACGCCTTCGGTAGTGCCATCAATTATGAGTTCTAATTCAACAGGGCCTGTATTCTTCGCTACATATGTAAATTCATAGTTAGTCCAACCATAAGTAGAGCCAAATGGTGTAAGGTCATAACGTTTTTCCCAGTTTATACTGAATTGAACAGTACTTGAACGTAAAGATTTTACCTTTGCTCCAACTGTATAAACTTTTCCCGCGTTTACACCTACATTATAGGTTCCAAGCACATATACATTCGGTGCAGCTGGTGTTTCATTTACAACTTTCATGGAATAATTTCCACTGTATGCGTATTCATCATCCAAAGTAATTGATGCTTTACATCCGTGTAAATCAAAAGCCCAACCTTCAATATTGTCCACCTGTGCCGACACAACTGTCAATCCTGACAGTTGTGTAAGCAGAATAGCAACGGACAGAAGTGCTGTCGTAAGTTTCTTTAAGTATCTATTCATAAACTTCCCTTTCATTTTTTATCTCTTTCAATACATCCAAGAAAAAATTCTGAAGTATATACTTTCAAATTAGTCAGTTTTGTTCGAATACCTTGTGTGGGTTAGGATTTCCTATGATGTTAAGTGTATCTCTTCCATCAAAAACAAAATATTCAACTGTGAAATCACCTTTCGGTAAAGCAAAGCTTGTTTCAATTTTCGTAAACGCTCCGCTGACTGTAGCTTTTTCAATGGATGCGGCTGTTGAATATACTTTATCATATAAAACTCCGTCGTCATCATATACAGCAACGAACTGTTCTACATTTAAATCGGTATCAATTGCGTAATTGTCTATAACAAGTGTTACGTCATAATATCCCTGACCTGAAAGCTTATCTGTACGCTGACCATTTTTCCTCAAAATAACTTCCTTAACAACATCCCCCACAGGTTCAACAAACTCTCTTTCTTCAAAACTTGCGTTTTTAAGAAGATTCGCTTCTGTTCCCTGTGCTGCAATGCTTATGTCATCAAGATACAAACCGGTTGTATTTCCGTTAGTACCAAAAGTCAGTTCTGTAACCGTATTTCCTGGTTCTACGGAAAATGTTGTTGAATACTTTGTCCACATGCCGTCTGTTTCGTCAGTTTTTGCATTAGCAATTAATGACCAGTCGTTTGCACCAAATGGTGTACCCGGTTTTATCCATATTACCTGCTGACCGTTTACTTCACCTGCTACCCAAAAACTTAATGTGTATGTTCCTTCACCTACGCTTAGGTCTGTCTGTTTTATTTGAATGTATCCACTCTGGGTTGAGTCTGTATGTTTTAAAACAATACTGTTACTTCCGTCGTGTGCAATTTCATTTGTTACACACGCGAATACAGTATCTTCATTCTGTGTAACTTCATCACCTCTTACCCAACCTGTGAAATAGTCCTCATAAGTTGCTCTGTATGTAGGTTCTGGCAGTACATCAGGTACGTCAGGTTCACTTGCCCCTGTTTCTTCAAAGCTTCCGTTCTTAAGAAGATTGTCTGATGTTCCCTGCTTTACAAGAGTAAAGTCATCTACGTACAAACCTTCTGTTCCGTGTCCTCTTGTTGATAGCTTTACTTCGCCTACTGTTGAGCCTGCTGGAACTGTAAAGTCAAGTGTATACTTTGTCCAATCTCCGTCCTTCTCTCCGGTGTACATATTTGTAAGGTAAGCCCACTGTTCTGAAGAATTCCACAACCATACCATCTGCTGATATCTATATGTATCGTCATCCCAGTCAGCTGCTGTACCTGCTGCCCAGAAGCTTAGTGTGTATGTGCCTTCTCCTAAACCTACTGCCTGCTTAAACGACAGGTCTTTATCGCCTGTGTCAAGAGACTTTAAAACAAAACTGTGATTTCCGCTATGCGCAATTTCATCAGTTACACATGTGAAGATTGTGCTTCCGTTTTCTGCGATAGCAGTATCTCTTTCCCAACCCTGGAAATAAGGTTCAAACGCTGTTGTGTATGTAGGGTCTTCCGGTACTTCTGGTTCTACTGGTACATCAGGCATATCCGGTTCTTCTCCGGCTTCTTTCATTTCAAATCCGCCGTTTATAAGAATATTGTTTGTTGTTCCCTGTGCTACAAGGCTGACGTCGTCGATATACCAACCATCTGTATCTCCATCAGCACAGAATACTAATGTATTGTTTGTTTTTCCTTCAGGAACAGTTACGTCAAATGTATACTTTGACCACTCTCCATCTGTTTCAACAGGTTCATAATCTCTAAGAGGATATTTTGTCCATGCGTCTCCGTTTAATGTCACACACTGCATATCTACATCTGTTCTTATTCCCTTTGCCCAGAAGCTTAGGGTATAAGTGCCTGTTAATGTCAAACCTTCCTGCACAAGTGATAGAGCATTATAATTTTTTGCACTATCCGTATGTCTCAAAAGAAAACTGTTGTTTCCGGTATGTGCAATCTCGTTTGTTACACATGAGAAATATGAACTTTCGTCCTTTTTAGCTACATACCATTGTCCCCAGCCGTATGCATATTCTGCATATGCTTCTGTGTATTCAGTTGTTCCGTCAAATCCTGCTGACAATACTGTTTGCGGCATTGAGGATAACGCCATTACCATTACCACTAACAGAGCAATTATTTTTCTTAAATTTCCCATTTTACTTCACTCCTTATTCGTGGATAATTATATGTTGCACAGTTCCATATGATAAACGGATAAAGATTTTGTCTTGACCCATAATATCATATATGCTTGCGTTCTTTAGTCCTTCTATCGGGCTATATATCTGTACAGTTGCTGTATTATTTAGTCTATATGCATATTTAGTGCCGTTAATTTCAACCATTATCCTGTTTTTGCCTGTCTCTACCGCTTCGACTTTTCCTGCCATATATGAGCTCACTTGATATTGTCTACCAGGCAGATACTGACTTCCATCATTTTTTTCAAGATTTGACAATTTGAATACAAGAGCAACATCATCTACGTATCCTTCCGCATTTGAACTTACCTGTATTATATCGCCCTTTTCCACTGCTGTACCATTGGCATAGGTAAAAGCTTTTTCATCCACGCCTGTCAAAGTGAAATTATCAAAATCTCCTGCATAACCTGTTGCCTGAGCGCGACTCTCGCCTTCATCAAGAATTGTCTTGATTCCTGTTACTACAAACAGCGTACTTCTGACCTTAGCTGCATATCTCATAACTACCATTTTTGAAAAACCAAATTCATCAAAATCATAAAATGATAGGGTATACTGAGTATCTCCTCTAAAGTATCCTAACGCATCTCTTACTTCATATTCGGATCTGTTCCTATAGTTATCCGGATTTTCAGGAAGGATAATTACTTTTGCATCATCCTCCAAATAATACTTACACTGTGCTGTATTATCATCAGTAAATGCATTTACTCCGCTTCTCCAACTCAATGTTTTATTTGAAGTTTTTGTAAATCTGTTTTTATTAGGGATCGCAGTTTCAGTTGCTGTTTCTATTAACTTAATCTCTTCATTCTGATTGAATGTAAGCTTAACAACCTCACATTTTATATCCTTAAGTATTTCATAAGCAGTATCTACATCTAAACGAGAATAGAATGTTTCCCCAAACGTGAACTTCTTTGCTATCGGAGCATCAACCCAGACACCGTCAATATTCATATATGACGCATATATTCTATCATTTTCCCAATCTCTATATATTCTTTCTATAACAGCATATCCGTCTTCTGTAACTTTTTCCCAGTATGCCACATTGCCCAAAGCATCCAAAAAGAATGTATATGTATTTCCAAGATTAAGATTTCCTTCTTCTATTCTATATCTCAAGAACGATTCGGTAATAGGATATTTTTCATCGTCTACTAGTAACTCCATATCTCTTTCGTTAATACTCTGAAGCTTTCCTGCAAAAGTATCACGAGAAACGAGAATTTCAAACACGACATTGCTAGCCGGCTTACTTTTTGCAACTAGAAGAATATCTCCCTTTTTAATATCAGTAACGTCTATATCACCAAATTCATCAGCTATGGTATATACGGCATCCAATACTTCTGTGTCAAGTTCTATTGACGTCATACTTCCTTCAGTTTTGAATTTGTTATAAATAATCTTTCTATTTGTGTCTACAGCATCTACCACTACAGTTTCATATGAATTTATGAATATAACATCATATTTACTGTCATTGTTATTATCAAGCAATCGTACATTTCCCAATTCCGGTTTGAAATCCTCTACATTATAATCTCCGTAAAAGACTCCATTAAATATAACCTTTGGCACATCTGCAATTTTTGCTTTCTTTAATTTATTATTTTCATAATAATCAAGTCTTGAATAGTCAGGACTAATTTTATCTATATCTTTTGCATCTATTATAAGTTCTCTGTTTCTGGCTGTTCTTTCTTCTATATATAAAACTGTCAGATCATCTTCATCATCTCTCAATACATACGCTTCTATATTTTTCCCCAAAAGCTTTCCTACCGGAAGATCTTTTTCCATAATATAAAGAGAATTATCTATTTTGATGTAGCCATCTTTACAACCATTCTCATTATCAAGAGATGTGATCCCGTCAGATGTTAATACACCACGTATTTTGTGAACGTCACGATACTTTGAAAGCAATGTCTGATCGCTTTCAATTATGTGCTTTACCTGGTTTTCGCTTAAAATCGCTGTCATCGGCTCTACGTCCAGCATATTATATAATAGCTCTCTACATTCGTATACTGAGATTGTCTTATCTTCCAAGTCTCCCAAACCTCTTATCAAACCCAATGTAGAAGCAAGAGCACGAACACCATCTTCGCCCTGACTTTCAGCATATCCTTTGTATCCTAAAGTAGCAACTGCATACTTTAATGCTTCGCTTTTAGTAATTACCTTATTTCCATCATACGCTTCACCATACTTTACAATTCCTATGTTTCTTGCAAAATCCTCAGCAGTTGGTTTTTCAGCCTTTTCATACAAAAAGCCTGATAATGCAGATAGTAGATAATCATTGGTTGCATCACCAGATGCTGTAGCATCATCTACGCCTAATGACTGCAACAATACTGCTTTTTTGTCGGCATTATTTGTGTTTTCTGCAAATACATATGTGTTTGGTATCAATGTCGCCATAATTGATAGTAAACATAGCAACGATGCCATTTTCTTAATCATATCATCTTTCTCCTTCCACTGAAATTATCTTACAAATAAGTTGTATATTATTACTGCTGCCTGTGCTCTTGTTGCTGTGCCTGTAGGGCTAAACAAGTTGTCACCGATTCCGTTAATGGCACCAGCTTCATATAGTGCAGCTACAGCTTCTTTAGCGTATTCGCTAATATTTTCTTCATCTGCAAACTGAACACTGTCACGTACTTTACCTATCTTATTTAGGTTCTTAGCTGCTCGGTAACACATTACCGCCATATCCTGTCTTGTTATATTTGTTCCTACTCCGAAGCTGGTTTCGGATGTTCCATATACCATATTATTGTTATATGCACTTGCCACATAGGATGAATACCAAGCACCATCCAAAACATCATCAAATGCGCATTTTGCATCCTGCTTGTACATACCTGCTGCCACAACAAGCATCTTAACAAATTCTTCTCTTTTTACAGCATTATTTGGATTAACATTTCCTTTTTCATCACCGACTATAATGCCCTTCTTCGCCATTGCTGTAATTGCCGTCTTAGCCCAAATCGCATCGTCAATATCACCAAATTCACGGTTATTATTCACAACAGGAACAGTTGCTATAGGATTAGGCGGTGTGTTTATTGTTCCTCCACCACCTCCGGAGCCGCCACCAGTGCTTTCACTTTTTGCGTTATCTTTTGTTGCTTTATCAATAACTGTAAGCAACTCTGCCACAGATACAACATTTTTCTTCTTAAGAGCTGCAGCAATATCCTCATTTACAGCAGACTTATTTGAAACCTTTGCATATTTCTTATATACAGTTTCCTGTTCTATTCCAAGATCTTGTGCGTATCCTGTGATTTTACTTCCCATATCATTGAATCTGGTACTATTTATCACATTAAGCATATTCGCCACTTCATATACCTTTTTAACTTCTGCAACGCCCATATAAGGCTTGTTTGAATAAATATATTCGCATACAAAGTTTTTTGTATCGTTTGTAGCATCTATATACTTAACATTTTCAAAAGAATATCCCAGCTTTTCAATAAGTTCCACATTCTTATCCGACAATACATTAATCGCTTGAATTACGAGCGTTTTATTCAAAAGATCTATGACCTCTGCATCACTCATATCCTCTGCACGAGCTTCTGTAAAAATTTTGCACACAGAATCCGTCATCTCAGTATTTTCGTTCTGCATATCCATTTCCTTGAAATCATTGTATATGTCAAGATAAACACCCAAAGATTTCAAAACCTCTTTGTTACTTTCATCTTCAAGAACCGCTTTGATATCCGTACTGTTCTTAATGTTTTCAACTACGCTTTCTCTATCCTCAGGAAGAAAATAGTACATATTTTCTATGTATACATTCCCGTCACCGTTTTTAATATGCAAATCATATTTACCATTCACTCCACCTTCAAGTGTAACAGGCATTGAAAAACTGAATGTTGCTTTACCATTTTCATCTGCAAGAGCTTGCTTCATAGCAATAATATTTTCATTGTCAAGAGATTTCCCCGATTTAGTTACTATCAAGGTCCCCCATTTGCCTGCATCAATGTCAATTTCTGCAGTTATTCTGTTACTGCTTACCGAAATATTTGTAGCAGCAAGTGCATTAGAGTTAATAGCGCATACCGCCAAAATGGTACATAAAACTTTCTTCATTTTTTCCTCCTTTTCTTTCCACTGCCAAAAGTGGCAGTTGATAAATCGCAATAGAATTTAGTAAATTTTAACATATTGGCTCATATAAAAACCGATACGTTTACACATTCTATACTATCACGCTTCACAAAATGCTTCAATGTTGTTTTTTATAAAAAAAGTATTGTTTTTCCGCCAGAAATATTTTCCATCATTTTTTTATTGCTTTTTTTAGTCATCTATTATATACTTAAAACAGTAAACTTATCATTTAGTCGATTAAAGGATGTGAAATTTTATGTATTTATATTCAAAAAAAGACTATTTTAAAAGTGATGAAAGTGTGCATTTGTCGACTATAAAGCTACCAGACGATTCCGCCAATGAGCATATTCACGATTTTCTCGAATTAGTATATACGATATCCGGAACAGTGAATCATAGAATCGACGGACAATCATACAATGCAACACATAACACCATGTTGTTCATCGCTCCTGGGCAAATACACTCATTTTCTTCGCAAGGAGCATGTGAATTTGTAAACATTCTCGTAAAACCGGATTTCATAATTGAATACGCTGTTGATAATGATACTTTTTATAATCTGTTTCGTTTTTTCTTATCTAATCCGGATGATAAACTGTCACCTGACTCCCAAATGGTACATTTCAAAGGCGATGATGCGTATGAAATTAAAAATATTATTAATTTTATGCGTTCTACAACAGAAAGAAATATATCCGGCTACCCAATAATACTAAATGGGTACACCCGTGTTGTTCTCACTAAAATGTTTAACATCCTAAACGAGAAAAACCTTGACAGAAACTATCCCAAATCCGTTTTCTTTGAAGTATTTGACTCAATACTGGACTATATTGACAAAAACTATTCCGAACCTATATCGCTCAGCACACTGGCGACACGTTGTTATTTTAGCCCATCATACATCAGTAAAGAATTCAAGAAAATTTCCGGTATGGGCTTTAAGGAATATCTTATAAAAAAAAGAATTACCGAGACAGCGAAGTATTTAGCACAAACTGAGTTTTCTATTGAAGAAATACAATCTATGGTGGGATTTACGGACAAAACACGATTCTTTAAAGAATTCTCAAAGCTTTATGATTGTACACCTTTGGAATATCGAAAAAACAATCAGACTATTGATTAATTTATAACAAGTTGTTATATTGAAAAAGAAAATGGCAGTCCTATACGGACTGCCATTTTCTTTTTACCTGTAAAGTTTAAATCTGCTATAGTTCTACACCGTTTATGATTGCTTAACAATCAAAAAAGTACCGTTCTGCTTCCGCACAAAGATAGTGATAAATCGGTAAATAAAGCTCTTGTACTTTGTATGTTTCAGTTTGTGGAACTTAAATTATGCTCTGTTGTCACGTTTTTTATTGAATTTCGTCAATATTGTATGGTGTTGTCTGATATACGAAGTAATTTAGCCAGTTCGAATAAAGAAGATTCGCATGACTTCTCCAAGTTACCTTTGGTTCTTTTGTATCATCGTCATTTTCAAAATAATTTTCAGGTACCTTAATAGGAAGTCCTGCATTCTTATCACGTAAATACTCATTTTGAAGAGTATTTGCATCATATTCTGAATGACCTGTTACAAAAATCTGTCTTCCCTTGTCTGTTGAAATTACATAAACACCTGCTTTTTCAGAACTTGAAAGAATCTTAAGTTCAGGAACATTTTCAATTTCTTCTCGCAAGACAGTTGTGTGTCTTGAATGTGGCACCATAAACTTATCATCAAAACCACGGAAAAGAATAGACTTCTTGTAATCCACAGTGTGCTCAAAAATTCCAAACAATTTTTCAGGAAGCGGATGCTTTTTAATACCGTAATGGTAGTAAAGTCCCGCTTGAGCTCCCCAACAGATGTGGAATGTGCTTGTAACGTGGGTTTTGCTCCATTCCATAATTTCACAAAGCTCATCCCAGTAGTTTACTTCTTCAAATTCCATCTGTTCAACAGGTGCACCTGTGATAATCATTCCGTCATACTTTTTGTGTTTAATTTCATCAAAAGTCTGATAGAAATTGATCAAATGCTGGCTATCTGTATGCTTGGACTTATGGGTTGCTGTCTGTAAAAATTCAAGTTCTACCTGAAGTGGTGTGTTTCCCAAAAGTCTTGAAAATTGTGTTTCTGTTGCTATTTTTGTAGGCATCAGATTTAAAAGTAAAATTTTAAGAGGTCTGATGTCCTGTGTTAGCGCACGAGTTTCTGTTATGACAAATATATTCTCCTCGTGCAAGGTTTCCGTTGCCGGAAGGTCATTAGGGATTTTAATCGGCATTATTTCACCTCGTTTAATGCTTGCTTAATATCTTCAATAATATCGTCAGCGTTTTCAATACCAACTGACATTCTGATAAGATCAGAACCGATTCCTGCGTCTACAAGCTGTTCTTCAGTTAGCTGACGGTGTGTTGTTGATGCAGGGTGTAGTACACAAGTTCTAAGGTCTGCAACGTGTACCACGATAGCTGCAAGCTTTAAGCTATCCATAAACTTAACAGCCGCTTCTCTTCCACCCTTGATACCAAAGGAAATAACACCACAAGCACCCTTTGGAAGATACTTTTCTGCAAGGTCATAGTATTCGTTAGACTTTAGCTTGGGATAGTTAACCCAAGCAATCTTGTCATTATTTTCAAGGAATTCTGCTACTTTCATTGCATTTTCGCAATGTCTTTCCATACGAAGATGCAAAGTTTCAAGTCCCATATTTAATAAGAATGCGTTCATTGCACTTGTTGCAACACCGAAGTCACGTACAAGCTGAACTCTTAACTTTGTAATAAATGCAGCGTTTCCAAATCTTTCTGTATAAACAACGCCGTGGTATGAATCATCAGGCTGTGTAAGTTCAGGAAATTTTCCGTTATCCCAGTTAAACTTACCGCTATCTACTACAACACCACCAACGATTGTTGCATGGCCGTCCATGTACTTTGTTGTTGAATGAATTACGATATCGGCGCCAAATTCAAAAGGTCTACAAAGAATTGGTGTTGCAAATGTATTGTCAACCATTAGAGGAACATCATGCTTATGAGCAATATTTGCGTATCTTTCAATATCTAGTACGCAAAGTGCTGGGTTTGCAATGGTTTCGCCAAAAACAAGACGTGTATTTTCATCAAATAAAGCGTCAATTTCCTCATCTGTCATTTCAGGTGTTACAAAACGAACCTCAATTCCTAATTTTTTTAGAGTAACTGCAAAAAGATTCACTGTTCCGCCGTAAATTGAAGAAAGACTTATGAAGTTCTGACCTGCTGATGTAATGTTTAAAATAGCAAGTAAATTTGCCATCTGCCCTGATGTTGTAAGAACAGAGCCAACACCGCCTTCTAAGTCGGAAATCTTTGCTTCTACACATTCAAGAGTCGGGTTTGAGATTCTTGAATACATATGACCAGGAGCCTTTAAGTCAAAAAGGTCACCCAAGTGGTCAGCAGAATCATACTTGAAAGTTGTGCTTTGGTATATCGGAAGAACTCTTGGTTCTCCATTTTTGGGTTCATAACCGCTTTGGGCACATTTTGTTTCAATTTTGAAATCAGACATTTTTATCATCCTTTCTTAAATAAAAAAGCTTTCGCCAAAAGAATTT
>JAZOOY010000011.1:0-5979 GCA_045655325.1 Clostridia bacterium
GTTCTTTATGTTCTTTGCAACCAAGTCGCAATTTTTATTCTCAATACCGCAGGTTACAACACGGCATCTGTCAAAATGGCGAGTTAAGAACTTGTCATCGCCGTTTACCACCAAAAGCCCATCCTTATCCATAAAGTCACAAATCTGAAGTTTTGAATAATAGATGTTTTCCTGTGAGCCAAGGTTTTCGATGTGGGACATACCGATGTTTGTTATAACCGCAACGTTTGGCTTTGCGATTGATGCTAAGTATCGGATTTCGCCCATGTGTGACATACCAACTTCCAAAACTGCCGCCTCGTGCTTTTGTTCAAGACGGAAAATTGTTATTGGAAGTCCGATATCGTTATTGAAATTACCCTGTGTTTTTAGGGTATTATATTTCATGGCAAGAACTGCTGAAATCATATCCTTTGTTGTGGTTTTACCAACACTTCCTGTGATTGCAACAGTTGGGAGATTATACTTTTCCTTATAATAACGCGCAATATCGCCGAATGCAATGCGAGTATCTCTTACGCGGATAATATTTTTTCCAGCCATAGCAGGAATATCACGGTGAGTTACCACCGTTTCGGCACCATTTTCAAAGGCACTGCCGATAAAGTCGTGCCCGTCATTGTTGTCACCGACAATAGGCACAAACAACATATTTGCGCCTGCCTTTCTTGAATCTGTTACGATTTCGGAGATTACAAAATCCTCCGTTCCGCAAACAAGTGTTCCGCCTGTTGCGGCTAAGATGTCTTTTACGTTAAGTCTCTGCATTCTAGTCTATTCTCCCAATATTTCTTTTACAATTTCCCTTTCGTCAAAGTGGAACTTTTCCTTGCCGATAATCTGATATGTTTCCTGTCCTTTTCCAAGCAGAAGAACTATATCGTCTTTTTTGGCAAGTGAAAGGGCATATTTTATAGCCTCTTTTCTATTCTCAACTACTGTGAATTTGCCGTCTTTAGCACCCGAAACAATATCGTCTATAATCTTTTTCGGGTCTTCGCATCTCGGGTTATCCGATGTTATTATGGCGATATCCGCCATTCTTGTGCCGATTTCACCCATTATAGGACGCTTTGTTGCATCCCTGTCACCGCCACAGCCGAAAACTGCTATGCATCTTCCCTTTTTAAAGGAATTTACGCTAGATAACACGTTCTCAAGACCATCGGGTGTGTGTGCATAATCTATGATAACCGAGTAATCGGTATTAGTATCAACTCTTTCAAGTCTTCCCAAAACGCCGTCTGCCTGGGAAAGTCCTTTTGCAACGTCGCAAGGTGCTATTCCAAGTCCCAAAGCGCCGCCAAAGGCACAAAGTCCGTTATACACGCTGAACATTCCCGATACAGGAAGTGCCACAGGGTACTCATCACCCTTATACACCACATTGAATTTAACGCCTTTTTCGTCAATTTCAATATCCTTTGCCAAAAGGTCTGCATCCTTTATGCCAACGCTTAATTTGTTATTTTTATCCTCTTGCAAGATTCTGTTTCCATATCCATCATCGCCGTTTATCACGCCGACTTTTGAAATTGAAAACAGCTTTTTCTTTGCAAGAAAGTAGTTTTCCATAGTTTTGTGGTAGTCAAGATGGTCACGGGTTAAATTGGTGAATACGCCAACATCGTAGGTTAAACCTGCCACTCTGTGCAAATCAAGGGCATGGGATGAAACCTCCATAACCACGTATTCTGCGCCCATTTCTAACATTTTCGCAAATATTTTTCTAAGCTCCAGTGAGTTTGGAGTTGTTGGGGTGGAGGACTTTATCCCCACTTCCTTATTCCCTACCAAAATCTCATTAGTGCCGATAATTCCTACTTTTTTACCTTGTGTTTCAAGGATTTTCTTTATGAAATAGCTGACACTTGTTTTGCCGTTTGTTCCTGTTATGCCAACTAAGTGTAGCTTTTCTTCAGGTTTTTCATAGAATGCTGATGCAATTTGGGAAAGGGCAAGTTTTGTGTCAGGATACACTATGCAAGGTATGTTAAGGTTAAGCTCTTCTTCTGCCACAACACAGCAAGCGCCCTTTTCTTCCGCCATTTTGGCAAAGTCATGGCCGTCAACATTGGCGCCACGAATAGCAACAAAAATACTGCCATCTTCCACACCTCGTGAATCAATGGTAATGTCTTTTGCATCCACGTCCTGCCATATCCACTTTTCTTTAAAAAGTTTACTTGCTAGCATACCAAAATCCTTTAAATTCCCTATAAAAACCCTATTTTTGCATTATTTCATTAAAGCAAAGCCGGGCGAACAATGGTTCGCCCTGTTTTTGCTTAATATTAGTCTGATGATGCGTGTCGGAACTCAACGCTTACTACCGTCGCTGGTTCAACCTGTGTTCCCGCCGGAATGCTTTGCTTAAACGCATAAGCACCATCCGTTCCGGTAAGTCCGGCACCTGCAATCTCGAAGTTCAGTCCTGCATCCACAAGGCGTTTCTTCGCCTGCGATACTGTAAGTCCCGTAACGTCAGGTACTGATACCTTCTTGCTTTCGTCACGAGCTTCTGTATAGATAATTATAGTTGAGTTTTCACCAATTGTCATACCCGGTTTAGGAAGCTGGTCAACAACTGTGTCGCCATTTCCCACAACCTTTATGTTAAGACGCTTTGAGTCAATACTTTCCTTTGCAACTGTTACTGAAAGTTCACGAAGTTCAGGAACTGCAACTGAAACTGACATTGCCTCTGCTTCTGTGTACTGTCTTTCAACGCCCATATATTCAAGTGATTCTTCCAAAATCGCACCCGCTACCGGAGCTGCGATAGTACCGCCGTACTTATTTGCCACCTGTGGTTCGTCAAACATTACAAGGCAGATAAGCTGTGGGTCATCAGCAGGAGCAAAGCCTACGAAAGATGCGATACGTTTGTTATTACCACGTCCTTTTTCTGATGTTCCTGTTTTTCCGCCTACACGGAATCCCTTAATGTATGCGTTTTTACCTGTACCCTTAGGGTCACCTACAACGCTTTCTAAAATACTTCTCATTGTTGCAGAAGTTTCTGCTGAAATTACACGGTTAACAACTTCCGGATAGAAGCTCTTTACAATTCCGCCACGGTTTCTGATTTCTTTTACAATCTGCGGTTTCATAAGATTTCCGCCGTTTATAACGGAAGAAATAGCAGTAATCATCTGCATCGGCGTAACAGAGAAGCCCTGACCGAATGAACTTGTGGCAATATCTGTTTCAGACATTTTGCCATGATAGTAAACACTTCCTGATTCACCGATAAGCTCTATGCCTGTTCTTTCTGTAAGACCAAATGCCTTAAAGTATTCCTGGAACTTTGCACTACCAAGTTTTAGTCCCAAATCCATAAATACAACGTTACAGGAATTGATTACGCCGTGGGCAAAATCTTCTGCGCCATGGCCTGCTGTTTTGTGACATCTGATAGTTCTGTCTGCAACCTGCTTTGAGCCTTGACAGTAGAACTGTGTTGAAAGGTTTGCCGCGCCTTCTTCCAGTGCCATAGCCGCGGTTAAAATCTTGAATGTAGAACCCGGCTCGTATGTGTCAGAAAGTGCCTTGTTTCTCCACATTCTGTTTCGGATTGATGCCATTGTGGTGTTTATAAGCTCATCATCTTCTGATTCAAGGTTGGCAACTATAGTATCCGTACCGATTGCATATTTCATAAACCTTTCAATATCTGTCGGCTTATTAAGGTCAAAGTCCGGCTTTGTTGCCATAGCTAAAATTTCGCCTGTCTGCGGGTTCATAACAATTCCGCAGGCACCTTCTTTTAATTGATTCTCAACACATGCCTGCTCTAAATACTTTTCAAGGATTGATTGAATTGTTTCATCAATTGTAAGAACTACGTCGTCACCTTTCTCGGCATCGTATGCTTCTTCGTACTGATATTCAGAAGAAAGACCCGATGCTGTTCTTGCAGAAAGTACGCTTCCTGCTCTTCCCATAAGGTAATCGTCAAATGTTCGCTCAATTCCTTGCATACCATTATTATCATATCCCGTAAAACCAATGATATGCGATGCGATATTGTATTGGTAGTATCTCTTTGAGTCTTCCTCAAAATAAATACCAGAAAAAAGCTTAGCCATTTCCTTGTCGACTGAGCTATCTTTTAATTTCTTTATGGCGTCTGCCTCTTCAACAGTCACACGCTTTTTTATATACTGGAACTGATTGTTCTTTGTTAACTTGTCTAAGATTTCATCCCTGTCCATGCCAAGGATTTCGGCAAGGCTTGATGCAACAACAAGCTCACCGCCGTCTTTTTTTATCTGTTGCGGGTTACAAACAACTGTATTTACTGTGGCACTTTCCGCAAGCACTTTCTGGTTTCTGTCATATATTGTGCCACGGCTTGCATTTATAGCCGCTTCACTGGTCTGTTGGCGAAGCACTGCTTCTTTCATTTCGTTTCCACGGACTACCTGCCAATAACCTATTCTAAATATAAGCGCACCAAGGACTACTCCTAAAAATGCAAACAATACAAGAGACCTTCTCTTCATCTTGCCTAAAGTCATTCTGTATCATTCCTATCCATATATATCTAAATATACTCTATTATTTTTCTTCCCCGAATATGCTAAGTGCTCCCTTAATTCCTTCAACTTCCTTTGCGGTTACTTCTGTAACATCGTCTTGCTTGATGTTTACATAAACGATCTGATACTTTTCAGGTCTTGTCATACCAAGCTTCTTTTTTGCAGTTTCTTCAATAAGTTCAAGGTCAAGATTCTGGTCAAGCTCAAAAGCCTTCTGACTTGAATATTCCTTTAGCTGATTAAGTTCTTTCTGAAGTGCTTCAACTTCATTTCTGCTTTCGTATACTGCTACATTTCTTGAAATCATAAATCCGGCGCAAAGGGCAATCATTATTGCACAAATGCTTACTGTTTTATGTATCTGAGCCTTTTTAGCCTTTGCTTTTGCCTTTGTTTGTTTTTTATGCTCTTCAACTTTGTTCTGCACTCTGGCTGTATTTTCATAATAATCCCAGTCGTAGGCAAGATTTCCATTGTATCTCATCGAGCTAAACATCCTTTCTATAATTTCTCCGCCACTCTCAGCTTTGCGCTTTTAGATCTTGAATTTTCGCCAAGTTCTTCCTTTGTCGGCAGTATAGGTTTTCTTGTTATTACTTTAACTTCCGGTTTCTTTCCGCATACACATACAGGAAAGTTCGGTGGGCATGTACACCCTTTTGCAAGGTCAGAAAATACTTGCTTTATAATTCTATCTTCCAATGAATGGAAAGTTATTACCGCAAGTCTTCCGCCTTTTTTAAGTCTTTTAACTATGTCGCAAACAGCACCTTTTAATATTTCAAGTTCGCCGTTTACTTCTATTCTTATTGCCTGAAAAATACGTTTTTCAGGGTGAATTTCATCTTTTCGTGCGTTTTTTGGTATTGCCGCTTTAATTATCTCAGAAAGTTCGCCTGTTGTTTCAATAGGTGCTTCCAGCCTTTTTTCAACGATGAACTTTGCAACTCGTCTTGACCAGTTCTCTTCGCCATAGCGGTAGAAGATTTCAGTAAGTTGATCTTCTGTATAGCCGTTTACCACATCGTATGCAGAAAATGGACTATTCTGGTTCATTCGCATATCAAGTGGCGCTGATTTCATATATGAAAATCCACGTTCTTCGTTGTCAAGCTGATAGGAAGAAACTCCAAGGTCTAAAACCATACCGTCAATTTCCGGAATTTCAAGCTCGTCTAAAATATTTGCAACGTTTTTGAAATTGTCCTTAACGTATGTAACCTTTTCGCCAAATTTTGAAAGACGCATCTGCGCTGCCTTATGAGCATCCTGATCCTGATCTATACCGATAAGTCGAATATTCTCGCTACGGGACAAAATCTCGTGTGAATGTCCGCCACCACCAAGAGTTCCGTCGGCATAAATACCGCCATCTTTCACATTAAGTGCATCTACCGTTTCCGAAAGCATTACGGAATAATGTTTAAATTCCATA
>JAZOOY010000012.1:0-32916 GCA_045655325.1 Clostridia bacterium
GGCGGAATCGGCAGACGCGCACGTTTGAGGGGCGTGTGGTTTATACCTTGCGAGTTCAAGTCTCGTCCCTCGCACCAAATGAATATAGCGGGATGGTGTAATGGTAGCACTAGTGACTCTGACTCACTCTGTACGGGTTCGAATCCTGTTCCCGCTGCCAAAAAGAAAGACTTGTGAATAGCAAGTCTTTTTTCAATGATAATTATGTTCAATCTAAAACATAAGCATCTATAGGAGGACACGGAATGAAAGAACTATTATATTTAACAGTTTTTATAATAATATTGTTGACGATTTGGGTGGTAATATTATTACAAAAGAATAATATGCTCAAGAAACAACTTCAAAATCATAGAGAAGAGGACTTTTGGCGGACCCTTGCACTTACCGATGATTTGACAGGAATATATAATCGTACCGCATACAGTGAGCATATTGAAAATCTTAAAAATTCACATACATCTGAGTGTTTGGGGATTGTGCTTTTTGACGTCGATGACTTCAAGGAGGTAAATGATAAGGAAGGGCATCTTGAAGGTGATGAGATTTTAAAATTTGTGGCAAAATCAATCAAATCGGTGTTTAAGCCACCTTCTCATTCCGTTTATCGTATCGGCGGAGATGAATTTGCAGTTATATCAAGAAATACAAGTGAAGAACGAATCATAGAACGATTGATAAAACTGCGAGAGGTTATGGGTGAAAATAGTAATATACGTCTTTCTAACGGATATTCAGTAATACAGGGAGATGTTACAACTGCTTTCAGATATGCCGATGAAATGCTGTATGCAGATAAGGCGTCAAGAAAATAATGTGTACATATTACAACCATATTAAACAGATGGCATAACAGTTGACTTTTTACATTATTTATGGTACAATACCACCGAAAAATAATTTAAGGAAAGTGAAAAATGGAAGCGGACGAAGATAACGCGAATAATGATATGAAATTAAAAGCATACCTACGAACCATAGAAATGATGCGTAGGTGTGCTTTTGTGCGTTTTAAATTACTGATATAATGAAAAAAACAGAAGTTTTTGGGTAACGTAAGATTAAAGGAGATAAAAATGACAACAAAAATTATACTTATAGCCATAATGGTTATTTTGTCGGCATATTTTTCAGCCACAGAAACCGCCTTTTCGTCCCTTAATAAGACAAGGCTCAAGACGATGGCGGAAAAAGGAAACAAGAGAGCGCTAAAGACACTTAGCTTAGCAGAAAACTATGACAAGCTGATTTCTACAATCCTGGTTGGAAACAACATCGTGAATATTGCCTGCGCATCAATAAGCACTATGCTTTTTGTGGACATTATAAACGAGCAGTCAGGCCCTGCTGTTTCTACACTTGTCACAACAGTTATTGTTTTGATTTTTGGTGAAATTACTCCAAAAAGCATTGCAAAGGATATACCGGAACGATTTGCAATGTTCTCAACTCCGTTTATTAGCATTTTAAATGTTATTTTAACACCTGTGAACTACCTGTTCAGCCAATGGAAAAAGCTTGCATCAAAGATAATCAAGGACGATGAAGACAGCAAAATGTCATCAGAAGAGCTTATGATGATTGTTGACGAAGTAACAGAAGAAGGAAGCTTTGACGATGATGAAGGCGACCTTATCAAAAACGCTATTGAATTTACAGAACAGGAAGCAAGAGATATTTTAACTCACCGTGTGGACCTTGAAGCGGTGGCTATTGACGATGAAAAGGAAGAAATTGCGAAACTTTTCACAAAAACAAAGCTTTCAAGACTTTTGGTGTATGAAGAAAGCATCGACAATATTATCGGCGTAATTCACCTGAAGGATTTCTTTACAGAAAAGGGAATTACTAAAAAGCCTATCAAGGATATTATGGCAACGCCTGTATTTGTTCAGGAATATGAGAAAATCAACGACCTTTTAAAACGTCTTCAGAAGAACAAGACCCATATGGCGGTTGTTATTGATGAATACGGCGGAACTTTGGGTATCGTTACAATGGAAGATATTTTGGAAGAGCTTGTGGGCGAAATCTGGGACGAATATGACGTTGTTGAAGAAGATTTTGTGGAAATAGGCGAGAATGTTTTTGACGTAGACGGCTCTGCCAGTTTTGACGATTTCTGCGACTTCTTTGATATTGAAGAAGAAAGCGATAATGTTTCCGTCGGCGGATGGGTAACAGAGCTTTTGGGTAAGCTTCCTGAAGTGGGCGATGAGGTTACCTTTGAAGACCTTAAGCTTGTTGTCACCGAAGTTGATTCACACAGAGCGGAAAACATAGAAGTAACCCGTAAGGTCTGCGAAGAGTAATAAATTGGCAGGATAATGGCAGAATAACAGTAAAAAGAAAGAGGAGATTTATGAGCGTACTAGCGAATCTTGAGCCTTTAGAGGTTTTTAGATATTTTGAAGAAATAAGTGCCGTTCCACGCGGTTCGGGATACAGAGAAAAAATTGCGGATTATTGCGAGAATTTTGCAAAGGAAAAGGGACTTTTGGTTTATCGTGACGGTGCAAATAATGTGGTTATTACAAAAGATGCATCAAAGGGATATGAAAATGCAGAGCCGATAATTATTCAGGGACATCTTGATATGGTGTGGCAAAAGGATGAGGATTGCGAAAAGGACCTTGAAACCGAAGGACTTGACCTTTATATTGACGGTGATTTTATAAGCGCAAAAGGCACAACTTTGGGTGCGGACAACGGAATTGCAGTAGCTATGACTATGGCAATTTTGGCGGATAGCACACTATCACATCCGAAAATTGAAGCAGTTTTCACCAGCGATGAAGAAGTGGGTATGCTTGGTGCAAAAGAGCTTGATACCAAGATTTTATCCGCTAAAAAGATGCTTAACGTCGACTCGGAAGAGCCTGGGGTTATAACAGTATCTTGCGCCGGCGGAAGCGATTTCACAATGACAATCCCATACAACCGCCAGACTGCAGTTGGTGAAAAGGTGGTTATATCACTAAAGGGACTTGCGGGTGGTCATTCCGGTATTGAAATTAATTCAGGACGAGTGAATGCAAACATTTTAGCAGGAAGAATCCTTGGACATCTTGCAGGAAAGTTTGATTTTGATATTGCAGTGATAAACGGTGGAAACCGTGCCAATGCCATTGCAAACCTTTGTACAATTGAGCTTGTGCTAGATGATGCACAGGAACTTGTAAAGGTAGCAAAGGAATATACCGATGCAATAAAGACAGAAATTTCTGCCAAGGAAGAGAACTTTACTGCAGAATTTGAAATTTTGGAAAAAGGCGAGTTTGCAGTTTTGGGAAAAGCTGAAAAGGACAAGCTTATCTATGCTTTAGCCTTAGCGCCAAATGGTGTTCAGGAAATGAGCGCAGAAATTGAAAATCTAGTTGAAACATCACTAAATCTTGGAATCCTTGAAACAAAAGCTGACGAAATTCTTATGACTTTTGCGCTTCGTAGTAGCAAGAAAACAGCACTTTTTGCACTTTCTGAAAAACTTGAAATTTTTGCAAAGTGCCTTGGACTAAACGCCGAAACATCAGGATTCTATCCGCCTTGGGAGTTTAAAAGAGATTCAAAGGTGCAGGAGCTTTGCACAAAGGTTTATGAAGAAATGTTTGGGGAAAAGCCAAAGATAGAAGCAATTCACGCAGGTCTTGAATGTGCCGTTTTTGCGGGAGCAATAGACGGACTTGACTGTATTTCCATAGGACCAAGGGTCTTAGATGCGCATACAACAAAGGAAAGACTAAGCATTTCATCAACCAAGGAAGTTTATGACCTTATCATTAATATTTTGAAGAATTGTGACTAATAAAAGTGTTGCATAAAGTGCAAAAATATGTTACAATGGAACTTGGTGTGAATGAGAATCCTCGTTTATATAACAAAAAGAAAAAAGCCGCAAGGAAAAATTGTGGCGGAATGGAGAATTTATGAACAACAAAGAATTTAAGCCGTATGTGCCGGCGGAAAAGGTAACACCAGAGCTTACCTTTACATCAATCCTAATGGGTATAATCCTTGCGGTTGTATTCGGTGCAGCTAATGCTTACCTTGGTCTTAAGGTAGGTATGACAGTTTCTGCATCAATCCCTGCAGCCGTAATCGCTATGGGTGTTATCCGCGTTATTATGCGCAGAAACTCAATTCTTGAAAGTAACGTAGTACAAACAATCGGTTCAGCAGGTGAATCACTTGCAGCCGGTGCAATTTTCACATTGCCTGCGCTTTTCCTTTGGGCAGCAGAAGGCGTTATGGAAAAGCCATCAATTGTTGAAATCACATTGATTGCACTTTTGGGCGGACTTTTGGGCGTATTCTTTATGGTGCCACTTCGTAATGCTTTAATCGTTAAGGAACACGGCATTCTTCCTTATCCTGAAGGAACAGCTTGTGCAGAAGTTCTACTTGCAGGCGAAGAAGGCGGTGCAAATGCATCAACAGTATTCGCAGGTATGGGATTTGCAGCACTATTTAAGTTTATCATTGACGGACTTAAGGTTGTAGCAGGTGAAATTTCTTACACATTCAAGGGCTTTGCAGGAACAATCGGTACACAGATTTATCCAGCCGTAATGAGCGTTGGTTACATCTGTGGTGCAAGAATTTCTTCATATATGTTCGCAGGTGGCCTTTTGAGCTGGATGGTTATTATTCCACTAATCGTTCTTTTTGGTGCAGATGCAACTATGTACCCGGGAACAGCACCTATCGGTCAGATGTTCGCTGAAGGCGGTGCAAGCGCAATCTGGAGCTCATATATCCGTTATGTTGGTGCCGGCGCACTAGCAGCAGGCGGTATTATCAGCCTTATCAAGTCACTTCCGCTAATCGTTAAGACATTCAGCGGTGCGGTTAAGAGCATTTCTGCATCAGGTGCAGCAAGTGGTACTAGCCGTACAGAAAAAGACCTTGACATCAAATTTGTTCTACTTTCTATACTAGTACTAACACTTCTTGTTTGGCTTGTTCCAGCTATTCCTGTAACACTTCTTGGCGCATTCATCGTTGTAGTGTTCGGTTTCTTCTTCGCAACAGTATCATCAAGAATGGTTGGTCTTGTTGGAAGCAGTAACAACCCAGTATCAGGTATGGCTATTGCAACACTACTTATTGCAACATTCGTTCTAAAGCTAACAGGCGTTAGCGGTGCAGAAGGAATGATGAGTGCCATCGCAATTGGTTCAATTATCTGTATCGTATCTGCTATTGCAGGTGATACTTCACAAGACTTAAAGACAGGTTACCTATTGGGTGCAACTCCTAAGAAACAGCAGATTGGTGAAATCCTTGGTGTTGTTGCATCAGCGTTTGCTATCGGCGGAACACTTTATCTTCTAGACGCTGCTTGGGGATTCGGTTCAGATGAACTTGGTGCTCCACAGGCTTCCCTTATGAAGCTTATCGTTGAAGGTGTTATGGGCGGAAATCTTCCATGGGCACTTGTATTTACAGGAGCTGTAATCGCAGTTGTTGTTGAACTTATCGGCATTCCTGTTCTTCCATTTGCAATCGGAACATACCTTCCTGTTCAGCTTAACGCTTGTATCATGGTTGGTGGTCTAGTACGTCTTGCTCTTGACAAGCTTAAGAAGAAGGAAGAAGAAAAGAAGGAAATCGTAAACGACGGTATCCTATTCTGCTCAGGTATGATTGCCGGCGAAGGTTTGGTTGGTATCCTACTTGCACTATTTGCAGTATTCGGTATCGACAAGGTTGTTGACCTATCAGGCAAGCTTGGCATTTCACCACTTGTTTCAAACATCGGCGGACTAGTGCTATTTGCAGTAATTATCCTTACTGTACTTAAGTTCTCACTTTGGAGAAAAAGAAAGTAAGCCATGAAAAAAGAAGAAAATTATCTTGAAAAAATCCCTGTACGTGGCGATTTTGAGTGGAAAACAGACGATGACGGAGTTGTGACACTTGAGATTGTGAATAAGGGTGTATTTAATACCATTGCCCAAAAACTTTTAAAAAAGCCAAGAGTAAGCTATATTCATCTTGATAAGATGGGAAGCTTTATCTGGCCGATTATTGACGGCGAGAAGTCTATTTTGGATATTTCAGAAGCCGTTGATAAAGAGTTCGGGGAAGAGGCAAAGCCACTTTATGAAAGATTGGCAAAGTATTTCCAAATACTTGCAAGCTATGGCTTTGTGACATTTAAAGAATAAGAAAAAGCTGAACCAAAAGGTTCAGCTTTTTTTGCGCAAAATGTGTTGACATTTAAAGGTGTTTATGGTACTATTTCGGTGATGACGAAAATATAACATCAAAAGTCACAAAGGAGAGCTAATTATGATGAAAAAAGGACCAATTACAGGAACATTTATTGATGAAATCACATTCGATATTCCTTCTTCAAACTGGAGTCGTGAACAATGGGTAAAAGACCTTGATAATATGCAGGAAATTGGCATAGACACCGTAATATTTATAAGAGGCGGATATGGAGATAAATCGGTTTTCCCGTCAAAGGTTTTAGGAACTACTTATGAGGATGATTTAGCAGGCCTCATATTTGAAGAAACATCAAAACGAGATATGAATGTTTTCTTCGGATTATATATTTCAAACGGAGACTGGAATAGAGGCGATTATGCAACCGAAATCAAAATAAACCGAGACTTTGTAAACGAGGTATACGAAAGATATAATGATTATTCATCTTTTAAAGGTTGGTATATTCCTCATGAAACAACTCGTGACGTATTAAATATCGGAGAGATAATGACAGGTCTTTCTGCTATCTGTAAAGATAAAACTCCTGATAAGAAAATACTTATGAGTCCATTTTTCAGACCGGAATTCCAAGTGCAGAGATTCGCTGACGAGTGGGACAGACTGTTTGAAAGAGCCGGAAAAGATATTGATATATGTGCTTTCCAGGATGGAACAGCTCCTTTGAAACAAATGGAAGAGTTCTACAAAGTTATAAAAGAAGTTTGTAAGAAACACGATATAGAACATTGGGTGAATGTAGAACTGTTTGAAAGAGATGTTCGAAATATGTTTTATCCTATACCATTTAATTTACTAAAACGAAAAATAGAGATGCACAAGCAATATGCTGAAAAGATGATTTCTTTTGAATTTTCACATTTCTTAAGTCCGCAATCTATTTACCCATCAGCAAGAAATCTTAACAACCTATATAAAGAATTTTATTTGAAATAAAAAAGTAATGCCTTAGGGCATTACTTTTTTTATGTTTTATTCAGTTACAATTTTCTTCATATCAAAGATTTTAAGGCTTGGAACCTCGTAGGTAAGATATCCGTCTTCATAAGTGAATGGAATTTCCTTTTCCTCCGGTAATTGCAATAGTTTTGCAGGCTTTTTGTCAGTTTTGATGCTTACTGTAAACGGCTCTACAAATCTTGCAAAGTCACGGTCATTTAACAGTACTGATGATACTGTGTAGTCATTGCCGTCTTTAAATGCAACAACTTCAACGTCAATCGGTGCAGTTGTTTTAACGGTAGCTTCATAGCCCAAAAGCTGGGTCAGAAGCTTTGTATAAATTCTGCGGTACTGTTCTGCAACTTTAAGGTCTTCAATAGGTAAACCCATCCACAAAACTTTACCCTTGCCGTAGTTTGCAAGTAGCAGGGCAGGGATGTCGGTATTATGTCCCGGTGGGTTTGAGTGGATTGATGCAAACTTCTCGGTTTCGCGGATGGTGTGCGGAAGATTTAGTGTTGCAATAACGTCTTCTTTGCGGAAGCCTTTTAGCACCGGTGCGGTGCATTCATAAGGCATTGGTGAAAATTCATTAAACCACTCAAATGTGTCGCCACACTTTTCGTTAGGTGAGATATAAACAACGCTTTCATAAGTAAATCTTTCAACTTCTGCGCCAAAAAATTCTTTCAAAAGACCGTGGCAATCTCCGCCTGAAATATATAGCTTACCACCGTTCTTGACGTAGCTGATTATGCGGTCATAATCGTACTTATCTTCTTCTGTAAGGCAAGATGCTGACAGAATTTTGTACTGTGAAATATCGTGCCAACCGCCTGTAACACCGCAGGAAATATTGTGTGCAATAAGGTTTTCGGTGGCGTTTTCAGAGCAGGTCTGGGTGTTGTAACCAAAACCGTGGGCGTTGAATTTACTTCGCAGTGAGTAGTAAACTCCAACGTCTTCAATCATATCCCCTGTGAAGTACTTTTCGTACGGAATTTGTTCTGCTAAAATCTTGCCCATACGGTCAAAAACGCGGCTATCCATTGTTCCGTCAACGTTGATGGCGTCAATAGACATTGTAGCGCCGTGGTGTGCCGCAGTCGTGAAAACTGCACTTCTGATTCTGTCATCAGATTTTATTGAAGTGTGAGTTGAAAGGTTCGGGTCACAACGTGAGAACATATATTCAAAGGGTTGATTGTTTGTGATGTTCCTATAGAACTTGCAAACGAATGAGTGGCTGTACATATTGCCGTAAAGATCACCGCCTACAAAGTCGCAAGCAGCATTTACACCCTCTGCATTACCTTTATTTCTGTTGATAACGGCAGTAGCAAAGTTGTGATATACATTAATACCGGGTTTTGCCGCTTTTGATTCGTCGGTTATGAACTGTGCAAATTCGCCCATCCATTCACGTCTTTTTTCTTCAAATAGCTTCCAGACAGGGTTTTGATAATCCTCTTTCATTGGGATTTCGTGGCCTGTTTCTTTTTTGAAACGCTCCTTACATTTGTCGCAGTAGCAAGGATGTACCCAGAAAAGCATATCGTAGAAAAGGCAGTCAAGATCTGCGTATTCTACCATTTCCTGAATCTGCTTTTTTGTAAATTCACGGTAATCCATATTGTTAGGACAGCAGATTCCATAACGGAAAATTGGGTTTGATGCAAAAACACCGTGCTCTGCAGAAACGTCACCGAACATTGATGTTCCGCGGGTTGTAAGCATGCGCCAGTCAGGGTGATTATCGTGTGCCCAGTTGTTGTATGTAACACTGTAATATGCCACAACGGAAATTCCGCCTTCGTGACACAAATCTATAAAACGCTTCATAGCATTTTCGTTGCCAATAAATGCGTTATGCATTTTTCCGGATTTTGTAGGGTAATGGCATAGACCTGTGTGTGACTGCAACGGAATCATTACGCTCTGCACATTTTCACGCTTTAGGTTTTCGTAGTAGTCCTCAGGTGAAAATTTGGACATGTATTCAGGATCCCAGTCATCAATGTGCATATCACATAGATGTCGTCTAAAACTTTTTTCGTACCACATAGAAATATCTCCTTTGCATTTCTTGGTTTTTGTTGGCTTTATTTTATCATATTATAATAGTGATATCAAGTAAAAAAAGTGGATTTTAATAGCATTTTTAGTGAAATATGCAAAAGAAACAAACCCTTTCCGGTGATTGACTTTTTTCGCATTTAATAGTATATTTATGGTATAGTATATCTATGGAGAATTTATATGATGAAAAGATTGATTACTTTTTTTATTCTGGGGATTTTACTTGTAGCCAATGTGAGTGAAATAGGTTATGCTAAAGAGGCAGATAACGTTATTTCTGTGCATAAGGAATACATAGTAGAGCTTGTGGATGGTGCAATTGAGCTTAAGAGGGTAGAAAATTTTGATAAAATATGTATAGAAACTTTTAGGCTGGAAAATACCATTTCTTTGATGTCAATTGATGATTTAACCCAAAGCAGGGAAGAGATTATTGTAAGTGCTGCCCAGATAATTATCCAGAACGAAGGGTCATATAGCTCAGTTAATAAAAATGACAATAACCACGGTATGAGTATAGGCAAATTCCAATGGAACGCATATTGGGGCAGGGCTTTGCCGCTACTGCAAGCCATTGTTAAAGCAAATCCTGAAAATGCTGAAGAAATTTTGGGAGCGGATTTGTATGATGAGATTGCCAATAATTCGGCGGACTTTTGGAATCACAAAAACAGAACGGCTACTGACGATGAGGCAGAGAGAATATCAGAACTTTTGGCTACTGAAGAGGGCATGGCAGCGCAGGATGCCTTGATTGCGGTGGATGCGGCATCATACGTTGATGCAGGAATAGGTTTGGGAATGATTTCCGGACCGGCGTTGGTTTATTATGCGGACCTGCGAAATCAAATGGGAAACACTTCAAGCACAATCGCTATGAATGCGGCGGATAAAGTGGGTTCATATGAAAAAATAACTTTATATAAACTGCATCAAGCGGCACTTAGTTACAGCTCATTGTATCATACGAGAAGAAACAAAACATATAATTTTGCACTATCGCTGGGATGGAACGAGAGCCTAAATACGGAAATAAGCGTTGATGATTACGATGATGATTCAAATTGGTACTTTGACGTTTTGATTGAAAACTATAGTGAGGATGCTACAGTATTCGCAGGAGTCTATGATAGCGACGGAAAAATGCTGGCATCAACTTTGGAAGAACTGAACAAGGAAGGTGCCACAACACTTATAATATCAAAGGAAGACAAAGATAATGTGACGTTGTTTGGTCTGTCAGATGAAAATAATAAAAGCACAGGATACGTCAAGATATTTGTTTGGGATAAGGATTTGAAACCTATTGCATTTTCTCAAGAACTGGACTTAGAATAATAAAAAAGCGACATTGATTTCAATGTCGCTTTTTTGTTTTATTTATCAAGTGGCTTCATTGTTGGGAACAACAATACGTCACGGATTGCCTGTGAGTCAGTTAGTAGCATACACATACGGTCAATACCGAAGCCGATACCGCCTGTTGGTGGCATACCGATTTCAAGTGCGTTCATGAAATCTTCGTCAGTTGTGTTGGCTTCTTCGTCACCCATTGCCAACTGCTCTTCCTGTGCACGGAAACGCTCTCTCTGGTCAATTGGGTCGTTAAGTTCTGAATATGCGTTAGCCATTTCCCAACCGTTCATAAAGAACTCGAAACGTTCAACGTATTCTGGGTTTTCAGGCTTTTTCTTTGTAAGTGGTGAAATTTCGATAGGGTGGTCCATAACGAATGTTGGCTGAACCAAGTGGTCTTCAACGTATTCTTCAAAGAATAGGTTCAAGATATCGCCCTTCTTATGACGTTCTTCGTATTCCACATGCTTTTCTTTAGCGATAGCTCTTGCATCTTCTAAAGTCTTGATTTCGTTCCAGTCAACGCCGGCATACTTCTTAACAGCGTCAACCATTGTGATTCTTTCAAATGGCTTACCAAGATCCATTTCAATTCCGTTATAAACAATCTTTGTTGTGCCAAGAACTTCCTGGGCAACGTGTCTATAAAGGTTTTCTGTTAAGTCCATCATGCCGTGGTAGTCAGTATATGCCTGATAAAGCTCCATTAGAGTAAATTCAGGGTTATGACGTGTGTCAAGGCCTTCGTTTCTGAAAACTCTGCCGATTTCGTAAACACGTTCCATACCACCAACGATAAGACGCTTTAGGTAAAGCTCAAGTGAGATACGAAGCTTAAAGTCTTCGTCCAAAGCATTGAAGTGAGTTTCAAAAGGACGAGCCGCAGCACCGCCGGCATTTGAAACAAGCATTGGTGTTTCAACTTCTAAAAATCCCTGACCTGCAAGGTATGAACGGATTGTTGATATAATCTTTGAACGCTTAACAAATGTATCCTTAACTTCTGCGTTCATGATAAGGTCAGTATAACGCTGACGGTAACGAAGGTCAGTGTTTGTCATACCGTGGAATTTTTCAGGTAACGGCTGAAGTGACTTTGAAAGTAGAGTGATATTATCTACCCTTACTGAAATTTCGCCTGTTTGTGTTGTAAATACTTCACCTGTTGCACCGATGATATCGCCGATGTCAAGCTTTTTGAATCTTGCGTATTCTTCTTCACCCAAGATGTCATTTTTAACAAATAGCTGGATGTATCCGTCATTGTCCTGAATGTGAACAAAGCCGACTTTACCCATACCTCTTTTTGACATAATTCTTCCGGCAACTGTAACAACCTGACCATCTAGTGGAGAAATTTTTGCTACAACCTGCTTTTCTTCGCCACGGGCAACAACTGTTCTTTCTTCTTCGGTATAGCCTTCTGAAATGTCCTTTGATGAGTGAGTTCTATCAAATTTTGTAATCTGGAACGGGTCCATACCCGCATCCTGAAGTTCTTTTAATTTATCTCTTCTGACTTGCAGAAGCTGTGATAATTCCTGATCCATATTAAAAAATCCTTTCCTAATTATTATAATCCATATAATTATACACTAACTTTGGCTTTTTTACAAGCATTTACCATAAAAAAGTGGAAATTTTTAGCCTAATACAGCCTTGCAAGACCACCTTCACCGGTTTCGCGGTAGTTTTTGTGCATATCTCTGCCGGTTTCGTACATGGTTTTTACCACCAAATCAAAGGAGATTTTTCGGCTTCCGCTTAAAAATCGTGACAGGGAAGATGCGTTTATGGCACGCATGGCCGCAACGGCATTTCTTTCAATGCAAGGGATCTGAACCAAAGATTTTACCGGGTCGCAGGTCAATCCCAAGTGGTGTTCCATAGCGATTTCTGCGGCGTATTCTATCTGTTCAAGGCTCAACTTTGAAAGTTCGCAAAGAGCTGCTGCCGCCATTGAACAGGCACTTCCGATTTCTGCCTGACAGCCGCATTCTGCACCGGAAATTGAGGCGTTGGTTTTTATAATATTTCCCACAAGCCCTGCAACGGCTAGGGCTTTTATAATGTCTTCGTCAGAATATCCACGTTGTTCTTTCTGGTAATAAAGAACGGCAGGAACAACCCCGGCAGAACCGCAAGTTGGCGCAGTTGCCACGGTTTCCGATGATGCGTTCTGCTCTGAAACCGCAAAAGCATAGGCACAAACAAGTCGGTTTTCACGAGTTTCGGCGGTTTCGTTTACTGATGGGCGGTTATATAAGAAGTATGCTTTTTTCTGCACATCAAGACCGCCTGGCAGTGTACCTGTTGATTTAAGTCCGTCCTCAATGCTTTCTTTCATACACTCCCAGACTTCTTTTAAGTATTCGAAAATTTCCTTACCCTCACACATTTCAACGTACTGCCAAAGACGTAGTTTATTTCGTCTGCAAAAGGCTGCAATTTCGGTAAATGTGGTGAGAGAGTAGTATGATTTTGGTTTCTCGCGGTGACCATCCACCACAAACTTTCCGCCACCAACACTTAAAATACGCTGAAAATCAATTTCCTTGCCGTTTTTATATGCGAAGCAATCCATGGTGTTTGGGTGCGGAATATTTTTTGTGTCCCTATCAAACACGAGTTCGAATTTGTGTCCCTTAAATGTACGGTTCAGTACATAGTCGCATCTGTGACCTTTACCCATTTTGGCAAGTGAGCCGTATAGAATAACCTTAAAGCTATCCGCAGTCGGATTTTTCTCACGAAACAATACGGCAGCACGCTCCGGTGCCATTGAGTGAGAACTTGACGGGCCACGACCCATACGGTAAAGCTCACGAAGTGACTCCATTCCTGATTTGTTCAGCCAGTGTCTTTCCGGCTCCAACACACCACTCATAAGAGTATCAAGGGAAATTTTGAAAATCTCCGCAAGTTTTAAGCAGATATCCGTTGACGGATAGGAAAGGGACTTTTCCCATTTGGATACGGCACGGTTAGAAACGCCCACCATATCCCCAAGCTCTTTTTGGGAAAGTTTTAGCCGTCTTCGGTTTTCATATATCATTTGTGAAATAATGTTTTCAGACATAGTTCCACCATCCTTAAATAACGGTACTTGTGAATGCCACAGCCTTGCCAAGAACACGGATGTGGGCAAGATCTTCGTTCATATAAACCATTGGGCGATATGCCGGATTTTCCGCTTGTAAAACCACCTGATTAAGTTCCGGATAATAGAAAAATCTTTTAAGAGTAACTTCGTTGTCATTAACAATTACTACCGCAATTTCGCCGTTTTCCACCATATCCTGCTGACGGACAAAAACAATGTCGCCGTCCATAATACGTGCATTTATCATACTGTCGCCCTGGGCTGTTACGCAAAAATCCGCATCAATATTGGCACCGCTATCTGCAAAGACTTCGTATTCTTCTTCGCACATAATTGGCTCGCCACAAGCAATTTTGCCGAGCATAGGAATACGTCTGCGACCGATAGAGCGCAATCCAAAACGTGAGAAATCGTCTTCAGACAGGGAAGAACCCTCTGACCTGAATCCCACAAGATAATCAATGGTAACACCAAAATAAGATGCGATGTCTTTTAAAATTGTATTGGTGTTAGGCATTCTTTTGCCTTGCTCATACATACCGATAGTGCTTTTTGATACACCGATTACATCTGCCAGTTGTTCCTGCGACAGATGTGAGTCTTCACGTAGTTTTTTTAAGTTTGCTCCGAACATATAAAAGCCTCCTTTTATGACTTTATCGACATTTTACTACACGTTTCGTGGTTTGTCAACAAAAACACAGAATGTGGAAAAAACTTTGTGAAAACCTAACAAATTACAAAAAATGGAAAAATTTTTCTTGACAAAACCACATAACGTGGTTATAATAATACAAAAAGTACACGATATGTGGTTATTTGGAGGTGTATATATGACATAGTGTGGACTTTTAAAGGTTATTTTGTAAGAAAGGAGGATGCCATGAATTTTTACGACGAAGTTTTGCGTGCAGAAAGAGAAAGAACAATGGGCTTTGGTGGGGATGAATTTGATGGAGATGAGTATGAGTGCCCCATTTGCGAAAGCCATGACTGGGACTTTTTGCTAAGAGATTGTCACGGAGATATTATCGGTTGTCAGGAGTGTGTCACCAAGGTATATCCCGGCGAAAACATTTAACAGAATAAGAGATTTGACTTTACGAGGTGATTTGACAGTGAGAAGAGAAGAATTGATGAAGGTATATTATTTAGACAAAGAAATTGCCGAATGGAAGGAAGAAATCGAAAGGATAAGGGAGAGTGCACTACCGAAAGGAGTGCGGTTTGACGCTATATCAGGCGGTGGGAGATATACTGATATGGTGGCACAGGCTGCCGCAATGATTGCGGATACCGAGAAAAAGATTAAGAAAAAGCTTTTGGAGCTGGAGCTTGCAAGGAACGAGATTATACGCTACATAATGGACATTGACGATTGCCAGACAAGGCTTATTTTTAAGCTTCGGTGCCTTGACCACATGACGTGGAACGAAGTTGCGGACAGGGTTGGAGGCATGAATTCAGAATATTCTGTTAAAAAGAGATTTTACAGGTACTTGGAAAAGTGCTGTTAACACAAAATGAAGTTGTCCCACATGTCACCTTAATATGTGGTAATATGTTACCGTAGAAAACAGACGGCCGGCATCTGTTTTTTTATATATTTTTTGGAGGTGATCCATGGTGGACCCAAGACGGACATTATGTGTAAGATGCGTAAAAGATTACAGGACCGCAGGGTTTTTGGTAGCGCCTTATATGAATGTTAAAGTTAAAGAGCCTTGTGATATATGTGGAAGGCCTGGGTTTGAATATGTTGTCAGGACACACCAAAGGAAAGGGACAGGCTTTGATGGGCAAAATTGATTTTTGGCTGACACCGGAAGGACTTATTCTTCTTCGTGCAAAAAGCAGGGATAGTCTTACTAAAAATGAGCTTGCTAAAAAGCTGGGAGTTGCGCCAAAAACCTTGAGCGTATGGGAAAGTAAGTATCCAAAGATTGAAGAAGCACTGCGTCAGGGCAGGGAAATAACCGACGTGCAGGTGGAAAACGCTATTTTGAAAAAGGCATTGGGCTTTGAAACCACCGAGATAAAAAAGGTGGTAAAGGCAGACGGTGCGGAAGAGATTACAACCATACAAAAAAGTGTACCGCCCGATGTTTCAGCAGCTTCTGTGTGGCTTAAGAACAGATGCCCCGAGCGTTGGAGGGACAAGCCACAGGAAGAGGATAGTCTGTCAAAGGTTGATAAAATACTGGAGGAGATAAATGCTCAGGCTAACAGATAAGCAAAAGGAGTTTTGGTGCGGCGCAAACCATCGCTGGAATATTAAAGAAGGCGCAACAAGAAGCGGAAAAACTTATCTTGACTATTACCTGATTCCACGAAGAATCCGTGCTTGCACAGGGTCAGGACTTATAGTGCTTTTGGGAAATACGAAAGGTACTTTGGAGCGTAACATTTTAGAGCCTATGCGTTCTATCTGGGGTGAAGAGCTTGTGGGCGGAATCGGGAGCGACAATACGGTTATGCTTTTCGGAAAAAGGTGTCACGCTTTGGGAGCTGATAAGGTGACACAGGTTTCAAAGCTACAGGGCGCAGGCATTGAATACTGCTATGGTGACGAAATTACCACCTGGAATGAAGAGGTTTTTTCGATGCTGAAATCCCGTCTTGACAAGCCTACTTCGGTGTTTGACGGAACCTGTAACCCTGATGGACCGAATCATTGGCTGTTAAAGTTTTTGAGTAGTGATGCGGATATTTTCCGTCAGCACTATACCATTTATGATAATCCTAATTTATCACCGCAGTTTGTTAAAAACCTGGAGTGCGAGTATCGTGGTACGGTGTACTATGAGCGGTTTATCCTTGGGAAATGGGCACTTGCTGAAGGCCTTATTTACCCGATGTTCAAAAAGGATGAGCACGTAACGGATGAGATCCCAAAGTTTGGAAAATATTACGTTTCGGTGGACTATGGAACATTAAATCCATGCAGTATGGGACTTTGGTGCGTAAGCGGAAATAAGGCATACAGAATCAAGGAATTTTATTATAGTGGCAGAGATGAAAACAGGCTTTTTACCGACGAAGAATATTATCGGGAACTTGAAAAATTAACGGATAATTTCCCTATACAGCATATCGTGGTGGACCCGTCTGCTGCAAGCTTTATTGAAACCATAAGGCGTCACGGAAGATTTACCGTGAAAAAGGCAAAGAACGATGTTTTAGACGGCATACGCTATACGTCAGGGCTTATTTCGGCAGGCAAAATTCTGGTGTCGCCCCGATGTGAAAACACACTTCGGGAATTTGAAGAATACAGTTGGGACACAGACCAGCCGGAGGACAAGCCAATCAAACAAAATGACCACGCAATGGACGATATGCGTTATTTCTGTTATACGGTTTTAAGAAAACTCTGGTAAATACATATTCAAACTTTCAAGACACGAATTACAAAATCGGCGCCGCACACATTTGCGGCAGATTGGAGAGGACTATGAACTTTTTTAAAAAGGCGGCATTTACGTTGAAGAATTCTCTGTATCAAGAGGGTGTTCAGGTAAAACTGTCAGAACAAATGTCTGCGGCAATAAGCCTGTGGGAAAGTCTTTATAAGGATAACTCTAAGCTTTCCTTGGCATCCGCCATTGCGGCAGAAACAGCAAGACTTACCACTTTGGAACTTAAGTCAAAGGTGTCAGGGTCTTGCCGTGCAGACTTTCTTGATAAGCAGTATCAGAACTTGCTTAATAACATAAGAAACATCACAGAAATTGCCTGTGCAACAGGTGGTGTGGTGCTAAAGCCATACGTACTAAATGGCGAAATAAGAGTGGCCACAATAAAGGCGGAAAATTTTATACCAACAGAGTTTAACGAATCGGGAGATATCGTTGGAGCGGCATTTTTGGAACGATATTTTTCCGGCAAAAAGGTATATACCCGAATTGAACAGCATTCCCTGAAAAACGGCGAATACATAATCAGCAGTACGGCTTATGTGGGCGAAGATGAAAAGGAGCTTGGAAAACAAATCTCCCTTGGTGATACTATCTGGAAAGATATCACACCGCAGGTGGCAATGAGCGGAATCAAAAAGCCACTATTCTCCTATTTCAAAATGCCTATGGCAAACTGCATTGATGGAACGTCGCCACTTGGCATATCGGTGTTTGCAAGAGCAACAGGGCTTATTGACGATGCAGAAGAGCAGTACAGACGTCTTTTGTGGGAATTTGAGAGCGGTGAACGTGCGCTTTATGTTGACCAGTCAGCAATGCGCAGAGATGATGCCGGAAACTGTGTTATCCCGAACAGACGTCTATACAGACTTTTAAACAGCGGTGATGATACCCTGTTTGCGGATTGGTCGCCAACGCTTCGTGATGAATCTATCTTGAACGGTCTTAATGAGATTTTAAGAAGAATAGAATTCAACTCAGCACTTGCCTACGGAACTTTGTCCGATGTTATGAACGTGGACAGAACGGCAGAAGAAATCAAGGTGTCAAAACAGCGCAGTTATGCGCATATTAGTGAAATTCAGAAATCTTTAAGGACAGCTTTAATTGATCTTCTGTGCGCAATGAATTCACTTTGTGACCTTTACGGACTTTCAAAGGACGGCGAGTACAACGTATCCTTCAGCTTTGATGACGGAATCGTGGCAGAAAAGCGAGAAGAATTTGACGAGAGAATGAAACTTCTGGAATCAGGCGTTATCGAACCTTGGGAAATCAGGGTTTGGTACTTAGGCGAAGATGAGAACACTGCAAAAGGAAAACTTTTAGGAAAAACGCTGCCTAAAACGGGAGATGAAGTATGAAAAAAGAAGAAATAATAGAACTTATCCCTGCACTTTCCGAAGAGGATGCCCAGGCATTATCAGAGCTTTGGGAAGAAGAACTTTTAAAGGAAAAAGAAAGCTTTGATATGGAAAAAATCAGGGAAGAGGCAAGACAGGAAGCTTTTTTTGAGGCAAAACAGGAGTATCTTAAAAAAGAGCGTGACAATGCTTTGGAAGATGCTTTGGAAAAGGTTAATTCAAAGAGTACAAAGGCACTTAAAGCACTTATTGATACGGAAAAAGTTGGCTTTGAAGACGGTGAGCTTACAGGACTTTCAGAGCAGATTGATAAGCTAAAAGAAGAGTGTGGATTTTTGTTCTTTGAAGAAGACAAACCGAAGTTTACCAGTGCACCGGCACCGTTTGAAAATAAGATGGACTTTGCGGGTCTTTCTTATAAGGACCGTCTTAAGCTATATTGCGAGATGCCGGAAGTTTATCAAAGGCTTGTAAAATAAGAATTTAAGAAAGAGGTTAAATTTATGGCAATGACAAGTATTCAGGATTTAGTTAATCCTAAGGTTATGGCGGATATGATTTCCGCAAAAATTGAGAAGAAGATTGTAGTAGCACCTTTTGCTAAGGTGGACGATACCCTTATTGGCGTTGCAGGTGACACGATCGTTGTTCCACAGTACAGCTACATCGGTGATGCATCAGACGTTGCAGAAGGCGATGCGGTTGAAACAACAACACTTGTAACAACAACTACAGAAGCTACAATTAAAAAGGCTATGAAGGCGGTTGAACTTTCAGACGAAGCTGTGCTTTCAGGTTACGGCAATCCAATCGGCGAAACAAACAATCAGCTTGCAGCAGCAATTGCGGCAAAGGTTGACAATGACGCTATGGAAGCTCTACAGACAGCAACTACTGTTTACGAAGCAGACGATGCTATTTCTTATGACGGCATTATTGATGCTATTGACAAGTTCGGCGAAGAAACAAACTGCCAGAAGGTGATTTTTGTTCACCCATCACAGCTTACTCAGCTTCGTCACGATGAGGACTTTATTTCAGCAGAAAAATACACAGGTGACGTGATTCTATCAGGGGAAATCGGTATGATTGCAAACACTCGTGTTGTTCCATCAAAGAAAGTGCCACTAGTTGGCAATAAATATGTTTGCCCAATCGTTAAGATTGAAAACGATCAGGAAACAGAAGATGAAACTCCTGCTCTTACAATCTACCTAAAGAGAGATACAAACGTTGAAATGGAAAGACAGACTCTAAGACGTGTTACAGACATTTCTGTTGACAAGTTTTACACAGTTGTTCTTTCAAATGCAGGCAAGGTAGTACTTGCAAAGTTTGGAAAGGATAAAATTGGAGGCTGATATCTATGTTAGCAGATTTGGCTTTTTACAATGAAAACTACGGCGGGGACAGTAAAATCCCCGCCTCTTTATTTCCGCTGTTTGAAAGACGTGCTGAAAACGAGCTTATGTATATAACAGGAGGAAAAATCAAAGGAAAAGACGATGAGCACATTAAGATTTGTATCTGTGAAATGGCGGAATTCTTATATCAGTGCCTTGAAAAGAGCGGGATAAAGTCCGAAAACAATGATGGTTATTCAGTTACATACCAAGAAAGGGACATAAAACGAGAACTTTTGAAAATTGCACAGGTAAACCTTAATGGAACGGAGTTTTTGTTTAGGGGTGTTGAAGCTTGAAGACAAATAACATTGTGACAATATGGCACTTTGATGATTATGACACGCCTGTTCGCAAGGTTTTTGGAAATGTGTATATTGATGCAACGAAAAAACTTGACAAGAACGGAATTAAGCAAAAAGGCTTTTTTGATGGCACAGTTGCCACGGTCAGAATTTTTGTAACAGAAGAAATCGGTGTTTCTCTTGGTGATTATCTGTATATAGGAGAAAGCATTGACGCTTATCCGGAAAGTGACGATTGCCTTAAAATTACAGAAGTTAAGGATAACAGACGCGGTGGTCAGAAACACTGGCGCATAGTATGTGGAGGGTAAGAGATGATTATTGAAGCTGTAAGAGAATATATGCTATCCTGCCCAAAACTTAAAGGTAAAAAGGTGAATATCAACTGCCTTGGCAGAAAGAATCGGAGCTTTTCAATTGATAATGTGGTGGCAGAAAGCATCATAAAAAAGTACTGCGATGGAGGGACACTAAAACAAGCGGTGTTTACCCTTGCGGTACGTGACCGATATGATGAAACGCTGGGAGAAAATCTTTATGTGGTAGGGCTTTTGGAAGATATTGAGAAATGGATATATAATCAGAACACTCAAAAGAGCCTGCCAGATCTGGGGAGTTCTTCTATGCTGGTACGAAGTGTAGAAATAACGAAAAGCGCTCATCTTCACGATACATCTATGGGTAGCGGAAGATGGCAAATGGAGTTTAGAATAGTGTACAAACAAAGTGCGTAAATAAGGGACACAAAAATATAAAAGAAAGGTGATATTAATATGTTAAAAAGAAGCGAAAGATTAGCATTTATGGGAGTCGTGGATGGAGTTGACATAGTCTACAAGAGATTGACAGGCTTTACAGAGTTTTCTATATCTAAAAATGCTAAGGAATATTCAAGAAAGTACATTGATGAGAATATGGAAAGAAGCGAAGTTGTTTCATATTCTCCAACCATCACATACAAATTTGATTATGAACCAGGGAATCTTGTGCACGAATTACTGGCACGTGTTGCGGAAGAAGAACTTGTTGGTGAGGATGCACTATGCAGGTTGGTTATAATTGATGTGACACAATATAACGGAACAGGAACAGCGGCTGTTATGCGAAGATTTACTGTAATCCCGCAAAATGAGGGTGATGATCCGGACGCATATACAGTAAGCGGAAGCTTGAAAGCAGTAGGCGAAAGAGAGACTGGTATTGCAAAAACAACTGACAATTGGAAGACAATAACTTTCGAAAAACTATAAGGACATAAAAATGCAGGAGGAAAGGTATGAATATTTTAACAGATACGCTGCCGGACTTTGTAACAGTTAAAGATGTAAAATACAAAGTGCTTACTGATTTTCGTATTTGGATGGAATTTGATAGAATATTGCATCAAAATGATATTGACGTAAAAGACAAAATTATGATGATTTTTAAATTGTGTATTGACAATAAAAAATGCAAGATTCTGTCCGAAGATGTGACGGAAATGATGGAAGCGCTAAAGCTTTTCTATTTGGGTGGAAAAGAAAAAAAGGGGATAAATACAAGCAAAAAAGAGCGCGTGCTTGATTTTTCAGAAGACAGCGGATACATATATTCTGCCTTTTTAGCGCAGTACGGGATTGACCTTTTGTCGATCCCGTACATGCATTGGTATGTGTTCTTTGCTCTTTTGGATGGGCTTGAAGATGAAAGAGAGCTTATAAAAATAATGCGATTCAGACTCGCAAAGCCTGAGAAAGAGCAAAACCCGGAAAAAAGAAAATACTTAAAAAGAATGAAGGAATTTTATGCTCTTCCCGATACCCGAAGTGAAAGGGAGAAGGAAGAAGAAATTGCCAACGTTCTTTTTGAGGCTTTTTAGAAAGGAAAGGTAGAGCATAAGTTGAATGAAAATGAACTGAAAAAAATTGGCGAAGAGGTAGGCAGATACTTGGGCGAGGGTATTGCCGGTGGACTTACGGACAGTTCTAAGCTTGCAACAAAGGCTTTTAACGGATTTTATGAAAGACTTAAGTATCAGCGAGACTTTGGCCTGATTAGTGAAGAAGAATATTATGAAAAGCTTGAGCAATTAAGGGACAGGTATTTTGCGAAAGGGACAGATAATTGGGTTAAATATACTCAAAAGATTTATGCTTATCAGGAAAAACTGATAAATGCAGAGAAAAAACAGATTGAAAGCCTGTATGACGGGATAAGCGACTATGCTACCGAAAAATTGGAGGGAATTTTAAAAAAGCAACAGAAACTTGCTGAAAATCTTAACGATTTCGGGGGCTTATATAACGTTAATACCGTACATATGAACGGCTATACAGACCAATATTATTCTTTGCATGACCTGTCATGGGACATTGAGGCATTAAAGCGATATCAAAGGGATATGAACAGCCTTAAAGACAGAGCGGACAGATTGCAGGTTCCAAAAGAGGCAAGCCAGTATCTTTTTTCTAATATCAAGGAAATGGATACAGAAGATGCTCTGCAATTTATGAGCGCTCTTTTGTATGAAAATGATGACAAGTTTACGGAATATACCAATAAAGTTTATGAAAAATATAACTTGTCAAAAGCTATATCATCCCATCAGTATGCGGATGAATTTAATAGCGGTGTTACAGATGCTTATGACAGGATGACGGTGGCACTTTTGGAAGCGGGATATGAAATACCTGACGGATTTTATGTGAGTGGAAGTATTTCTGCACAAAAATTCGGCGAAGCATTTGTACTAGAGCTTGAGAATCAGCTTGGAACAATCCGCAGTATTATTGATGAGTTTAATATGGGTCTTGAGGTTTCACCGCAGGTTAGCGGAGATGTTTATAACACAACAAACACTTCATATAACATAAATGCCACAGAGTCTTTCGACACAGTTGAGCAAATAAAGCGATATGAAACTGTAAAAAGGCTTGCAGGGGTAAGTTAGGAGGTGCTTTATGTTTTATATACGTTTTTATAATGAGACCGGAAGTATAGACTTTGGCGGAGGTAGTTCCGGTTCATGTTGGAAAGTAACATCAGCAGATGGGCTCGCTTTCTGCGGACGTAATTTTTCTTGTGCAAAATATGCGGGACAGGACGGACAAAAGACCACAAATGTAACGGTAAATGCAAGGACCATAACATTAAGCGGTGATGTTTTCTGTGCTGAAGACTTTTCCGGTGACTTTAAATCTGCCATGGCAGTTTTGGAAAATGAGGGATATATTGAAATAAAAACCCGTCTTGGAACTCGCAGAATAAAGGCACGATGCAGTGATTTTCGTGAAGTTGAACGCAAAGGTAGATATATGCTTTTTGTGGTTCAGTTTATATGTGACGATCCGTATTTTGAGGATGCCCAAAAACGGGAAGTTGCCATATATAAGGAAGTTCCGCTTCTGGATGAGAATTTTGCTTTCCCAGGCAAATTTTCGGAGCGAATTTCACGAAGAGACATTTCATATGAAGGAACAAGGGAAGCAGAACCTGTATTTTTTATTAATATTGATGAAGGAAAAGATGGTGATAGTCAGCTTGTTATTAAAAACCATACAAGTGGAGAGAATCTGACTTTTAACTATGGCGGAGTGATGGGGGATTTTATTACCGTAGATATAAAAAATCGCAAGATTTATAATCAGGACGGAGAAAATCTTTTAAAACATCTTGCCGACGACAGTTTTTTTGATGGATTTCATCTTTTCCCTGGAATCAACGATATTGAGGTTATAAACCGAAACGTAAATACGGGAATAACCGTAAATTGTTGTTATGCAAACAGATATTCAGAGGCGGTGTATATATGACGCTTTTTGTATACGATTATGAATTTAATTTGCTTTTAGCTGAAACGGGAATAATCAAATCAAGATGGGTAGTATATTATAATGATGTCGGAACATTTGAGGCCCATCTTCCGATAACATCGGAGCTTACGAAAATTGTCAGCGAAAATCCGTACCTTGTAGTAAAACAGCACGGACTGTCCGCTATAATTGTGGGAAAAGAGCTTGGTGACGAGCTGGTTTTATACGGAAGAACCTGTAACTGGCTTCTTTCAAAAAGAATCACAGAGAAAGTGGAGATGGAAGATGTTTACGCAGGAAATGTCGTACAGGAAATGGTGGAAGATGCCTTTTCTGATGTAAGCAATTTCACTATATCAGCCATCCCTGGCGGGAATAGAGTGGATTTTGAGTATAGACGAAGCAAAACGCTTGACGCTGTTCGTGAGTGTCTGGAGCTTTCAAATTTGGGGCATGAGCTTTGTTTTAATGAAAAGACTAAGACCTGGGAGTTTAACGTTTTTCAAGGTGCGGAAAGGGACCTTATACTTTCGGAAGCTCATAGAAATGCATACGACACAAAAATTTCTTCCGATATTCTGGATCTTGCCACCTGCGGTGTGTATAACAAGAAAACAAGTAGCGGATACACAAGTACAAAAATTATAGGGGATGCCGAGAAAAAAGGGATTTACAGATGGGAAGCAATGCTTTCGGGTGAAACTGCAAATGAGGCGAAGATGGACCTTGGAAAATTTGCCGAAAAGAATAAGATTTCCATGACTACTGACGAGATTCTGTGGAAACGTGACTATGGCCTTGGCGATATTGTGAGATTGCAGATAATCAAGGGCGCATACAAAAAGACTGAGAGAAAGCGTATTTCAGGAGTGGAAATAACTACCCGTCAAGGCGAATATAGCGAGCAACCGATATTTGAACAAACAAAAGGAAAGGAAGTTTGAGAATGGCATATAAATGCAGTTTTTTAGATAGTGAAACCTATAGTGCACAGGATGTCAATGATATTTTTGCCCGCATTACTTCGGGTGGCGTGATTTTTACTGATACAGGATATACCATTGGAGATTTGAATGCAACTCAGGCGAATACAGTAACCGGTGGCATAACGAAAAATGCAATGTCCTGTAAGGTGGTGAAAAATGGCGATACATACAAAATATCAAAGGGCGTCTGCTTTATGAATGATGGCACAACAATCACTTTTGATGATGACGGACAGGAAATAGAGATCATACCGGAAGTTGTTAATTATGTTTATCTTGAAAGAAACGTTGTGGCAAACACCATAGATATTGTTGTTTCAGAAATCCCGGGTGACGAGGATTGCATACCACTTGCAGAAATTGATGAAAAGGGCTATGTTTTTGACCGAAGAAAATACTCCATGGCAAAGGTAGACCTTGCCACAAGCCAAAAGGTTAAAAACTTTATTGTAAACATCCCGAAATGCTCAAAAACCACAAGCGAGACGGTAACAGTTAACTTGGGTGACGGTGCATTTTCTTATATGACTGTGTGGGGTGGCGAAAGAACATATAACGATGAAATCCACACAAGAGTTCCAAGTGGCAAAAATCTGGTAGAGCTTATGGAGGGCGTTGATGTAAGGATTTCTATCGGCAACAACCTTGGTCAGGAAACTGAGGAAGTGTATTGCAAAAAGGATGGACAAAGGGTACATATCCATCTTAAAAAAGCAACCACCGGGGCGGAATATACCTTGATTATGGGCGCAATATAAAGGATGGACCAAAATATGAAGATAGAAGTAATTGTTTCTTTAATCAGCGCTTTAGGCAGTGCCCTTGGCACTTTTGCAGGTATTATGGTGAATTCCAGACTCACAAATTTCAGGATAGAACAGCTTGAGAAAAAAGTGGATATGCACAATCAGGTGATAGACCGTGTTTATGAACTTGAAAAGCACAGCGCAGTTTATGCCGAGGAGATGAAGGTTGCAAATCACAGAATAAGTGATTTGGAGGTATATCATAAATAGGAGGATACTATGATGGAGAATTTGCAGTTTTTAAGCGAGCTTTATGTACCGATTGTTATGGCAATTTGCCTATGTGTCGGGTACATATTAAAGCGCTGGACAAAGGACGAAAAACATAGAATTATACCAACTGTGCTGGCAATTTTGGGAGCTGTTTGTGCTTGTATTCACGCAAGAAGTATAACGCTGGAAGTGATTACGGCGGGTGCCATAACAGGCCTTGCATCAACGGGAGTGCATCAGGCGTTTAAGCAAATGATAGAAAAAGAGAATTAAAAAAAGGGCAGTAATGCCCTTTTTTTGTTTGTTTATTTTAATTCAATACCATAGCCACCGGCGATAAATCGTCTTAACGTGATAACATCTCGTACATCGGTGATGCCGTCTTTGTTGATATCTGCAATATTTTCGTCTATTTCAATGCCATAACCACCGGCAATGAATCGTCTTAATGCAATAATATCTCGGACATCAACAACGCTGTCACCATTTACATCGCCAGGCATGTATGCCGGTTTTTCATCTTCTGGAAAATGAATAGTTGCATTTTGAAGAGGTGTGTTTTTTGAGTCAATTGTAATATCAGCCCATTCCTCTTTTGTTCCGGAATAATACACATCGGCAAGGTTTGAGCACTTATAAAATGCTCCGTAGCCAATGGCAGTAACACTATTTGGTATAGTCACAGAAGTAAGACCTGTGCACTCATTAAACGCATATTTAGAAATGTTGGTAACACTATCCGGAATGGTTACAGAAGTAAGCCCTGAGCACATATAAAATGCGGATTCACCGATGGTGGTAACACTATCCGGAATGGTTATAGAAGTAAGGTTTGAGCACCCACCAAATGCCTGGGCGTCAATGAAAGTGACACTATTTGGAATGGTTATATTCGTAAGGCTTAAACACCCGCCAAATGCCACTTCTCCAATAGTCGTAACACTATTCGGTATAGTTACAGATGTGAGTTTTGAGCAATTGGAAAATGTCCTGTAGTAGATGTCCGTAACATTATTCGATATTGTTGCAGATGTAAGCTCAAAGCACTTATAAAAAGCGGATTGCCCAATAATTGTAACGCTATCCGGAATGGTTATGGTAGTAAGGCTTGTGCACTCAAGAAATGCTTTTGCTCCAATGGCGGTAACGCCATCCGAAATGGTTATGCTGGCAAGGTTTGAGCATGAGATAAATGCCTCGTGGCCAATGGTTGCCACGCTACCGGGTATATATACGGAAGTAAGGCTTGAACATTTGCAAAAAGCCGCATCTCCAATGGAAGTAACGCTATCAGGAATAGTTATGCTTGTAAGGCTTGAACATCCGTAAAATGTGGAGCTGCCAATGAAAGTGATACCATCTGGAATGGTTATATTCGTAAGGCTTGAACAGTCACAAAATGCGGAGCGGCCAATGAAAGTAACGCCATCTGGAACGGTTATATTCGTAAGACTTGAGCATCCGTTAAATGCGTATTTGCCAATGTAAGTGATGCTATCAGGTACGTTTACATAAATAAGCTCTGAGCACCCATGAAATGCAGAGTCACCGATGGCGGTAACACCATTCGGTATGTCTACAGAAGTAAGCTTTGAACACTTATAAAAAACCGATTCCCCAATGGAAGTAACACTATCAGGTATGTTTATAGAAGTAAGGCTTGAGCACTCATGAAATGCAGAGTTGCCGATGGCGGTAATGCTATCCGGTATGGTTATGCTAGTAAGCTCTGAGCAATAAATAAATGTGGAATTGCCAATTGTTGTAACGCCATTCGGTATGGCTATGGAAGTGAACTTTGAGCACTTATAAAATGCGGAGTCACCGATGAAAGTAACGCTATTTGGTATGGTTACGTTTGCGAGCTCTTCACACTCAAAAAATGCGGAGTCACCGATGGTGGTAACACCATTCGGTATGTCTACAGAAGCAAGCTTTGAGCATCCGGAAAATACGAAGTTCTCAATGGCGGTAACGCCATCAGGTATATTTATACTTACAAGCTCTGTGCACATATAAAATGCGGATTCTCCGATGGAAGTAACGCTGTCAGGTAAGGATAAAGAAGTAATCCTTGAGCAATTTTCAAATGCCGATGCGCCAATGGAAGTTACAGGGCATCCTTCAATGGTTTCAGGTATTACTATTTCGCCTACGGCATAGTCTTTACAATCGGTGATTGTAACTTTGCCATTTGAGATGGTGTAAGTTAAGTAACTTAAAACATCAGGTTTTTCAGGTTCTTCCGGCTCTTCGTCCATAAAATAAATTGTTGCTTTTAAAAGCGGGTCGTTTTTTGAGTCAATTGTAATATTAGCCCATTCTTCTTCTGTTCCCGTATAATATATATAAGTAAGGCTTGGGCATTCTCTAAATGCGGAGTAGCCAATGGAAGTAACACTGTCCGGAATTGTTACAGAAGTAAGATTTGTGCAATTTTTAAATGCGGAGTGGCAAATGGAAGTGACGCCATATGGTATGGTTATGCTTGTAAGACTTGAGCAATAACTGAACGCTCCGTCTGTAATGGTTGTAACGATATTCGATATTGTTACAGAGGTAAGATTTGCACAATTAGAAAATGCGGAGTGGCAAAGAGAAGTCACGCTATTTGGTATAGTTATGTCAGTAAGTCCTGTGCAGTAAGCAAATGCGTTGTCACCAATGGAAGTGACGCCGTAAGGCAAGGTTACAGAAGTAAGGGCCGAACACCCTAAAAATGCCATTGATTCGATGTAAGTAACGCTATCCGGTATATTTACGTCGGCAAGACTCGTGCATTCATAAAATGTTCCGTCCCAGATGGTGGTAACGCCATCCGGTATATCTACAGCAGTAAGGCTTGAGCATTTTTCGAATGCACTTCCCTCAATGGAAGTGACGCTATCAGGTATGGTTATACCGGTAAGGCTTGAGCATCCGTAAAATGTTGCGCTGCTAATGGTGGTAATGCCATCAGGTATATTTACAGAAGCAAGTTTCTTGCACCCATAAAATGCGGAGTAGCCAATGGAAGTAACGCTGTCTGGTATATTTACAGAAGTAAGGCTTGAGCATTCTTCGAATGCACTTCCCTCAATGGAAGTGACGCTATCAGGTATGGTTATACCGGTAAGGCTTGAGCATCTGGTAAATAAACCTTCACTAATGGTGGTAATGCTATCAGGTATATTTATACTTGCAAGATTTGTACACATACTAAATACGTAATCTCCAATGGAAGTAACGCTATCCGGAATGGTTACAGAAGTAAGCCCTGAGCACATATAAAATGCGGATTCACCGATGGTGGTAACACTATCCGGAATGGTCACATTGGTAAGGCCTATGCACCCATAAAATGCATAGCCATCGATGGAGGTGACGCCATCCGGAATTATTACACTGGTAAGGTTTTTACAAAAAATAAATGAATCATATCCAATGCAAGTAACAGGATATCCGTTAATGGTTTTTGGTATTACCATTTCGCCTGTTGCGGATTCGCTACAATCAGTGATTCGGATTTCGCCGTTTACGATGGTATAAGTTAAATCACCATAAGTTTCGGCTGATGCGCTTATATTCGCAAATACTATTGTGCAAAGAAGTGCAACAAATAGTGCAAGCAGAAATTTCTTTTTCATTTTGTTCATCCTTTCGGTTGTAAAATTCGTTTTGGAAATTATTGAGTTTATTTTAGCAATAACTACCTGTTGAGAAAAGATAGATATAGCTTTCCTTAACTGTCTTTTTGGTAATCTTCTCTAAGGCGTATTTATAAAGCTCAAGCTGGCGGTCATATTTCTCGTGGATTTCACCGATATTATCATATCTATCAGTCTTATAGTCCACCAAAACAAGGCCGTCATCTTCTTCAAAGAAGCAGTCAATAACACCCTGAAGAAGAATCTTCTCGTCTGTACCTGCAAGTTCAGGATATGCAACAGAAACATCAATCTCCACTTCAAAGGGCTGTTCACGGTAAACTTTTCCGCTTTTTATAATTCGCTTGCCAAGTGGCGATGCATAAAAACCTACTATCTTATCAGGGTTAACAGTTTTTGTTTCCGCATCTGTTATAACCTTATCCGCTAAAAGCCTGTCTATTTCCGCAATTACCTTATCACGGCTCAAATCTTCACAAGGCGTAATGTATTGCATCAGTTTATGAAGTGTTGTTCCGTAGGATGCACCATCCTGCACCTTTTCACAAAGGAAAGCAGGCTTTGGAGCTATAACTGTTTCCTTTTTGGACTTGAGTTCAGACACCGAAACCTTGGTAGGAAGTGTGCAAGCATCCTTGTACGGATAGGTGTAACTCAAAATATTTATCGGGTCAAACTCAGGTGCTTCGATTGTGGCAGTTTCGCTGTCTTCAAAGTATGAACTGCCGATTTCGGTATGGTTTATGGCGGTGAAATTCCAGTTATCGGATGCTATTGCAACAGGTGCAACCCAGTCCGCAAATCCCGATGCGGAAAGGACATCGTTTGCGGTAAAGTCAGGGCCGTTCTCTGAAATCATACCGTTCCAAGAATCCATCTGCTTTTCAAGGTTGGTTCTGCCTGATTTATCGGTGTTGCCTGATACCGTTGCCACGAAATAAAGTTTTTCCTTTGCACGTGTTGTGGCAACGTAAAGTTTACGGATTTCTTCTGAAACCTGCTCGGCACTTGCTACGTTTTTGAACACGGCTCTCTGCATGGTTTCGGCACGGAATCCTGCGTCAAAATCCACAAATTCAGGTGCAACGCCAAGGTCTTTGTGCAGAAGAACACGGCCGTCGCCTGATGATTTATTGAAACGCTTTCCGCCGCCTGTTATGAACACAACAGGGAACTCAAGGCCTTTACTCTTATGAATAGTCATAATTCGCACAACGTTGTGGGACTCGCCGATTAACTTTGCAGAAGATAAGTCGGTGTCCTTTTCTTCAACGTGTTCCATATACCGAACAAAATTGAACAGGCCCTCAAATCCGCCTGATTCGTACTGTTTAGCACGTTCAAACAACAGGCGCAGGTTGGCCTGGGCTTCTTCGCCGTCAGGAATAGCACCCAGATATGCGTAGAAGTCGCTTTCTTCGTATAGTTGCCATAGAAGTTTGTCTGATGACATATACCTTGAGTATTCACGCCAGCGGTTTATTTTTGTAAGAAAAGCGGTTGCTTTTTCGCTGATTGCAATTTCTTCGCTATCGGTTAGATTTTCCGCATTTGCAATTTCCTTTACCGCACCAAAGAAGTTACCTTTTTTGAATGTGCGGATGGTTGCCAGCTCATCATCTGAAAAATTACCGATTGGTGAGCGCATAACCGCAAGGAGCGGGATGTCGGGATATGGATTGCACAGGGTTTTCAAAAGTGCAAGCATAGTAACAACTTCACTGCGCTCAAAATAGCCACTGCTTTCTGCGAAACAATCAATGCCCGCATTTTGCAGTTCTGCCATATAGCTGTCTGCAGAATACTTGAAGGAAGACATTAAAATCACAATATCACGGTTCTGGATGTCGCGGTAGCCTTTGCCGTCAAAAACCTTAAAATGTTCACGTTTAAGTTTATTGATTTCTTCCGCAACCAAGCGTGCCTCTAAAGCAGGGTTAGTAACGTCTTCGTCATCTTCCGCCTCATATTCGGATGACGGCGCTTCAATTATAAAGCACTCGGACTTATAGGACGGATTGACGTTTTCATATCCCTCATTTCCGCAGTAAAGACGCTGGGTTTCGTCATAGTCAAGCTCGCCTGCATCTTCGCTCATAATAGCCTCAAAAATATCGTTTACGCTATCTAAAACTTCACGTCGGCTACGGAAGTTTTTGGATAGAATTATCTTTCTGTCGTGGGCATCTTCCGCCATTTCGTATGTATCACTTTTTGCCTTAAAAATAGTAGGGTCACTGTTACGAAAACGATAGATGCTCTGCTTCATATCGCCAACCATGAACAGGTTGTTGCCACGGGTTACGTGGCGGAAAATTTCTTCCTGCAAAAGGCTGGTATCCTGATACTCATCCATCAGGATTTCGTTATATTTTTCCTGTACCAAAAGAGCAATATCAGGGTTTTCTGATAACAATTTTGCGGTGAGTTGCTCCGCATCGTGGAACTCTAAAATGTTTTTCTCAAGTTTCTTTTTTGTGAATAACTCATCATATTTTTGGGTAAGTCCTGCCAAAGCAAATGCAGTTGGGTACAAAACTTCACGCATCTGCGCTTCGGTTTCTTTGGGGTCAAAAAGTGCAAATTCTTTGGCTTTTGAAATGGCTGATTTAACCCTTTCACGAAGTGCTTTTAAGATTCCCTTTTCTTCGTCACTTTTTGAGTCAAGACGTGCAAGGGAAGAAAAAGAAAAGTCGCCAAGAAGTAGTGAAAGACGCTTAAAATCAGCATCCTGTACTTCTTTTAAAAGAAGATAATCGTAGTAAAATGCCTTGTAATATGCTTTCCACTCATCATAAATCGGCACGTTTTTCTCAGGCGGGTTATTTGCGATAAAACCGTCAATATCAGGCGTTTCGCAAATCATATAAAGCCCCTTTTTTGCAAATGAAAGTGCATCCGCAAGTGCTTTTTTGCAAGAATCAAAACCCTGTTTAAACCACAGTGTTTCAAAAATTCCGTTCTGGCATTTAAGCTGGTCTACCTTGCTATAAAGCCAGTCAATAGGGTATGGTATTGCACGTGTGAAGTTATAGACGTGGCGTACCAAATCAGAAAGGCCTGAATCACTTCTTGACGTTGCATACACCGATAAAAGGTTAAAAAAATCCTGGTTATTTTCTTCATACAGTTGGGCAAACAGCTCGTCTAAAGCTTCTTCCGAAAGGATTTCCGCTTGTGATGTGTCTGCAATTGTGAAGTCTGGCTCAATTCCAAGAACATTGAAATGCTCGCGGATAAGCTTCAGGCAAAAAGAGTCGATTGT
>JAZOOY010000013.1:0-10707 GCA_045655325.1 Clostridia bacterium
ACCGAAAGAGAGATAATAAAATTGTTATCGCAGTACGACCTTATTCCACAGCTAAAAGAGCACAGACTACGGCAAAGAATTTAGGCCTTGATTTCGCTATAAGCCTTGATGCCGGCGGAAGTACTACACTTAACGTAAACGAAAAAAAGATATATAAAGGCGATGGTCGAAAACTGTATGGCGGTTTGACCTGGTGCTGATGAAAAGGACGGGATTCCGTCCTTTTTACATTTAAAATATATAAAGGCTATTGAAATTGCACTGGTAATGTGGTAATATTATATAAGTTACAACCCAACAAGAAATCAAGGGTAAAATCAGACTTGGCTTTGATGTAGGCAAAGCAAGAATAGATCATCTTAACATTAAGGAAAGAGAAGACCTTGAAGTAAAGGACAACACAATCTCTGTTAAGGTCGGCAAGGGTAAGATTTATGCAGTGGAGGTAGTAAAATGATAGAAATACAAAAGAGCGACTTTTTTGAAACAGGAAAAGCGGGAGTTAAGAAAATCTTAACTCCCGATGATAAAAAAATTGACATCGTTGAATTTGACGATAAAACACTTTGCTATGTAAAAAGCGGAATGGGTTACCCTGCAATATACCCAATGCACGAAACTCATTTTGAACCAAAAGCAGAAGCAATTTTGATGGACTTAGACGGTACATCAGTACATTCCGAGAGCTTTTGGATGTGGGTAATTGAGCAGACTACAGCAAGACTTTTGGGAAACTCAAACTTTAAAAAGGAAGCAGAAGACGAGCCATTTATTTCAGGCCACTCTGTTTCCGAGCATCTTCAGTATATGATTGATAAGTATGCAAAAGGTGCAAGTTTAGAGCTTGCAAGACAGTATTATTTCGATATTGTAAACTACGAAATGGACGAAATTCTAAAGGGTAGAGGTAAGCAGGATGCATTTACACCTGCACCAAACCTAAAGGAATTTTTAACAACAGTTAAAAAAGAAGGCATAAAAATCGGTCTTGTAACATCAGGCCTATATGAAAAGGCAATGCCTGAGATAATCTCAGCATTCAAACAGCTTGGTATGGGCGACCCTGTGGATTTTTATGATTCAATCATAACGGCGGGTTATGCACTTCGTAAGGGTCAGACAGGAACACTTGGTGAGCTTGCACCAAAGCCACATCCATGGCTATACGCAGAAACTGCAAGAGTTGGTCTAGGAATTCCGTTTGAAAGACGCCATAAGGTGCTTGGAATTGAAGATTCATCAGCAGGCGTTGTATCAATCAAGCTTGCAGGCTTTAGTTGCGTTGGTATTTCCGGCGGAAATATCGAACAGGCAGGCGTAGGTGAGCTTTGTGACTATAAGATTAACGGTCTTATGGAAATGCTTGATATTATTTTATAATGGAGGAAAAAAGTATGAACAGATACGAATCAGCAAAAGAAATCTATGCAAAAATCGGTGTAGACACAGAACAGGCTATTGAAAAGCTAAAAAATATTCCTGTGTCACTTCACTGCTGGCAGGGTGATGACGTTAAGGGTTTTGATACTGACGGCCCACTAACAGGCGGTATTCAGACAACAGGAAACTATATGGGTAGGGCAAGAACGCCTGAAGAACTTATGGCAGATATGGAAAAGGTTATGTCTTTATGCCCTGGTAAGAAAAAGCTAAATGTTCACGCTTGCTATGCAATTTTTGAAGATGGCGAGTTCGTGGATAGAGATAAGCTTGAGCCAAAGCATTTTGCAAAATGGGTAGAGTTTGCAAAGGAAAGAGGCATGGGTATTGACTTTAACCCAACATTCTTCTCACACCCAAAAGTAAAAGATGGCTTGACACTATCAAGTCCTTGCGAGGCAACAAGAAAGTTCTGGATTGAACATGGTAAGGCTTGTATCAGAATATCACAGTATTTTGCAGAAGAAACAGGTGTTCCTTGTGTTATGAACATCTGGACAGGTGATGGATTTAAGGATATTCCTGCCGACAGAATGGGCCCAAGAATGAGATATAAGGAATCTATCGAAGAAATCTTATCAGAGCCATTTGATAAGAACTTGGTTAAGCCTTGTGTTGAATCAAAGGTGTTTGGTATCGGCGTTGAAGCGTTTACATCAGGAAGTGCAGAGTTTTCACTAACTTTTGCCGCAACTCACGATGGATGCCTGCCACTTATGGATAACGGACACTACCATCCGACCGAAGTGGTTTCAGATAAGATTCCTGCACTACTTTGCTTCTTCCCAGAAATTGCACTTCACATAACAAGACCAATTCGTTGGGATAGTGACCACGTAGTTTTGTTTGATGATGAAACAAGGGAAATGGCAAAGGAAATCGTAAGATGCGATGCACTAGATCGTGTGTATATGGCGCTTGACTATTTCGATGCAAGTATCAACAGAATTTCAGCTTGGACAGTTGGATTTAGAAACTGGCAGAAAGCACTTCTAAATGCTCTTTGTACTCCAAACAAACTTCTTACAAAACTTCAGGACAACAATGAACTAACAGAACTTCAGGTTGTTCAGGATGAAATGAAAACAATGCCATTCGGTGACATTTGGGATGAATACTGCAGAAGATGCAATGTAAAATGTGACAGAGAATGGTTCGATGACGTAAAAGAATACGAAAAAAAGGTCCTATCTCAAAGATAAGACCCACTAAATTTTAAAAGGTATATGCTACACATACCAAGTTCCTCTTTTTTATTTAAAAATGCTTGTTATTTATGTATGTGTAGCATTTACTGATAAATTGGTTAATAAAACCCGAATACATATAGATATACATTGTTTGTGAAAAAAGAATTTTGTAGTAAAAAAACGATGAATTGAACAATTGCTTTGTCATAGCAAAGCAATCCCCCCGTCAATCATCTTAACAACAGCTATACAAATTCGTATGGCCCCTATTTTCTCCTTTGTGTATTACAATCTTATCATAATAAAGTATAAAAATATGTATTCAAAGGTTTTATTATAAAGCAGGGTGATTGGATATTGCAGTATTCAATTACCCTGTTTATTTATTTAGCCAATAAGGTGATTATACATCAAAAGCAGGTGACAATCAAGCGTTTTATCAAATTATGTTGTGGTCACTTAATTTTTAGGTATATAAATTGTAAAAATGTGTTGACAACGTCCTTTATTTGTGATATACTATTAGAGCAGTTTTGCTTTGACTGTATAATTTAATAATTCAATTTAGGGGTATGATGTAATGGTAACATGCCGGTCTCCAAAACCGTTCTTGAGGGTTCGAGTCCTTCTACCCCTGCCAAAATGAAAAGCCACCCGATAGGGTGGTTTTTTGTTTTGGGAAATAAAAAGGACTCGAAGCGAGTGGAAGAGAATTATGTGGCAGTGGCACATAAGAGCCACGAGCCGGCTTTTCCGCATAAAAGGAGTACTTCTACCCATGCCAAAATAAAGAGCAACTTTAAAGTTGCTCTTTTTACTATGAAATTAAAAGCGAGTGTAGCATATCGGTAAGGACAAGGTGAAAACCTTTCTTTTCCACATCATTTGATGCCACAATATCAACGGAGCACAGTTTCTCGCCGTTTTCCGAAAAAACAATTTCGCCCACTTTATCACCCTGCTTAATTGGAGCGATGATGGTATCCAGAAGAACTACGCTCTTCTCAATATTTCGTGGGTTTGCCTTTGGTGATAGGACAGAGAACCCATCTGAAGCTTCTGTCTGCACTTCCTTTTGTATACCTTTTGAAACAGTAACAAGGCCTGTAGGTTCACCTTTTTCTATTTGTTTTTTTACGCTATATCCTGAAAAACCGTGGTTCAAAAGAGCGGATGCAGAGCCAAAACGTGTCTTGGTATCAGGTGCTCCCAAAATAACGGCAATAAGGCTCATGCCGTCACGTTCTGCCGTTGCACTAAGGCAACAACCTGCCTTTGATGTAGAGCCTGTTTTAAGCCCTGTTGCGCCATTATAAAAACGAACAAGTCGGTTTGTGTTGGCGAGTTCAAACTTTCCGTCACGAAGAGAATCGGTCCATATTTTTGTGTAATCAAAAACCTTTTGGTGTTTTATAAGTTCGCGGGACATTATGGCAACATCACGTGCGGAGGAATACTGACCATCTTCGTCAAGACCGTTGGTGTTAAGGAACACAGTATCCTTCATTCCAAGCTCTTTTGCACGGTTATTCATCATCTCAACAAAAGCAGATTCACTTCCTGCGATATGCTCTGCCATAGCCACGCATCCGTCATTCGCACTGGCAACGGCTATACCTTTCATCATATCGTGAACGCTAAGTTGTTCGCCTGCTTCCAAAAACATAGTTGACCCGCCATAGCTCATGGCGTTTTCACTTACCGTCACCATATCATCAAACTTTAAGCTACCTGTATCAATTCTTTCCATAATAAGAAGCATAGTCATTATTTTGGTAACGCTTGCAATTGGCAGATGCTCGTCAGCATTTTGCTCGTATAAGACGTTGCCGGTTGACGCTTCCATCAATATAGATGACTTAACTTCCGGCGTTAAGGCCTCGGCAAAACAGGGGATTGCAGAAATAATAAAAGATAATACCAGAATAAATGCAGTTATTGTTTTTTTCACTTCAAGTAACACCGTCCTTTATAAAAGCCTATTCAACTTGGATGTGCTTTATGACGGCAAGAAAAAAACAACCGGAAATTCCGGTTGCTTTTAGTTAGTCGATGAACTTGTATCCCGCATCTTCAATTACGGCTTTAAAAGTATCGTTTGCAATATCCTTTGAAAGAACCATTGTTGCAGTACCATCTGTGTGGCTTGTAACTGCACTTTCAACACCGTCAATTTCTTCTAAAAGAGTCTTAACTCTTGCTTCACAATGTGGGCACATCATACCTTCAATTTTGATAATCTTTTCCATTGTCTTTTTCTCCTTTTTCTTTATTCTCTTGTCACGTTTTGGACTTTTTATATCAAATAAATTTATTCTTAAAGCGTTTGAAACAACGCAAAAACTTGATAAACTCATAGCAAGAGCGCCAAACATTGGAGTTAAAGTTATGCCAAATGTTGTAAACACACCTGCTGCAAGGGGTATGCCAATAATGTTGTAAATAAATGCCCAGAATAGGTTTTCACGTATATTTTTAAGGGTGTAACGGCTAAGTCTTAGGCTTGCGGTAACATCGGTTAGTTTACTGTTTATAAGAACAATATCCGCAGCATCAATAGCAACGTCAGTACCCTGACCAATGGCAATTCCGATATTTGCGGTGGTTAGTGCCGGAGCGTCGTTTATGCCGTCGCCAACCATTATAACCTTGCCACGCTTTTTAAGCTCCGCTATAGCCTTTGCTTTGCCGTCCGGGAGAAGTTCTGCCATAACTTCATCTACACCTGTCTGTGCCTTTACAGCATCTGCAGTACGCTTATTGTCTCCGGTTAACATAACAACACAAAGTCCCATATTTTTTAGCTGTCGGATTGCTTCAGCGCTATCTTCTTTAATAGCGTCAGAAACTGCAATTATACCGATGCATTGATCATCCTTTGCAAAGAAAAGCGGTGTTTTGCCATTTTCCGCAAGGTGTTCAGCTTGACTTTTTAATACTTCTGAAATGCTGGCTTTTTGGGAAACAAATTTAATATTTCCGCCTGAAATAACCGAGCCATCTATTGTAGCAACAGCACCATTTCCTGCAAGTGCTTCAAAGTTTTCAGTTTCAATTAGGCTAACGCCATCCTCCAAAGCCTTTTTAACAATGGCTTTTGCCAGCGGATGCTCGCTTTTTGCCTCAAGAGAATAGGCAAGTTGTAAAAATTCTTTTGTGTCAACGCCGTCAGGGATAATGTCAGTCACTTTTGGCATACCCTCTGTTATTGTGCCGGTTTTGTCAAGAGCAATGATTTCCGCTCTGCCTGTTTCTTCTAATGCTGCTGCAGTTTTAAACAGGATGCCACATTTAGCGCCAACACCGCTTGAAACCATAATGGCAACAGGTGTTGCAAGGCCCAAAGCACAAGGACAGCTTATTACAAGTACGGAAATTCCGTGGGTAAGAGCAGAACTAAAGTCTGCACCGATTATAAGCCACACTATAAATGTCACAAGACCAATGCCAATTACTGTTGGCACAAATATTCCCGATACCTTGTCCGCAATCTTGGCAATAGGTGCTTTTGAACTTGAGGCGTGTGCAACCATTTCAATAATTTTTGAAAGGGTTGTATCTTCACCAACACGGGTTGCTTCGCATTTTAAAAATCCTGAAAGGTTAGTTGTTGCAGAAACAACGCTGTCGCCAGCTTCTTTGTCAACAGGGATAGATTCACCGGTTATTGCGGCTTCGTTTACGGCAGAGTGTCCTTCTATTATAACTCCGTCACAAGGAATGTTAGAGCCGGGTTTTACAAGGAAAATATCGCCCTTTTTAAGCTGGGATGCAGGAATTTCAGTTTCCACGCCATCCTTTATAACCAAAGCCGTATCAGGAGCAAGCTCCATAAGACTTTTTAGCGCATTGGTAGTTTTACCTTTAGAGCGTGCTTCCAAAAACTTTCCAACGGTGATAAGTGCCAAAATCATAGCGGCGCTTTCAAAATACAGTCCGTGAAGAATATGCCCTGCGTGCTGGGGTGATGCAGTCATATTGAACATCAGGTAGATGCTGTATATGAAGGACACTCCAGACCCTAACGCCACCAAAGTATCCATATTTGGTGAGCGGTTTATAATACCACGAAACCCGCTTATGAAAAACTTTTTGTTTATTATCAGAACGCAGGCAGATAATATCAATTCCAATAGTGCCATAGCCATAGGGTTATTAGCCAAAAATTCAGGAGCGGGGAAACCCCACATAACAACGCCCATTGAAAAGTACATAAGCACTATTAAAAATACGGCTGATAGAACAAGTCTTTTTATAAGTGTTTTTGACTCATCTTGTGGCAAGGACCTGTCCTTTTTACCTGATTCTAAGGCAATACCATAGCCTGCATTTTCCACCGCTTTGATAATCTCAGAATCGGTGGCAGTACCACTTACATTCATAGAATTTGTAAGCAGGTTAACGCTGCATTCTGTAACCCCTGAAAGCTCTGAAACTGCCTTTTCAACTCGGCTTGAGCAGGCGGCACAGGACATACCTGTAACAGTAAACTTTTTCAATAATATCACCTCACAAATTATGTGGTTTAAAAACTCCGGCAAAATGCCGGAGCGGATAATTACTTATGATAGCTTTCGTTTGCAAGTATTTTAAAACTTCTGTAGATTTGCTCCAAAAGTACAACTCGCATAAGCTGATGGGGAAGTGTGATTTTTCCGAAGCTCAGGCGAAGACCTGAAAGCTCTTTCACCTTATTATGAAGCCCTAAAGAGCCACCGATTATAAAAGTAATATGGCTATGCTCCATAGAAAGGTACTTAATCTTATCCGCAAGTTGTGGGCTTGAGAGCTGATCACCCTCAATGCAAAGGGTCACAACATAGCTGTTTTTTGGAATTTTGGAAAGGATTGATTCTGCTTCCTTTTCTAAAACTATGTCACATTCCTTTTGTGATGCATTTTCAGGAATCTTTTCGTCACGCACTTCAATTACGGATGTTTTTGCAAATCGTGATAGACGCTTTAAGTACTCCGATATGGCATCGGTGAAAAACTTCTCTTTTATTTTTCCTACACAAACTACTGTAATATTCATCTAAAGCATGACACCTCGAATCTTGCTGCAACAGAAAGTGTTGCATCTTTATCTAAAATAACGCCGTTTTCTTCCAAATACTGTTTAGTTGTGGTATATGCAGCAGTTGGGGTATTATTCTCATTGGATAAATGCCCAAGCATGACGTGTTTTGTGCCAGATTTTATAAGCTCAAGAACAGTTTTGGCAGCATCAATATTTGATAAATGACCCACATCGCTTAAAATACGGCGTTTTAAAATAGCAGGGTATCTTCCGTTTTTCAGCATATCAACATCGTGGTTTGATTCCAAAAGTACTGCAAGGCTTCCTGATAGGTGGTTAAGAACATTTTCGTTCATCTTGCCAATGTCGGTAGCTAAAGATAGCTTTTTATCACCCATGAAGAAATTATACCCAACGGGGTCCACAGCATCGTGCGGAATAGAAAAAGGACGCACTCCTATAGTACCTATTTCAAAATCAAAATCGGGAGTAATATACTTAATATTACTGCAATCAATTTTTCCAAGGTCCATATATTCGTGTGTCTTTAAAGTTGCAAAAACAGGCAGGTTATATTTTCTTGAAACAATACCTGCGCCTTTTATATGGTCGCTATGCTCATGGGTTATGAGCATAGCGGAAATGTCATTTGGATTAACCTTTGCCTTTAAAAGTGCTTCTTCAAGCTTTTTTGCAGAAAGTCCGCAATCCACCAAAAGAGTGGTTTTTCCGTCAGAAATAAGGGATGCGTTGCCTGAAGAACCGCTTACTAAGGATAGAAACATAAATTCACCTTTATTCTGTGTATAAAACTCGCTTAATGTATCCGCCAAGAGCTGCGAATTTCTCTTCAAAATTCTCATAGCCACGGTCAATGTGGTGGATATCCACGATTTCTGTTGTGCCGTCTGCCATAAGACCTGCAATAATCATTGCAGCACCGCCACGAAGGTCGGTTGCGTGAACAGTTGTACCCATTAAGTGGTCAACGCCGTTTATAATTGCAAGTTTACCCTCAACTGTGATGTCAGCACCCATTCTTTTAAGCTCACCAACATAACGGAAACGGTCGTCCCATACGCCTTCACGGGCTGTGCTTGTTCCTTGGATTGTTGAAAGATATGTAACAAGCTGAGGCTGCATATCTGTAGGGTATCCAGGGTATGGAAGGGCAATAAAGTTTATCTTTTTAAGTTTTTTTCGGTTATCAACGTAAACTCTGACGCTATCGTCAAATTCTTCAACACAAATACCTGATTCTATAAGCTTTGCACTTATGCACTCTAAGTGTCTTGGAATTACGTTTTCAATAGTAACATCGCCACGGGTTGCCGCTGCTGCAATCATAAATGTACCTGCCTCAATCTGGTCAGGGATAATTGAGTGAACACCGCCGCGAAGCTTTTCAACGCCTGTGATTTTAATTGTGTCAGTACCTGCACCACGGATTTTAGCGCCCATTGCATTTAAGAAGTTCGCAAGGTCAACTATGTGTGGCTCTTTTGCGGCATTTTCTAAGATAGAAACGCCTTTTGCACGAACAGCTGCAAGCATAACATTAACAGTTGCACCAACAGAAGTTACGTCAAAATAAACGTGTGCGCCAGAAAGTTCATCTGCTTCTGCGTAAACTTTAGCATAGCGAACATTACATTCAGCACCCATAGCTTCAAAGCCTTTAATATGCTGGTCAATTGGTCTTGTTCCAAAATCGCAACCACCAGGGCAGGGAACAACACACTTTTTAAAGCGACCAAGCAGTGCACCCATAAGATATGATGAACCACGCATTTTTCTTGCAAGAACATCGTTTGGCTCGCATGAATCAACATTGGTGCAGTCAATTTCAACTGTATTCTTGTCAATTACAGTAACGCTTGCACCAAGGTCACGAAGTATATCTAAAAATAAAGTAACGTCTTTTATGTCAGGAAGATTTTCAAGTCTGCACTTGTCGTTTATCAATAAACAGGCAGGGATAATAGCAACCGCTGCATTTTTTGCACCGGAAATAGATATTCTGCCTCTTAAAGGATTACCGCCTCTTATCAGCAATTTCTCCACGATTTCACTCTCCTTGGCTATAGTAATTATAGAAAATGTGTGCACATTTTTGCACCACAAAAAAACCGAATTAAATCTCTAACTTACATTATAACATACATCTTTCAAAAAAGCAAAAGAAATATTGAAATTTTGCAAATTTTTGCAAGAAAAAAACAGAGGAACAAAATTCCTCTGTCAGATTCCTAAAAAATCAAACGGCACGTGTAACCTTTCCTGAACGTAGGCAACGTGTACAAACGTTAACTGACTTTGTATTTCCGTTTACAACAGCTCTTACCTTTTTAATGTTAGCTTTCCAAGTTCTGTTTGATCTTCTGTGTGAGTGGCTGACCTTAATTCCGAAAGATACGCCTTTTCCGCAGATATCACATTTTGCCATTCTAAAGCACCTCCAATTCAATTGCATTATCAAAACATTAGTATTTTACCACAAACTTTTCAAGAATGCAAGCATTTTTATAAATTTTTTTTAAATTATTGAAAAAAACCCAAATATTTATGAAATTTAATTGAAATTACAAGGGTTTTGGTATATAATAAAAATGTATACTTATGACCAAAAATAACGGAGGCTGAAGCTTCTTGCAATTTAAGGAAGGGTTTTAAAATGAAAGAAATGAATTTTAAAATACATCTTACAAAGGTAATAGACGAGTTTTCACTGGAGAAAATCTATGCATCAACCGATGTTGATAAAGTAATGATAGACACTCCGGAAATTAACAGACCGGCTCTTCAAATTGCCGGATTTTATGACTATTTTGACCCGAAGCGTCTTCAGGTTATAGGCAAGGTTGAACTTACTTATCTTGAGCAATTCCCAAGGGACAAAAGATATGAACTTATGGAAGAACTTTTTAAAAGAAAGGTCCCTGCAGTTATTCTTACCCGTAATATGCATATTCTCCCTGAAATGCTTGAGCTTGCGGAAAAGTATGATGTGACACTTCTTCGAACAGAAGAGAGTACGTCAAGCATAATGAGTGCTAT
>JAZOOY010000014.1:0-19032 GCA_045655325.1 Clostridia bacterium
CTTTGTAGCCTACTGCACCTTTCTTTTCGCATACCTGTTTAATAACCTTGTATACATTACCAACGTCAGAATCTGAAAGCTCGTAGCCTAATACTGCAGCTGCCTGAGCAATCTGGTCAATAGTGGAGTCAGAGTCAAGAAGAATCTTTTTGCCTTCGCTGATTGATTTGTTTGCTTCATAAGCATCATGGCTGATGCTTGATAACATATCACCGATGCTTGCATGGATTTTGGTGTTGTTAAGCTTGATTTCTGCATTAAGCTGAGTGCCACAAGCGTTAATTGCATCAGAAATTTCACCGGTTAATAGAATGTCTTTACCTGCCATTGCACATTTAATGCCATCTGCGCCTTTTGAAATAACTGCAATCGCCGATGCAACACCCATATTTATACGATCAGAAACCTGAACATATACAGGAACATTAACTGTCTCTTTAATCTTTGCAACTAAATCTGCAATCTGTTCGGGTGTAGAGACACCTGCATCATCACAAATAGTTACAATACTTGCGCCACTTGCCTCTGCTTCTTTTACAGCATCAATAAGAAATTGAATATCCGCCCTTGTTGCATCAAGTGCAGAAAATTCTACATCTCCGCAATATGTTTTAGCTTCTTTTATAAGCTCGGAGATTTTTTCAAGCATAACTCCCTGTTTTACATGATATGTATATTCCATCTGAATTGTTGAAACTGGAAGTTCAACCTGAATGCGTGGCTTTTTCGCACCCTTAATGCACTCCCATACAGACGCAATATCTTCCTTGTTAAAGCCGACAGAAATTGAAAGAATTGCATTTTGAACATTCTGTGCAATGGTTTTATATATAATTGTATCTTCACGAAGATTCTTAATAATAGGTAATTCAATTGCATCTGCACCGATTGCATCTGCACAATTTGCGATTGCTGACTTTTCACGGAAAAGTAGTGAGACTGTGCGGTCCTCTGAAAGCTTTTTAAGCGTAATATCTGTAATATTGATTGTCCTCATTTTTTGAAAACCCCTTTCAAAATTAAATTGTATTTTTACCGACAAAAAAACGCTCCCGTCTCCTTGCTAGTTCAAAGAGACGAAAACGCTAAATTCATTGTTTCCGCGGTACCACTCTTTTTCATCCTAAAAGGATGCCCTTTAGATGCCAACACATCTCAACTCTATTACGGGAGTTCCCGTCTGCCCCTACTATTAGTTCACGGTAGCCGCTCCGCGGTGAGTTCAACAAATCTCTCCCAATGTCTCGCAGCAACCGACATCTCTCTCAAGGCGAAAGTTTTTGTCTACTATTCCGCTTCTCAGCGTTTCAAATTAAAACTTATTTTAACATATTAGTGTTTATTTGTCAATATGTTTTTAAAATATTTTTATTTTAATACAAAATTTCATTTCCCATTATTATTATGTATTTCGTCAGTTTTTCGACAAAAAGTATTGACTTTCTATGTGTTTTTATATATACTAATAGGTAAGTATTTTTTGATACATATGCAAAATTTCGCAAATTCCCACGGCAGTATCGCGGATTTTTTCGCCCTCTGTTAGTTGCAGAGGATTTTTTTATTATTTTACTGCGTATTTATGTTAAAGGAGAAATAAAATGCCTATTACAGAAATTCTTAAGAAAAATTCAGACTTCTACCCTAACGATGTTGCATTGGTAGAAATCAACCCAAAGCTTGAAAATCAAACTCGCACAACTTGGCGTGAATATTCTCTTATCGAGGCAAAACCACACGGCGACTATAAAGAAGAAATTACTTGGAGCGACTTTAATAAAAAAGCTAACAGATTTGCAAATCTATTGCTTTCAAGAGGAATTAAAAAAGGCGACAAGGTTGCCATTCTTCTTATGAACTGCATTGAGTGGCTTCCAATTTACTTTGGTATTTTGAAGACAGGAGCTTTAGCTGTTCCGCTAAACTACAGATATACAGCAGATGAAATCAAGTATTGCTTAAAGCTTTCAGATTCTGATGCAATCATCTTTGGACCTGAATTTACAGGACGTATCGAGGAAATTTGCGACAGATCTCCAAAGGTTAAAATGTGGCTTTATGCAGGCGAAGATTGTCCTTCATTTGCAGAAAGTTATGACAGATTAGTTACATACTGTTCTTCTCATGCTCCTGACATTAAGCTGACTGATGAGGACGAGGCAGCTATCTACTTCTCTTCAGGTACAACTGGATTCCCAAAGGCTATTATACATAATCACGAAAGCCTTATGCATGCTGCAATGACAGAGCAAAACCACCATTCACAGACAAAGGAAGACGTGTTCCTATGCATTCCGCCACTTTATCACACAGGCGCAAAAATGCACTGGTTTGGTAGTTTTTTAGTTGGCGGTAAGGCTGTTCTTTTAAAGGGTGTTAAGCCTGAATGGATTCTAAAGGCAGTTTCAGAAGAAAAATGTACAATCGTATGGCTATTGGTACCTTGGGCACAGGAAATTCTTGATGCAATAGATTCAGGTGATATTGATTTATCACAATACAAACTTGACCAGTGGAGACTTATGCACATTGGTGCACAGCCTGTACCACCAAGTTTGATTAACCGCTGGAGAAAAATCTTCCCCAACCATCAGTACGATACAAACTACGGTCTTTCAGAATCAATCGGACCTGGTTGTGTTCACCTTGGTGTTGAAAATATCCATAAGGTTGGTGCTATTGGTAAGGCAGGATACGGCTGGCAGACAAAGATAGTTGACGAAAACAGAAACGAAGTAGCCCGTGGCGAAGTTGGTGAACTTGCAGTAAAAGGCCCTGGCGTTATGAACTGCTACTATAAAGACGACAAAGCAACCGATGAAGTTTTAGCAGACGGTTGGCTATTTACAGGAGATATGGCTCAGGAAGATGAAGATGGATTTATTTTCTTGGTTGACCGTAAGAAAGACGTTATTATTTCAGGCGGTGAAAACCTCTACCCTGTTCAGATTGAAGATTTCCTTCGTAAGAATGATAAAATCAAAGACGTTGCAGTAATCGGTCTTCCTGATGCAAGGCTTGGTGAAATTGCAGCAGCAATTATTGAAGTCAAGCCAGGTATGACACTAACAGAAGATGAACTTGAAGACTTCTGCTATGACCTTCCACGTTATAAGCGTCCAAGAAAGGTTATTTTTGCAGACGTTCCAAGAAATCCTACCGGGAAAATTGAGAAACCAAAACTTCGTGAAATGTATGGAGTTAAATCCGTTGTTGCTCACGAAAATGAAATAGGAAGATAATAGCAAAGGAGAGAAAAAGCTATGAAAAAACTTTTATTAGGAAACGCAGCAGTTGCGCAGGGTGCTTATGAAGCCGGCGTACGTGTAGTTGCTTCCTACCCTGGTACACCAAGTACTGAAATCACTGAAAATATAGTTAAATATGACGAGATTTACGCTGAATGGTCACCAAATGAAAAGGTTGCTGCAGAAGTTGCAATCGGTGCATCAATCGGTGGTGCTCGTGCTATGTCTTGTATGAAGCACGTTGGTCTTAACGTTATGGCTGACCCTGTTTTTACAGTAAGCTATACTGGCGTTAACGGTGGTCTTGTTTTCTGTGTTGCAGATGACCCAGGCATGCACTCATCACAAAACGAACAGGACTCACGTCACTATGCAAAGGCTTCAAAAATCACTATGCTTGAGCCGGCAAACTCACAGGAATGTAAAGAATATACACGCCTTGCATTTGATTTATCAGAAGAATTTGATACACCTGTATTTATTCGTCTTTCAACACGTATTTCTCACTCACAGAGCCTTGTTGAAATGGGTGAACGTGCTGATACTCCTCTTAAGGAATATGAAAAGAATATAGGCAAGTATGTTATGATGCCTGCAAATGCTGTAAAACGCCACGTTGTTGTGGAAGACAGAATTAAAAAGCTTACAGAATTTGCGGAAAACTCAAACTTTAATACTGTTGAGATGAACGACACAAAAATCGGTGTTATTACATCAGGTATTTCATATATGTATGCAAAGGAAGCACTTGGTGATAATGCGAGCTACTTAAAACTTGGTATGGTCTACCCTCTTCCTGAAAAACTTATCCGTGATTTTGCAGAAAAAGTTGATAAGGTTTATGTTATCGAAGAACTTGACCCAATAATTGAACAGCACTGCAAAGCACTAGGTGTTGAAGTTATTGGAAAGGAAATTTTCACTCTGCTTGGTGAATATACTCCTACTATGATCAGAAGTGCAATTCTTGGTACTACCCCACCTGAATCTTGCGAAATCGAAGAAACAATTCCTGCAAGACCACCGGTGCTATGTCCTGGTTGCCCACACAGAGGTGTTTTCTACGTACTTAAGAAATTAGGTCTTGTTGTTTCAGGTGACATTGGTTGTTATACACTAGGTGCTATTCCACCTCTTGCAAGCGTTGATACAACAATCTGTATGGGTGCTTCAGTATCTGCAGCGCTTGGTATGGCAAAAGCAAGAGGTGATGAGTTTAATAAAAAGCTTGTAAGCGTAATCGGTGATTCAACCTTTATGCATTCAGGCATTACAGGTCTTATCGACATTGTATATAACAAAGGAAACAACACTGTTATTATACTTGATAACTCAATTACAGGTATGACAGGTCACCAGGATAACCCTACAACAGGTTATACAATCCGTGGCAAAGAAACAAAGCAGGTTAACCTATTAACACTTTGTAAGGCTGTTGGAATTGAACACGTAACAGTTGCTGACCCATTTGATATTAAGAACTTTGAAAAGATTGTTAAGGAAGAAACAAACCGTGAAGAACCATCTGTAATTATCGCTCAGCGCCCTTGTGCACTTCTTAAAACGGTTAACTACAAAGGTCACTGCACAGTTACAGAAAACTGCAAAAAGTGTAAAATGTGTATGAAACTCGGCTGTCCTGCGATTTCAGAAACAGCAGATGGAAGTATTAAGATTGACCTTACACAATGTAACGGTTGCGGACTATGTATAAACGTATGTCCGTTTGATGCAATTAAAAAGGAGGACTAACAAATGACCAAGAAAATTATGATAGTTGGCGTAGGCGGTCAGGGAACTCTTCTTGCTAGCCGTATATTGGGTAATACAGTTATAAACGAAGGTTATGACGTTAAGGTTTCAGAGGTTCACGGTATGAGCCAGAGAGGCGGTAGCGTTGTTACATACGTAAAATATGGTGATGAGGTATACTCTCCTATCATCGACAAAGGTGAAGCAGATATTATCCTTGCATTTGAAATGCTTGAAGCATATCGTGCTATGCCTTTCCTAAAAAAAGGCGGAAAGCTTATTGTTAATACGCAGGAAATTGATCCAATGCCTGTAATTACAGGTGCTATGGAATACCCTGAAAATATTGCTGATAAACTTAAAGAAAAATTAGATGTTACTCTAGTTGACGCTCTTTCACTTGCTGAAAAAGCAGGAAACTTTAAAGCCGTTAACGTGGTTTTAATTGGTGTTATGGCAAAAAGTACTGACATCGCATACGAAAAATGGATTGAAACAATTAAAACAACTGTTCCTCCAAAATTTTTGGACATTAATTTAGAGGCATTTAACTTAGGCTATAATTTATAGGAGGCGATTTAAAATGGCAATGTGGCAACCTGAAATAGAAACAATGCCAAGAGAAGAGCTACGCAAGCTTCAAAGTGAAAGACTAGTGTGGCAAGTAAAAAGAATGTATGAAAACGTTGAACTATTCCGCAAGAGAATGGATGAATTGGGACTTACTCCTGATGATATAAAGTCAGTTGATGACCTTTCAAAATTACCTTTTTCATACAAACAAGACCTTAGAGATTATTATCCTTATGGCCTATTTGCAGTACCAATGACTGATATTGTACGTGTTCACGCATCAAGCGGTACAACAGGAAAGAAAATCGTTGTTGGTTACACTCAGAACGACCTTGATAAGTGGGATGATGGCGTTGCAAGAATGATGGCAGCAATCGGTCTGGGAAAGGATGACTTTGTTCAGATTTCTTACGGATATGGATTGTTTACAGGCGGTCTTGGTGCCCACGGTGGTGCTACAAGACTTGGTGCTACTGTTATCCCTATTTCTTCAGGAAACACTCACAATCAAATTCAGACAATGGTAGACTTTGGTTCAACAGCTCTTTGCTGTACCCCGTCTTATGCTTTATATTTAGCAGAAGCTATTGAAGAAGAAGGTGTAAAAGACCAACTTAAGCTAAAAGCCGGCATTTTTGGTGCAGAGCCTTGGACAGAAGAAATGCGTCACGCTATTGAAGAAAAATTAGGACTTAAGGCTTACGATATTTACGGATTATCTGAAATTATGGGTCCTGGCGTTGCTTGCGAATGTGAGCATCAGTGCGGTATGCACGTTTGGGAAGATATGTTTATTCCTGAAATCATCGACCCTGACACCTGCGAGGTTCTTCCTTACGGCGAACAAGGTGAGCTTGTATTTACTACAATTACAAAAGAGGGCTTCCCTCTTATCCGTTACAGAACTCGTGATATTTGTCAGTTGATTCCGGAACCATGTAAGTGTGGCAGAACTCACATTCGTATGAAGAAGCCTTGTGGCAGAAGTGACGATATGCTTATCATCCGAGGTGTAAACGTATTCCCATCACAGATTGAAGAAGTTTTGATGAGTGTTGGTGGAGATGTTACTCCAAACTATCAGATTGTAGTTGACAGAGTTAATAACACAGACACATTTGACGTTAACGTTGAAATGAGCGAACATTTGTTTACTGACGACGTTAAGTCTATTGAAATTCTTGAAAGAACTATTACCGAAAAACTACGTGATGTTTTAGGAATTGGTGCAAAAGTGCATCTTGTTAACCCTAAATCCATCCAGCGTAGCGAAGGTAAGGCAAAACGTGTAATTGATAACAGAAAAATGTAAAGGAGCGATATTATGTTAGTTAAACAGCTTTCAGTTTTTATTGAAAATAAACCAGGCAGACTTGCGCCAATCATTGACGCACTTGGAAAAAATGACATTGATATCAGCGCACTTTCTCTTGCTGACACATCAGAATACGGAATAATAAGAATTATCGTAAATAACCCTGACAAGGCTAAAGAAGTCTTGAGAGAACTTGGTGTTGTTGTAAAGATTACTGAAGTTTTAACAGTTGCTATGGACGATACTCCGGGTGGTCTTTCAAAGATTTTAGATATTTTTGTAAAGAATGACGTTAATGTGGACTATATGTATGCTTTCGTTGGTACTGTAACCAACAAGGCGCTTATGGTTGTTAAGGTTTCTGACCCGGCTCTTGCCGTTTCTGTGCTTGATAAAGCCGGAATCAGCACAGCCGACGCAAAGGACATTTACAGATTATAAAAAAAGGAGCTTTTTGCTCCTTTTTTTATTGCCGTTCAATAGCTTTAATTGATTTTGAATATTCTTTCGGCGACATCCCTGTCACTTGTTTAAATTGTCTTGAAAAATAGTGAACACTTTCATAAGAAAGCATTTCCGCTATTTGTGTTACGTTATAATTTCCCTCTCTTATATACATTTTTGCATAGTCAATCTTCATTTTTATAAAATATTTAATTGCTCCACAGCCAAAAGCGTTTTTAAATGTGTTTTCTATCGCAGTACGGCTTGTATTTGTATGCATTTCAAGATCTTCTAAGGTAATTCTCTTGGTTATGTTCTCATCAAGATACTCTAGCATAGAATTAAGAAGAGCATTGGAAGTATTTTGAGCAAGTTTCGTTTCAACGCCTCGCATATCGTTTCTTATTATAGAAATCAGAAATTCTGCAAGGTATAAACGTATAAGTTGTTCACACCCAAAAGGATGATCTTCATTTTTATTGAATTTTTGTATGTAAGGGTCTGCCAGTTGATCTCCAAACAGCTTTTTTCCTTCTTCGATTATTTTTGAGAACAGTTCCTTTTGCTTATTACCCGCTACGGTTTTAAGGTCTTCAAAATATGACATACATTTTGAGTTTGTGATAAAGGAAATTATGGCAACATTGGCTAAATTCTCACCGTCAGCACATTGACTGTGCCATTCATTTGGCTTATGAAAGAAAATGTCGCCACTTTTTAGAACTATTTCTTCATCCCCAACTTTTTCGATAACTTGTCCCCTATCTACGTAAACAACTTCCCAAAAGTTATGACTTTCACCTGGGAATTTGTAGTTTTTTGTGTACTCAAAATAATGTACAGTAACTATATCTTTAATTTTTATCTCGTCTTTTAAACCAGCCGGAAAATACTTCATACCATTCACCTCGTACCTATCTTATCATTTTTTACAACCAAAGTCAATAGTGCAAATATTTTGTACAATAATTCAAATATTTTAGATTTTATTAGATATATAATTAAAGCATAACAAAGATAATTGGGGGTATTTAACATGAAGATTATTGTATGCGAAAATTATGATGAAATGTCACTTAAAGGTGCTGAAATCGTTAAAGAACAGGTTAACTCAAAGCCTGATTGCATTTTAGGTTTGGCAACAGGTTCAACTCCGGTTGGTCTTTACACATGCCTTGCTGAAATGAATAAAAAAGGTGATGTAGATTTCTCTAAGGTTACTTCTTTTAACCTTGATGAATACTACCCTATTTCACCTGAAAACGACCAGAGCTACAGATATTTTATGAATGAGAACCTATTCTCAAAAATAAACATCGATATAGCAAAAACTCACGTACCAAACGGTATGGCAGAAGATCCTGAAAAGGCTTGCAAGGAATATGATGAAAGTATTTTAGCTGCAGGCGGTATTGACCTTCAGATTCTTGGAATCGGTCAGAACGGCCACATTGCTTTCAATGAGCCAGCTGATGAGTTATATGAAGGCACTCACTTAACAGGTCTTACAGAAAGCACAATTAAGGCAAATGCCCGTTTCTTTGAAAAGGAAGAAGATGTTCCAACAAAGGCTGTTACTATGGGTATCGCATCAATTATGCGTGCTAGAAAGATTATCATCTTAGCTAATGGTCCTGCTAAACGTGAAATTGTTGAAAAGCTTATAAACGGCGGTATTACAACAAACATCCCTGCAAGTATCTTAAAGGTTCACCCAGATGTAACATTAATTTGTGATCGTGACGCTTGCCCTGAACTATAATTTATACATACAAAAAAACCGATACTTTTGTATCGGTTTTTTTTATTTTATATAATTATTTAAGCTTGATTACTTCTTTTGCTTTTTCACAAATGTTTTCAGCAGTTAGTCCATACATTTCAAAAAGCTGTGCAGGTTTTCCTGAACGTCCAAAACTATCTGTACCGATAATCTTTACAGGACATGGAGCATTTGCGCTTACAACCTCACATACAGCACTACCAAGACCACCATAAATAGAATGTTCTTCACAAGTTACGATTGCGCCTGTTTCTTTTGAAGCCTTAATTAGAATTTCTTCGTCGATAGGCTTGATTGTGTGGATATTTACAACACGTGCAGAAATTCCTTCTGCCTTTAGCATTTCGCTTGCTTTTAGCGCATATTCAACCATAAGACCTGTTGCTACGATTGTAACGTCAGTTCCGTCCTTTAGCTGAACACCCTTACCAAGTTCAAACTTGTAATCTTCGCCGTTTACATCTTCAACAGCCAAGCGTCCAAATCTCATATAAACAGGGCCTTCGTGATCAATTGCAGCCTTAACTGCAAGATATGCTTCCCTATCATCTGCAGGGTTTATGATAACCATATTAGGAAGTGATCTCATAAGTGCAATATCTTCAAGACACTGGTGAGATCCGCCGTCTTCACCAACAGAAATACCCGCGTGTGTTGCACCAATTTTTACGTTAAGGTTTGGATATGCAATTGAGTTTCTAATCTGCTCAAAAGCTCTTCCTGCTGCGAACATAGCAAATGATGATGCAAAAGCTATTTTACCGCTAGCTGCAAGACCTGCAGCAACACACATCATATTTCCCTCAGCAATACCTGCGTTAAAAAATCTTTCTGGATATGCCTTTTTGAACATTTCTGTCTTAGTAGACTTTGAAAGGTCAGCATCCATTACAACTACTCTTTCATCAGCACCATAATCAACAAGTGCTGCACCATAAGATTCTCTTGTAGCTCTCTTTGCCATTATAAACTCGCCTCCAATTCTGCAATTTTTGCGTCCAATTCTTTAATTGCCTGATTATACTGCTCTTCGTTTGGCGCATTTCCGTGCCATCCGGCATTGTTTTCCATAAAGGAAACACCCTTTCCCTTTACAGATTTTAAAATAATTGCAGTTGGCATTCCTTTTGTATTCTTTGCTTTTGTTACTGCATCTTCTAAAGCATCAAAGTCGTGTGCATCGGTTACAATTACGTTCCAACCAAAGCTTTCGAACTTCTTATCAATTGGATGTGGGTTCATAACATCTGCAATATCACCATCAATCTGAAGATTGTTATTATCAATAAAGATTGTTAGATTGTCAAGCTTATAGTGCGGTGCAAACATAGCCTGTTCCCAAACTTGTCCTTCTTCCAGTTCACCGTCACCAAGGATTGCATATACTCTGTAATCTTTCTTGTCAATTTTACCAGCAAGAGCCATACCGCCTGCTGCAGATATACCCTGTCCTAAAGAACCTGTTGACATATCAACACCAGGAACTTTCTTCATATCAGGGTGACCCTGTAAGTAACTATCAATTTTACGGAAAGTAGCAATATCTTCTTTTGGGAAGAATCCCTTTTCTGCCAAAATTCCGTAAAGCGCAGGACAAGCATGTCCCTTTGATAGAACAATTCTGTCACGGTCAGGATTTTTTGGATCATTGGCTGATACTTTCATTTCCTCACAATATAAATATGTTACCAAGTCTGCAATTGAAAGTGATCCACCCGGATGACCTGCAGCAGCATTATAAATACCGGTTAAAGCATTTTTTCTCACTTCGTTTGCAAGTATTGCAAGTTCGGTTGCTCTTCTTTTCTCCATTTTCTTCCTCCTGAATTTATGTTAATCAATTTTGTTATCAAATGCAATTTCCATTATTTCTAAAAGACGTTCATTCTGTCCTGATAGCTCCAAAAATCCTATCAGTGCCTCAAATCCTGTTGCCCTACGATAATCTGTAAGGTCGGCGTTTTTTGGCACTGTGCCGGATTTTGCATTGCGTCCACGCTTATAGATTGCAAGTTCTTGTTCTGTAAGCATAGGCTCTATCTTTTCCATCGCATCGCTTTGTGCTTTTGCTTTTACATACTTAACATTTTCTTTATGCAGTTTATGTGCCGGCAAATTTGGATTTCCATCAAGAACCTTTTTTCGTGTAAATACTTCATACACCGAATCACCGATATATGCAAGCACCAAAGGCGAATAAAGTCCTGCTTTTTCTTTATCTATCATTCTACGTATGACCACTGTACACCAGTTGGTGTATCCTTTAAAACAATATTTCTAGCCTTAAGTTCATCACGGATTCGGTCAGCTTCTGCCCAATCCTTGTTCTTTCTAGCTTCATTTCTCTTTTCGATTAAAGCTTCGATTTCAGCGTCACCTTGCGCTTCTTCTTTTTCTTCAAAAAGACCTAAAACATCACCAATTTCGTGGATTGCAGCAAGTACCTTTTCAAGTACATCCTTTGCATTGTCGCCATCCTTTGAAACTGACTTGTTTGCGCTTGAAACAATATCAAATATTGCAGAAAGAGCATCTGCGGTATTTAAGTCATCATCCATAGAGTCGCAAAAGCGTTTCTTTGCTTTTGCAAGAGCTTCCAAAAGTTCTTTTTCTTCTGAATTTGCATCTCTTTCAACTGCTGTTTTAAGCAGGAATTTGATGTTTTCGATACATGTGTAAACTCTTTCCATTGCAGACTGTGCCTGTTGCATAAGTTCATCACTGAAGTTAACAGGGCTTCTGTAGTGAGCAGATAACATAAAGAATCTCACAACTTCCGGCTTATACTTTTCTGTAATATCACGGATTGTAAAGAAATTACCAAGAGATTTACTCATCTTCTGGTTATTGATATTGATATATCCGTTATGCATCCAATAGTTTGCAAAATCGCATCCGTTTGCACATTCAGACTGTGCCACTTCGTTTTCGTGGTGTGGGAATATTAAGTCCTTACCACCTGAGTGAATATCAATGCTTGCGCCAAGGAACTTATTAACCATTGCAGAACATTCAATGTGCCAACCCGGTCTGCCAAGGCCCCAAGGGCTTTCCCAAGCAGGTTCGCCAGGCTTTTGTGCTTTCCAAAGTGCAAAATCCATTGGATCTTCTTTCTCATCTGCTATATCAATTCTTGCTCCAGCCTCAAGCTCTTCTAGTGGCTGATGTGATAGCTTTCCATATCCATCAAACTTTTTGGTTCTGAAATATACATTACCGTTTACGCTATATGCATATCCCTTTTCTTCAAGAGTTTTAACCACTTCGATGATTGCATCAATGTTCTCTGTAGCCTTTGGGTGAATTGTTGCTTTTCTGATTCCCAAAGCTTCAGCATCTTTAAAGTACTCAGCAATAAATCTTTCGCCAAGTTCTTTAACTGTTATTCCCTCTTTATTTGCACGGTTAATCATCTTATCGTCAATATCAGTAAAGTTCTGAACAAAAGTTACTTTATAACCGATATACTCTAAGTATCTTCTCATTGTATCAAAAATAATGAATGGACGTGCATTACCGATATGAAAATAGTCATATACAGTTGGTCCACAGGAATACATCTTAACTTCACCCGGTGTAATTGGTACAAATTCCTGTTTTTCTCTTGTCATTGTATTATAAATCTTCATTTTTGTTTCCTTCCGCATTCTTTTTTTCGAGTTCAGATATTTTTTTCTCAAGCGCAGCTAGGTGCACAGAAAGAGTACACATCTGCGATGAAACCGGATCCGGAATTGTAACCTGGTCAAGGTCAGCTCCGATACGAACACCTTCACGTTTAACAACTCTTGCTGGAACGCCTACACAAGTGGAGTTAGGAGGAACTTCTGATAGAACTACAGCTCCTGCTGCAATCTTTGAGTTATCCCCAACAGTGAAAGGCCCTAAAACCTTTGCACCACTTCCTACCATTACGTTGTTTCCAAGAGTAGGATGTCGTTTTCCTTTCTCTTTTCCTGTACCGCCCAGGGTTACGCCCTGATAAATTGTACAATCATCACCAATAACGGTGGTTTCACCAATAATAACACCCATTCCGTGGTCAATGAAAAGACCTTTTCCGATTGTTGCGCCTGGGTGAATTTCAATTCCTGTCCAGAATCTCACACTTTGTGAAATCCATCGTGCCAGAAACTTCATATTTTTTTTATAGAAAAAATGAGCAAGCCTGTGCCACATTACCGCCTGAATCCCCGGGTAAAGAAAGAAGACTTCCGCTCCGCTTCGTGCTGCAGGGTCACGCTCAAGCACAGCCTTTACATCATAAGAAATATTCTTAAAGAGCATACTACACCACCCTATATAATCATATAAGGATATTATACTATAAATGATTGAAAATTACAAGAGATTTCTTGCATTTATTGCATAAAAAAGAAGTATGGAATTTATCCATACTTCATAATATCTATTTTCTTTTTATTTTGATATCGGAATAACAATTTTCTGGCCAATTTTCAGTTCTTCTCCATCGTTTAATTGGTTGCATTCGCAGATATCTTTACATCTTACGTGATAGTTTTTGCCAATATTCCAAAGCGTATCGTTTTCTTTTACGAAATATATCACCATTGCCCTGTCTTTCGCTTCAATTTCTCTTGCCATAATGTCACTTATTACTTTAACCTGGCACTTTTTAATAACCTTTCCCTTTATGGCAATACCGCATCTTAATTCGACACTGCTTGCAGAATTGATTGTACAACTGATATGCTCGCATTCAATGTTTAACAATACATCTGTTTCTCTTGTTGCTTCAGGACATTCTATAATATAACTGAATGGAACTTCCTCGCCAATTCCTGCAAGCGGACATCTTTCATCTTCGGAAATATACAAAACATATACAGTGATTCTGCCTGATACTGCGATTTTTCCGTTCTGTACATCAGTCGAAGTAATATAAGGTTTTGCAACAGATGTATATATCTTTGAAATATCGGGATTATTCTCGCTTTTTTCAATGATATGCTTTTCAATAGCTGAAAACATAGGCTTTTTTGCTACTTCTTCGCATAGGATTTCATTATATTCAAAATCACAATCGCTATCTGTAAAATAGCAGTCTTTTATATATTCAGTATAAGCACATTTTTCCCTTCGGATATTAGCCTGCACTCTTATGCAAACAGAAACACTTTTTCCATTATCGTTTATGCTATCAACAAGTCTTAGTTCGGTATCCAGAATTTCGTATGTAACATCGCATTCACAATCTTCTTCGATGCCTTCATAGTCAACAACTTCTGTAAACGGAATTTCAAAATCAAAATGTTCATAGCAACAACGTTCTGTAACGTATAACAAAGATGTGCATACTTTTCCTTTCAGAATAACTTTTCCTGTTATTGAACGATAATCTTTTTCAAAAATCATGATATTACTCTTTAGAATTTCTGTAGCATCAGTGCACGGTAAATCTACCGTTTCATCAATTTTGAAAGTAATTTCCTTGTTTTCGCAAGACTCTTTAATGCAAATATTGTCTGTCTTGATTTCGCAAGGGTCTTCTATTCCGCAGACAAATGACATTCTTTCTGCTGTGTTCACAGCTACATTGATTATAATTTGCGATTCAATGCCAATTTTTCTTGAATTAATCAGTTTATAACCAACCTTGCTTGTATCACAAAAGGCTACAACTTCCATTCCCTGTTCAAATTCCGCACGCTTTACGGTTTCACAGAACTCAAAGCATCCCTTTATACACTGAACGCGCTCTCCTTCTGTTTCAGGTACATAAAGAACGTTTACGCATACCTGTCCTTTTAGTATTAGTTTTCCTTTATCAATGGTTTTTTCGGTTAAAAACGTTTCCGCATCAACTTGCAATACCTTTAATATATCGGGTTTTACATCAGGGACAATAATACTTCCTTCTGCACCGCTCTTTATTTCCCCTTCAAAGACAGCTTTTCCAACATTTATCTCCTGCTTTTTTATTTGCATATTATATTCCTCCTAAAAAAATAATCCCATAGTAGATACTATGAGATTATCTTTTTATATATGCTTATTTTAGATTGCAAATTTTCTGCCATTTTTCATAGGCTTCGTTCCACTTATCTGTATCCTGTGGTTCATAAACTTCAATTGGGAAAGAATTTTTAACAATTTTTCTGCCCTCTTGAAGGTCTTTAATTGCTCCCATTGCCATTCCCTGAACGATAACGTTACCGATGCTTGTTGCTTCAACAGGGCCTGTTGATACCTTTCTTCCTGTTGCATTGGCAGTGAATGAGCAAATCATCTTATCCTTAATACCGCCACCAACAATGTTTATAACGTCGTACTTTTTACCTGTAACATCTTCCATACCTTCAACAACCTGACGGTATTTAAATGCAAGGCTTTCTGCGATACAACGAACAATTTCACCCTTTGTTTCAGGCACTTTCTGCCCTGTTTTTTCACAATATTCGCGTATTCTCTTTGGCATATTTCCTGGTGTCTGGAATTTGTGGTAATCAGGGTCAATCAAACTTGCAAACGGAGTTGCCTCTTTTGCCTGTTTTTCAAGCTCGTCAAATGATAAAAGTGTTCCTTCTCTATCCCATTGACGTCTTGATTCCTGAATCAGCCACAAGCCCATAATATTCTTTAAGAATCTGATAGTCTTATTAACTCCGCCTTCGTTGGTGAAGTTGTATTTTAGTGCATCTTCTGTCACCATAGGTTTGTCAAGTTCCACGCCCATTAGTGACCATGTTCCACTTGAAATATAGATAAAATCTTCGCCATCTGTTACAGGAACAGATGCTACAGCAGAGCCTGTATCGTGTGATGCAACTGCAACAACAGGGATTTGGTCAACGCCAAGCTCTTCTGCAAGTTCGGCTTTTAAAACGCCCACTTTGTCGCCAGGATAAACCATATCTGCAAACAGATTGGTTGGTATGCCAAGTTTTTTAAGCATATCTTCTGACCAAGTATGAGTTTTTGAATCAAACATCTGTGATGTAGATGCGATTGTGTATTCGCACTTTGCTTCGCCTGTTAAAAAGTAATTGAATAGGTCGGGCATAAACAAAAGCTTATCCGCAACTTTTAGTGTTACGTCATCAGAAATTTTCGCTGAAAGTAGCTGAAAAACCGTATTGAACCAGTTAAATGCAATACCTGTATTTTCATAAATTTCTTCTTTAGAAACAAGTTTGAATGCCTCGTCATACATTCCATCTGTACGTGTATCACGATAGTGATATGGGTTTCCTAAAAGCTTTCCGTTCTTATCTAACAGACCGTAGTCAACACCCCAAGTATCTATACCAATGCAGTCAATATCTCTGTCACCTGAGTTGGCACATTTTAATATTCCCTGCTTAATTTCATGAAAAAGTCTTAAAACGTCCCAATGAAGATCACCGTTTACTATAACAGGGTCATTAGAAAAACGATGTTTTTCTTCCAAAGTGATTTTTTCTCCGTCAAAAGTGGCAAGCATAGCACGTCCACTTGATGCGCCAAAGTCAAATGCCAAGAATTTATATAACTTACTCAATTGTTTCGCCTCTTTTCTTTTTGATATGAAAATTATACAAAAAAAAACCAAAAAAGTCAATATAAATACTTAAAATAGGAAATTTTGCTGGACTTTATAATTGAGCTATGATATAATATAAGATAGAAATTTAGTAATTTCCAACTTACAGGAGGCTTAATATGAAAAAAATCAAATTTTTATCTTTGGTAATCTCTGCTTTTATGCTTTTGAGCACTACTACTCATGCGGCTACTTTCTCAGATATGCCAAGTGATCCTGCTGCTTCACAAGTAATTGAAAATGCAGTAAAGAATGGAATTTTATCAGGCTATGTTGATGGTACAGTTCGCCCTGATGCACCAATTACTCGTTCAGAAATGGCTTCTATTATCACAAGAGTTTGCGGTTCTGTTAAGGAAGGTAATTTATCATACTTTGTTGATGTTGACCCTAATGCCTGGTACTATCCATCACTTGCAAAAGCATATGAAATGGGAGCATTTTCAGGCTCATATAATATGATGTATCCTAACAACAACATCACTTTCCAGGAATGCTTTACAGTTTTATCACAGGTTTTTGACCTTGTTCCAAGTTATATCCTTGCGAAAAACTTTACAGGTGAACAGTTACCTGCAAATTCAGTTCTTGTAGGAAGCAGAATATATGATTTAAGCGTTATTGCTGGTTACAGTGATGTCGCTAGCGTTGCTGATTGGGCAAAGGTTTATGTTGCAGGTGTTGTTGAACACGGTGGTTGGAGCGGTATTAATAATAACCTTACACCACTTGCAAATATTACAAGACTACAGTTTGCAACTGTTATAGACAACCTTATTAAGAATTACATAGACACTCCAGGAACATATAGTTCACTTCCTGCAGGAAATACTCTTATAAGATGTGATGGTGTTGTTCTTAGCGGTGTTACTACTGAAGATGACATTTTCATCGCAGATTGCGTTTCAGGAAATGGTATTAAGATTGACAATGCTAACTTAAAAGGAAGACTTGTTGTTCGTGGATGCGCTACACCAACATTAGGTAAATATGGATTAACTACTTTCGGTGACTACGGAATCAGCCTTACAACCGGTTATTTTGAACAGGTACGAATCATTCGTCCTTATATCAACATTGATTTAAGAGGTTCACAATATAATTTAATTTATAGCGTACCTGGAACTTCAGTTTCACAAAATGTAAATATGTAAAACAAAAGCCGACCATTTGGTCGGCTTTTTAATTAGTTTTTCGGATTTACGATATCTCGCCAATCCATATCTCCTCTTTCAAGTCCTCTGATAAGAACTTCGGCAGTTGCAAGGTTTGTTGCAACCGGTATATTGTGCATATCACAAAGTTTCAAAAGAGATGATACGTCCGGTTCATAAGTTTCCGGAGTAATCGGGTCTCTGAAAAATAATACCAAGTCAATTTCGTTATAAGCAACTCGGGCTCCTATCTGCTGATCTCCACCTTGTGAACCTGATAGAAATCTGTAAACATTAAGTCCGGTATTTTCAGTTATCATTTTGCCTGTATTATCCGTTGCAAACAGAGAATGTTTTTCAAAGATTCCCTTATATGCAATGCAAAATTGAATCATAAGTTCTTTTTTCTTGTCGTGTGCTATTAATGCGATGTTCACAAAATTCTCCCCTTCCGGTATAAAACTCATTTGAATATTCCTGCAAGTTTCCGGAAAAAACCTTCTTTCTTGCTTATAAACTTCATCATATGTATCTCGTTGCCGAGAAGTCTGCCGGCAATATTATTTATTGCTCTGCCGGCTCCGTAGTCCGTAACCTTTAAAAGCGGCTCGCCTTTCGAAATTGCTTCTGCTATTACTTTGTCCTCCGGTATAATACCGAGAATCGGTATTGAAAGGACATCCATACAGTCATCAATATTCATAGCGACTTTATTTTCTATCAGTTCGGGCTGTATTCTGTTAAGAACAAGTCTTATTTTTTCTATATTAAGATTTTCAAGCTCGGTTATAACCCTGTCAGCATCACGAAGTGAGGATGTTTGAGGCAAGCATACAATTATTGCTTCATCTGCGTATTCCGCCGCAAACATAAAACCGTCACCCATACCTGCAGGGGCATCAGCGAGTATAAACTCAAATCTGTTTTTTAAAGTATCCCAGAATTCTTCTGTTTTTTCTTTATCAAAATCTGTAGTCGGTACCGACTGCGGAGCAGGAACGAAATACAAATCCGATAAATCCGGACTTTTAATAAGTATATCGTCAAACAAACAAGTTCCGTTTATAAAATCAGAATAATCATAAACAATACTGCTTTCAAGTCCGAGAGCTATATCAAGATTACGAAATCCTGCGTCGGCGTCAACAACAGCAGTTAGCTTTCCCATTGATGCAAGAGCTGCCCCAAGATGTGATGTTAATGTGGTTTTTCCTGTTCCA
>JAZOOY010000015.1:0-23449 GCA_045655325.1 Clostridia bacterium
ACTTTTAAATTTCGTTTCCGAATTTCTGTCATAAAAAACTCTTTGTTTTTGTGAACTCTTGGTTCACTGACAAGAACTCTGCACTGTTTATTTTTCAATGTTCAGCGCTGTCAAGAGCGACAGCTTTTATATCTTACCACACCTGATTTTAAATGTCAATACTTTTTTTAAAATTTTTTTAACTTTTTTAAATAAAAATTAAATACTCGTTTTACGCGTGATAATTCCTGCCTTATATGTCTTATGCGGCAGTATATCCAATATTTTACACCAGAAAAAGAAATATATACATCGTTTTTATACATTCCTATAGCAACGGCAAGGATTTGTTCCCTCTTTATACCTCTTTCAAGCACATTTTGGTTATCCCCACGCATAGTATATGTACTTTTTTTCGTTCCAACAATTCTATGAAGCACAAAAGCACCATCCATGCGTTGATATAGCGGCAAATCATATTTTTTCAGTTTATCCGGTACCTGCTTAATTACAACAGAGTCAACACCCGGTCTTATAAGCGGAAGCATACTGTTTCCACCCGGTCTGAAACTTACCGTTTTGCCCATATTTAATTGTTCTTCCATTACCGGCCACATTTCTTTAAGGCCTAATTCATTAAAATCATTCATTTTCTACTAGTCCATTATTAATAAGAAGAGATACGAATTCTTTGACATCTGCTTTTGCAGTTTCAACGTCCACTTCGTATTCTTCAAGCAAAGCTTTTACAAGAGATTCTTCGTCCATTCCCTTTTCGATATTTCTCCATAGAAATGTTCCTGTTTCATTTAGCGTTTTTATACCGTCAAAGGTAACAGACTCTCCACCTACTGCCACAATAATGTTGTTTCCGGCAACTTCTCTTAAAATATATCCTTCTTTTATCTTCATTACTAGCATCCTCCGGATAATTATTTCTAAAGTCAACGGAACTCAACCGCCGATCTGGCAGTTGAGTCCTGTTTTCTTTGCTACTTCTAAAAGTTTTTCCATCTTGTCTTGTGGAATAAGGTCAAGATCTCCCAGTTCGTACTTTCTTCCAAGGCCTTCATACTTATCCTTTCCAAGCCTATGATACGGAAGAAGGTGAAGTTTTGTAACTCCCGGCAATGTTTTTGCAAATCGGGCGATTGCCAAAATTTCCTTTTCTGTATCGTTAAAGGTTGGAATAACCGGAACACGAATTGTCAAATCATTATGATTTTCCGCAATTTTTCTTGCGTTTTCAAGTATAAGTTCATTTGACTGGCCGCAGAATTTCTGGTGCTTTTCATTATCTATATTTTTAATATCCATCAGCACGTGGTCGGTAACTTTTAAGTATTCCCTTATTATCTCCCACTTTGTAAAGCCTGTTGTTTCAATAGCTGTATTTATACCGACGCTCTTTGCAGCCGCCAAAAGCGCCACCGCAAATTGTGGCTGACCAAGGCATTCACCGCCTGACAAAGTCAAACCACCGCCAGAGCGCATATAATACGGCATATCTTTTTTTACTTCGTCAAGGATTTCTCGTACAGTTACGTCTTGACCCACAATTTTCTTCTTGCCGGCAAAGTTCATTTCCTGTATGTCGAACTTCTGACCTTCGGGATTACAGCACCACTTACATCTCAAAGGGCAACCCTTTAAAAATACAATGGTACGGATTCCCGGGCCGTCGTGAATGGAATACTTTTGAATATCAAAAATTCTTCCCTTTATATCTAAATAATTTTCCATTTTATCTTACCTGTCAAATCCCTGTTCAGTTCTGTTTATAATATCGTCCTGAAGTGAGCGTGACAATGTTGTGAACAGTGCAGAATATCCCGCAACACGAACAACAAGATTCTTGTAATTTTCAGGATGTGCCTGTGCATCAAGTAGTGTTTCACGACTTACTACGTTAAACTGCATGTGCATTCCCTTCTGGTCAAAGAATGCTCTTATATAGGAAGCAAAATTCATCATTCCTTCCATACCTGATAGTGCTGATGGGTGGAATTTCTGATTGTAAAGTGTTCCGTTTGATGCAATTGCGTGGTCAAGTTTTGCAACAGAGTTTGCTGCAGCTGTCGGTCCCTTAACGTCACGGCCTGAACATGGGCCTACGCCGTCTGCAATAGGAGTAGAAGCAAGTCTTGCATCAGGTGTTGCACCTGTCTGCTGACCTAGTGGCACATTTGCAGAAACAGGATACAAACCTGCCTGATATAAACCGCCACGTGGGTTTTTGTACTTTTCTACTTCTTTTGTGTATGTGTAAGCAACTTCTCTTGCGAAAAGGTCTACTTCAGGAATATCGTTTCCGTATTTTGGAAGTGCTTCAATATCTTCTTTCATCTTCTGGAACTTCTGCTTTTCCATTCCAACTGCTGTTCCCTGAAGATACTTTCTGAACAGATTTTCCACAACCGGTGCAGAAACGTTCTTACCCTGTTTTGCCATTTCAATCACTGCTGACTTTGTAGCTCTTTCTGCTGCAACCGGTGAGAATGGCTCGCCGAAGTTGTTATCCATAGCAGCCTTAAAGTCGCACAATGTATATTTCTTTTCTTCATATACAAGTTTCTTGATTGCCCAAAGAGCATCGGTCATATTGGCAATACCAAAGCCTTGCGGGCCTGTGAAGTTATGCACAGCACCGCCTTCCTGGTTTGTCATTCCACGCTTGATACAGTCTTCAACCATTGAAGCCTGATAAGGTAGTGGAACTCTCTCTGAATGTGCAACGTCGATTGCGTTATCAGAGTTAACCATAAGTCCGATATTATATGCCATCTGCTTTTTATAAGCATCGAAGAAATCGTCAAATGTCTTGAAATCACGAAGTTCACCTGTGTGAATACTTGCTTCTTCGCCATCTTCATAACCATTATTGAATACCATTTCAATAGGTCTTAGCATGTTGAAGAATGCCGCATCATGCCAACCATCTGTTTTTGCCATAATCTGTGGTTCAACACAGCCGATGATGTTATAGTCACGGGCATCTTCTAAGCTGATGCCACGAGTCATCATTGATGGAATAATAACTTCGTCATTGTAGTATGCAGGAAGACCTACACCTGTTCTTGTAAGTTCGATAGACTTTAAAAGGAACTCTGTTGGTGTACCATTCCATACACGAACTGAGAATGACGGAGCAGGAAGCTGAGTATGCATTGATGCCTGAATACACATATATGAAAGGTCGTTTGTTGCATCTTGGCCATCTCTTGTCTGACCGCCTGCGATAAGGTTCTGGAACAAGCTGTAGCCCGCAAAACCTTCTGCAGATGCAGCATCACGAACCTTGTTTAAGTCATTAAACTTAACCCAGATACAGTCCATAAGTTCCTGTGCAAATTCAGGAGTGATTTTTCCCGCATCAAGATCTGCTTTATAGTATGGATACATATACTGGTCAAAACGTCCCGGTGAAATTGAGTGTCCGCTTGATTCTGTCTGAAGAAGCATCTGAATGAACCAGAAACTCTGGCACGCTTCATAGAAAGTTTCAGCTCCGTTTTCAGGGACCTTTGCACAGATTTCGCTAATCTTTAAAAGCTCTTTCTTTCTTCGCACGTCACGGCAGGAATCTGCCATTTCCTTTGCCAAGCTAGAGTAACGCTTTGCATAGTTAATAACTGCTTCGGCACAGATAATTACAGACTCTAAAAATTCGTGCTTTTTAGAGTATTCCGGCATATATACCTTGCATTCTTCAAGCTCTGCCTGTGCTTCTGCAATAATTCCACGGTAACCGCTTTTTAGAACCTTTATGTAGTCAACTGTAATATGTCCGATTCCGTTATAGAAATAGTTACCTGTTGTAAACATATTGTGCTTTATTGCACGAAGAGCCTCAGGTGCCATATATGCTGTTGCAAGGTCTGAATTTGTCTTGCCTTTCCAGTATGGGAATATACTGCGAAGCTTCTGCTTATTTTCTTCTGAAATAAAGAATGGGTCAGCGCTTCTTGTGGCAACTGTATCAAGCTCTGATTCAAGCCACTCATAAGAATATTCAGGGAAAGTCTGACAGCTTCTTGGCTTTTTAGTGTTACTTCCTACAACAAGTTCTTCGTCACGAATTGTGATTGGAAGATTGTCAAGAATGTGCTTAAAAGCAAGCGCTCTTCTTTTCACCATTGGAAGATTTTCAGTTTGTTTATAGCTTTCTGTTATAAGTACAGCACGATCTGCCTCAATTTCAGGCATTTCGGCATACAAATCAGCAATAAGTTTTTTGATTCTTTCCGTTACAGGAATTCCTCCGCTTACAAATTCTGCCATATCTTACATCTCCTCTTAAAAATCAAGATATATTAAGTCAAATCTGACTGTAAATTCAAGTAAAATTCGGTACACTTCTCCGATTTTAGATTATATATAATTATTATAACACATATAATTGTATATTTCAATACAAAATCATTATTTTTTTGTATTTCTTTGTTTTATTTTGTTTTCGGGTTTCATTTGACATTTTTTCCCGTCTGTGCTATCCTAAAAGGCGTAAAGGAGATTTGATATGAGAATACTTGGAATTGACTTTGGTGATGCCAGAATCGGCGTTGCAGTAAGCGATATAATGGGTTGGACGGCACAGGGTGTCAGAACCATTAAAAACCGCCCTTGGGAAAAGCTATCCCCTAGCATTTTGGAGATTTTGAATGAATATTCACCTGAAAAAATTGTGCTTGGGCTTCCTAAAAACATGGACGGAACAGAGGGTTTTCGAGCTGAGGCTACATACGCTTTTGCAGAGAACTTGAAAACAATTTATAATGGCGAAATTATCTTTTGGGATGAGCGCCTTACAACAGTTGGAGCCACTCGTTTTCTGAACGAAACCAACACCCGCGGAAAGGACAGAAAGAATATAATTGACACGGTTTCTGCCTGCTTAATCCTTGAAGGATACCTAAACAGCCAAAATAAAAGTTGACTTTTAACCCGTAATGTATTAAAATACTGGGTATAAAGAGAGTACTTTTAAAGTATAATATAATCTACGATAAGGAGAAACAAAATGGAAGAAAATATTTTGATTTTGGAAGATGACAAGGGTAATCCTTGTGAATTTATGGTAATTGACGTTTACGAGTTCAATGACGCTACTTACTTCGCTATGGTTGAAGTTATCGAAGGAAGCATTGAAGAATCTGACGAAGTTGTTATCATGAGAGTTGAAGGCGAAGGCGACGACGCTGAACTTGTTATGGTTGAAGACGAAAAAGAACTTCAGGCTGCATTTGACGAATTTGTACGTCGTGATAACGAGGATATTGACGAATAATTTTCCTTGGATTTCCAGTATAAAAGCTATTGCAAAAACAAAGTTTTTGTGGTAGTATAATAACACGAAATCGCCCTGCGACTCACGTATAGAGACCTTATTTTTTACCAACACTTCTTATAAGGGATTTCGACTCTTTTTGCGGCGTAAATGCCTCCTTTCCCTTTGGGACTGCCAGTGGACTTATAAAGCAAGAAGGAGATAACCCACCTGCATTTGCAGGTAAGAAATCAGGTCATCAGGTACGGTTCTTGCGGGGTATATTTTTGAAAATGAAAACTGTACTTTTGGTGCAGTTTTTTTGTGCCATTTTTTCACCATAGCAAATTTTATGTAAACCACATATTATGTTATATATCATAAAAAAAGGGGTGATGGTAAATGTCTTCTTTCCTATCGGTTTTAAATAAAAGTTCAGGGGTTTTATGCGTAATATCTGACGACGAAATTATCTTTCCTGAAGTTCTGCCAAACGTCAAAACAAAACCCAAAAGAGTTATGTATGCAAGTATTCGTGTGGTTATAAAAAACAGCCGTGAAAAGCTAATTTTTGACCTATGGTTACCAATAAAAAAAGAGACATCCCATACCCTTACGATTCGGGATACCTCTTTTGATTTTAAATAGTTGCCTCCTGTCTTATTCTTTCAAAAACCTTTTTCTCAATCCGTGAAACCTGCACTTGTGACACGCCCACAATAGGTGCAATTTCTGCTTGGGTTTTGCCTCTGAAATACCTGAGCACCAAAATTTGCCTTTCCCTATCCGTAAGCTTGTCCAGAATGTTTTTCACCGTAATTTTGTTTATGATTTTCTCTTCATCCTCGGTGGATTTTACCGAGTCAATCACTTCATTTTTAGAATCTTCATACACTTCCCTGTTTATGGAATCAGGTGCAAGCGTCGCTTCAAAAGCCGTAGCAAGTTCCATTGTGGATACTCCGCACCTTTGCGAAATCTCCAAAAGCGTCGGTTCTCGTCCAAGCTCCACCGACAGTTCTTCCCTTGCTTTGTATCCAAGGTATGCTTGACTTTTTAATGTACGGCTCACTTTTATAAGTCCGTCATCCCGCAAAAATCTACGAATTTCCCCGATTATCATTGGCACTGCGTATGTAGAGAACTTTACATCAAAGGACTCGTCAAAGTTATCAATAGCCTTTAAAAGTCCGATTATTCCTGTTTGAGCAAGGTCTTCCGCATCAACACCCTGGGATGAGAACTTTTTTACAATATTCCACACAAGGCCCATATTTTCCTGACACAGCTTGTCCCGAGCATTCGCATCACCGCTCCTTAAAGCCTCAAGTAATCCCAAATTTCTGTCCATACCATTGCCCTTATAAATCAATCGTCTTTTTCATTTTTACCCGTGTCCCTTCACCAAGCCGGCTCTTTACTTCCACCGAATCCATAAAGCTTTCCATAATGGCAAAGCCCATACCTGACCGTTCACTATCCGGTTTTCCTGTATAAAGTGGCTCTCTTGCTCGTTTTACGTCTTCTATTCCCCAGCCGTCATCGGAAATTATGAATTCTATGCACCTTCCGGTAATGCGACCTTCCAATCGTACCATCCCCACAGAGTTTTCATAGCCGTGAATTATGGCATTGGTAACGGCTTCCGATACCGCAGTTTTAATCTCCGCAAGTTCCGGTGCCGTCGGGTTCAAATTTGACGCAAAAGCCACCGCTACCATTCGTGCAAATGCCTCATTTTCAGACTTGTTCAAAAACTCTAAACACATTACATTATCCACCGTATCTCTCTCCTTTCTATTTATCCAAAATGCGTATTGCCTTTTCGTAGCCTGGTGCAAGTTTAATAATTTGTGAAAGTCCGGACATTTCCATTATCCTTAAAACACTGGCATTCACGCCAAACACAATAACCTTGCCACCCAAAGTACGAGCCTTTTTGTATCTGCCCATAATAACACCGATGCCTGACGAATCCATAAAAGCAAGCTGGGAAAAATCAAATATAACATTGACGGCGTTGGTGGAACGCATCTTATCGTCCACCAACCCTTTGATTTTTTCTGCAATATGGTGGTCAAGCTCACCTGTTACCTTTACTAAAAGTGCTCTTTTTTCACCGATTAACGTTACTTCCATAAAAATCCTCCTTTGTTTTTTATTTTCAAACCACTTCCATACGGCTTACCGAAACTTCATAAGCAGTTTTTTCAACAACCTCATCTTCTGAGATATGCTTCTGGTAAATTCGTGACTGTATTCTTCCCCATATCTTTATGTTGTCGCCCACATTTATGTTCTTGCAATATCTTGCATTTCTGCCCCAGGCAATTACAGGAATGTAATCTGACTTGTTGTAGCTTCGGTTTACGGCCAAAAGAAGATCGGTTATTTCCCTGCCAAATGGCGTTGTCCTGTAAACTGGAGCTTTGCAGATAAATCCGTTTAAGTAAAGGGAATTAGGATTCTTCTCATCGTCATCTTCTGCGTAGCGTATATCCTTGGCAAAAACAGTAAGTATAAGCCTGTTATCGCCGTTTTCATAGCTGTTATAGGAACGGAACTGTCCCTCAACTTCCACCCGTGCACCTTGGGCTACCGTAACTTCCTGCATAAGGCGTTCTGAAATCATTACCTTAACGTTATCGGCTGTCCCTGAAAGTCTTGGCACAGCCAAAGTGAAAAGATAAAATTTCTCACCGTAAATTTCGTGACTGAAAGCCGGCTCATCCAAAACATTTCCTATTACCTCGGCACGATTGTTGGCAATATAGTTTTCCATCATTTTAATGTCCTTTCCGCCAAAGCATAAAGGCATTTTTTACGCTTTAGCTTTCCTAATCTTTTTTCTTTTTTGTAACTTTTAGTCGCTATAAATTATGTTTATTCATGTGGTAGCAAGAATATTACTCTTTTACTTGACAAATCCGCAAAAAAATGCGATAATATAAGATGAATTATTATGTTTACAATTCTCAGGAGGAAAACTATGGAAGACAATAAAAACATAGCAAAAACCTATAATCCCGCCGAGTTTGAAGAAAAGCTTTATAACACATGGGTGGAGAAGGGATATTTCCACGCTGAACCGGATTCTAAAAAGGAACCGTTCACAATCGTTATCCCACCGCCAAACGTTACAGGCCAGCTTCACATGGGCCACGCTTTGGACGAAACTTTGCAGGATATTTTAATCAGATATAAGAGAATGCAGGGCTTTAACGCTCTTTGGGTTCCTGGAACTGACCACGCAGGTATCGCAACTCAGATTAAGGTTGAAGAAAATCTTCGTGTTAACGAAAACCTTACTCGTTACGATTTAGGAAGAGAAAAATTCTTAGAGCGTGTTTGGGACTGGAAAAACCTTTACGGTGACAGAATCATTAACCAGCTTAAGAAAATCGGTTCTTCATGTGACTGGGACAGAGAACGTTTCACTATGGACGAAGGCTGTTCAAAAGCAGTTCGTGAAGTATTCGTTAACCTTTACAATAAGGGTCTTATTTATCAGGGCTCAAAGATTATTAACTGGTGCCCGCACTGTATAACTGCTCTTTCTGATGCAGAAGTTGAACACGAAGAACAGGCAGGACATTTCTGGCACATCAAGTATCCTGTAAAGGATTCTGACCAGTTCGTTGTTATCGCAACAACCCGTCCTGAAACACTTTTCGGTGATACTGCAGTTGCTGTTAACCCTGAAGACGAAAGATACAAGGATATAGTTGGAAAGACATTGCTTCTTCCACTAACAGACCGTGAAATCCCTGTAATTGCCGACGAATATGTTGACAAAGAATTTGGTACAGGTTGCGTTAAGATTACACCTGCTCACGACCCTAATGACTTTGAAGTTGGTGCTCGTCATAACTTAGAGCAGATTAAGGTTATGAATGACGATGCAACAATGAACAAGTACGCAGGCAAGTATGAGGGTATGGACAGATACGAATGCCGTAAGGCTATGATCAAGGACCTTGACGAAATGGGTCTTTTGGTTGAGATTGAAAACCACTCTCACAACGTTGGTACTTGTTACCGTTGTGGAACTACTGTTGAACCAATCATTTCAAAGCAGTGGTTCGTTAAGATGAAACCTCTTGCAGAACCTGCAATCAAAGCTGTAAAAGACGGCGACGTTCAGTTTGTTCCAGAGCGTTTCTCAAAGACATACATGAACTGGATGGAAAACGTATTTGACTGGTGTATTTCACGTCAGTTATGGTGGGGTCACAGAATCCCTGCGTTCTACTGTGATGAATGTGGCGAAACAACAGTTTCAAAGGAAGACATTTCAGTATGTCCTAAGTGTGGCGGAAAGGTTAAGCAGGACGAGGACGTTCTTGATACATGGTTCTCATCAGCTCTATGGCCATTCTCAACACTTGGTTGGCCTGAAAAGACTGAAGATCTTGACTACTTCTTCCCTACAAGCGTACTTGTAACAGGTTACGATATTATCTTCTTCTGGGTAGCAAGAATGATTTTCTCATCACTTGAACACACAGGAAAAGAACCATTCAAGCACGTATTCATTCACGGTTTGGTTCGTGACTCACAGGGTCGTAAGATGTCAAAGTCACTAGGTAACGGTATTGACCCGCTTGAAATCATCAGCCAGTATGGTGCTGACGCTCTTCGTTTCACACTAGCAACAGGTAATGCACCTGGTAACGATATGCGTTTCTATATGGAAAGAGTTGAAGCAAGCCGTAACTTTGCAAACAAGATCTGGAACGCATCAAGATTTACTCTAATGAATCTTGATATTACAGAATGTAAGCTTCCTGACCTTTCAAAGCTTGAGCTTGAAGATAAGTGGATTTTGTCAAAGTATAACCGAGTAGTAAAAGAAGTTACAGAAAATCTTGACAACTTTGAACTTGGTGTTGCAGTTTCAAAGCTTTATGACTTTATCTGGGACAACTTCTGTGACTGGTACATTGAGCTTGTTAAACCAAGACTATTTGACAAGGAATCAGAAAGTGCTAAAACTGCACAGTATGTCCTAACATACGTGCTTTCAAATACAATGAAGCTACTTCATCCATTTATGCCATTTATCACAGAAGAAATCTGGCAACACTTACCACACGATGGCGAAAGCATTGTTATAAGTGACTATCCAAAATTTAAGGACGAACTTGACTTCCCTATGGATGAAAAGAATATGGAACTTATTATGAATGCTATTTCTGCTATCCGTAACAGACGTGCTGAAATGAATGTTCCACCATCAAAGAAAGCAAAGGTTATCCTTGTAACTGACAAGGCTGACATTTTCCTAAAAGGTGCAACTTTCTTTGAAAAGCTTGCATCCGCTTCTGAAACAGTTGTTCAAGGTTCAAAGGACGGCATTGATGCAAATGCAGTAAACATCGTTGTTGACTCTTGCGAAATCTTTATCCCAATGGGCGAACTTGTTGATAAGGAAAAGGAACTTGAAAGACTAAACGCTGAAAAGAAAAAGCTTGAAGGCGAAATCAAGAGAGTTGAAGGCAAGCTATCAAACGAAGGCTTTGTTGCAAAGGCTCCACAGAAAGTCATTGACGAAGAAAAGGAAAAAGGCAGAAAGTATTCAGAAATGCTTGAAAAAGTACTTGAATCTATCCGCGGACTTGAAAATATGTAATAATACTGGGACAGGTTTTCTAATCTGTCCCTTTTAACTTAAATTATGGACTATAAAGAAACCTTAAAATATATAAACGATACCCCTAAATTTTCCAAAATTTTAGGGAATGACGATTTGAAAAAGCTACTTGTAAACTTGGGCAATCCACAGGACAAATTGCAGTTTATTCACGTTGCCGGAACTAACGGCAAAGGCTCTGTGTCTGCTATGCTTGCCTCTATTTTGCGTGCATCGGGTAAGGTTTGCGGGCTTTATACTTCCCCGTTTATTGAGGTTTTTAATGAACGAATCAGTATAAACGGCGAAAACATTTCGGACAATGACCTTGCACGGATTGCAACACGGGTAAAACATGAAATTGATACGTTGGGCGTTGAGATTTCTGTTTTTGCGCAAATTACCGCAATGGCGTTTTTGTATTTTGCCGAAAAAGAGTGCGATATTGTAGTTTTAGAAACAGGGCTTGGCGGAAGACTTGATGCAACAAATGTGATTGCTACACCAAAACTTGCCATAATCACAAAAATCGGCCTTGACCACACAGAATATCTAGGCGACACAATAGAAAAAATAGCAGAAGAAAAATGTGGAATAATAAAGGCAGGAACTAAGGTTATCACAACTTGCAATCAGGAAAAATCTGTGCTTTCTGTTATTGAAAACATCTGTAAATCCTCGAATGTTCCGCTTTTTGTTGCACAGCAGGCATATGACTATTCCCTGTCTTTATCAGGTGAATATCAAAAAGAAAACGCAGGCATTGCGGTATGCGGTGCAAAGGCCTTGGGGATTTTGGATGAACACATAAAAACAGGTCTTGCAAATACAAAATGGATTGCAAGGTTTGAGTATTTAAAGGACAACCTTATTTTGGACGGTGGTCACAACCCTGACGGAGTTCGAGCTCTTATATCGTCCCTTAAGGTTTTAGATAAACCAGTAACCTTTGTGGTTGCTATGATGCAGGATAAGGATGTAGAAGAAACCTCCGCACTAATCCGTGAATTTGCGAAAAATGTAATTGTTACCCAAGTTAAAATGCCAAGGTGTATGCCGGCAGAAGAGCTGGCCTCTTTATTCCCTGATTGTGCAGTGGAAAAGGACAGTATTTTAGCAGTAAAAAAAGTCATTTCTAAAACGCCTGATGATGAGCTTATCTGCGTATGCGGATCGCTCTACTTAGCAGGCGAAATCAGGAGCGAGTTTACTCCTTAATTTTCCTTTACATCAGCAGAAATTTGTGATATTATAGACTTTAAGGAAGGTGAAGTTTATGAATCTTGATGAAATAAAGCTTCCGGATGATATTCCGACACTTTCAACAGAAGAAGCAAGACTCTTGGCGTATGAAATACGCAAGTTTTTAATAAAATCCGTTTCAAAAACAGGAGGACACCTAGCCTCAAACCTTGGGGCGGTGGAGCTTACTCTTGCTCTTTTCTCCGTATTTAATTTTGAAAAGGACAGGCTTATCTGGGACGTTGGGCATCAGTCTTATGTTCACAAAATCCTGTCAGGAAGAAAAGATAAATTTGAAACACTTCGTACTTTCGGTGGATTAAGCGGTTTCCCAAAAACCTCCGAGAGTATTTATGATGCATTTAATACAGGCCATTCATCAACTTCTGCATCCGCTGCAATGGGTATTGCCCGTAGCCGTGACCTTTCAGGTGATGATTATGATGTGGTGGCAGTTTTTGGTGACGGTGCACTAACAGGCGGTATGATATTTGAGGCACTAAACGATGCAGGTCACTCAAATTCAAAGGTTATTTTCGTTTTGAATGATAATGAAATGAGTATTGCAAACAACGTTGGCGCAATCTCACAATACTTGCAACAGCTTCGTTTAAAGCCTGAATATTTTAAATCCAAAGACCGCATAGAAGAGTTTTTATCAAAACTCCCTATCGGCGCCAAAGCGGCAACAAACACTGCAAGAAAGGCAAAGGAATCTTTAAGACGAAAGGTTATTCCAACAACACTTTTTGACAACTTAGGTCTTAACTATATCGGTCCTGTTGACGGTCACGATATTGAAGCACTTCGTGCAGTATTTGAGCGTGCAAAGGAATCAGACACTTCATCATTTATACACATAAGAACAAAAAAAGGTAAAGGCTATAAGCCTGCAGAAACAAACCCTGAGCTCTATCACGGAATTTCAGCAGGAACCTCATGCGTTCCTGATAAAACTGATTACTCAAAGGCGTTTGGAGATGCGTTAGTACGTATTGCAACGAAAAACCCAAAGGTATGCGCAATAACAGGCGCAATGCCACTTGGAACAGGGCTTTGTGAGTTTCGTGACACATTCCCTGACCGCTATTTTGACGTTGGTATCGCAGAGCAACACGCCGTTACTATGGCGGCAGGCCTTGCCATTTCAGGCCACATTCCTGTTGTTCCGCTATATTCAACCTTTATGCAGCGTGCATACGACCAGATTCTCCACGATGTGTGTCTGCAGAATCTACACGTAGTTTTATGTGCAGACCGTGCCGGAATTGTTGGTCAGGACGGCGAAACACATCAGGGTATGTATGACATAGCGTTCTTATCGTCTATGCCGAATATGACCATACTTTCACCATCAAGCCAAAAAGAGCTTGATGAGATGATGGAATATGCAATAAATGAGCATAACGGCCCGATTGCTATCCGCTATCCAAGAGGCTGTGTGCAAGAAGAACTAGAATGCAAGTTTGAGCCGTATAAAACTCAGCTTGTAAAAGATGGCGAAAAAATCGTTATTTTCTCAAGCGGAAGAATTTTAAAAACCGCTAAGGCTGTTGCTGAAAAGGTTAATGCAAAACTTGTGGCACTACCTACAATCTACCCTGTAAATAATGCCGAAATACTAGAACATACAAAAGGTGCAAAGCTGGTCGTTACTATCGAAGACGGCACAAAAACAGGCGGTTTGGGGTCACTTATCTCAACAGTTATTGCCGAGAGCGATAACCCAACAAAAATGCTTATTTGCGCATTCCCGGATGTGCCGATTATACACGGCTCACCTGCAGAGCTTGATAAATACTACAACATGGATGAAGAATCCATTATAAAAAGAATCGAGGAAAAGCTATAATGGCTGAAAAACAAAGACTTGATGTTTTAATGACAGAAAAAGGGCTTGCCGAAAGCCGTGAAAAAGCGAAGGCTTTAATTATGGCAGGCATAGTTTATATTGACAATCAAAAGTGCGATAAGGCAGGACTTATGGTTGATATTGAAAAGACTCCTGAAATCCGTGGCGAAACTCTAAAATACGTTAGCCGTGGCGGTCTTAAACTTGAAAAAGCGATGCAATTGTTCCCTATCACACTAGATGGAAAAATCACTATGGACATCGGTGCATCAACCGGCGGATTTACCGATTGTATGCTTCAAAATGGTGCCAAAGAAGTATTTTCCGTTGACGTTGGTTACGGTCAGCTTGCATGGAAGCTCCGCCAGGATGAACGCGTTCACAATATGGAGCGTACCAATATCCGCTACGTAAAACCTGAAGACATCGGATGCCCGATTGATTTTGCATCTATTGACGTGTCCTTTATTTCACTAAAACTTGTTCTTCCTGTTGCTTATGAGCTTTTGGCAGATGACGGCGAACTTGTGGCACTGATTAAGCCACAGTTTGAAGCAGGACGTGAACAGGTGGGTAAAAAAGGCGTTGTCCGTGATATTAATGTACACTACAGCGTTGTTGAAACTGTCCTTGATTTTGCTGAAGAAATCGGCTTTTTCCCTGTCGGCCTTTCATTCTCACCAATAAAAGGGCCAGAGGGTAATATTGAATATCTTGCATACCTTAAAAAAGATGCAAAAGAGAGATTAGTTACAAAAGAAGATATTAAAAACGTTGTTGATAGCTCTCATAGTGAGCTTCAGAGGTGATTTAAATGAATCTTTTAAATGATATTATAATCACAAAAAACCGTGCTATAGCTAAATCCTACGCCAAGGTAAACCTTACTCTTGATGTTTTGGGAAAGCTTCCAAACGGCTATCACGAGGTTAAGATGGTTATGCAACCGCTTAATCTTTTTGACCTTATTATCGTAAAAAAAGCGTCTTTTGGAATTACTGTAAAATCAAATATACCGCATCTTCCTTGCGACAATCGAAATATCGCATACAAGGCGGCTGATTTGTTTTTTAACCAAACAGGAATCAAAGGCGGAGCTAGTATTAAGATAACAAAGAACATCCCTATCGCCGCAGGTCTTGCAGGTGGTAGCGGAAACGCAGCAGCAGTACTTTGTGCATTAAATCTTTTATACAATGCAAATCTGACAGAGGAAAAGTTACTTAAAATGGGGCTTTCCCTTGGTGCTGATGTTCCTTACTGCATAAAAAACGAAACATCCCTTGCGGAAGGTATTGGCGAAAAGTTATCAACCCTTTCACAAATCCCTGGTGTTTCTGTGGTTTTGGTAACACCGCCTGTCAATATTTCAACTGCGGATATTTACCACAGAATCGACTCTGCAGAAGAGCTTGCAAAGGTTGATACTGACGGTATGATTTCTGCAATTGCAAATTTTGACACTAAGAAGATTGGCGAAACACTTTCAAATGTTATGGAAACTGTAACCATTAACGATTGCCCTGAAATTTCAGACATAAAGAAAAAAATGCTTGAGTTTGGTGCATTTGGCTCTGTTATGAGCGGTTCAGGTCCATCTGTGTTCGGTATTTTCCCTGATAATGAGTCTGCTAAAGCGGCTTGCGATTACTTCTCGGTAAAATATGAACGAACATTTTTAACACACACAATATAAAAGCAGTAGGCATAATGCCTACTGCTTATTTTTTATTCTTCTTTTATATATCCTACTAATTTCTGCACACTTCTTACAGGTGCGTCCTTTGCAGTTCCCCATTCCATATCACGATTTCGGTAGTCAAATTTCAATGTGAACTTATGGATATCATCATTTATGGCTTCAAGTTCTTTCTCTTCCTTTTCAATTAAAGCATTTAAGAAATCACCGTTTGCACGTTCCAAAAGTTTTTCAAAGTGATAAAGACAAAAGCCTTTTGACATATTAAACTTTTCACGAAAATCCGCTTCATCCTTATACATTTCGGCTAGTACGTCCATATATCTGTCCATAGTTCTGTCTATCTTTTCACAGATAATACAGGAGTTTACAGTTTCCTTTATTGACGGAGTTTCCTTTTTGAAAAGTCCCTTTTTCGCCTTTTTAAGGTTAGAAATTTTCTTTCTGACCTCTAGCAAGTGAGTGTCCAAAACCAAGGCAAGGGATAGCTTATTCGGTGTTTCAAACATCATTTCAAGGTGTCTTTTGCAGAATCCCTTTTCGTTTGAAAGCTCCCTGTGGTCAGGCTCCATCATAGCAGCGCCAAGCTCGTACTCCACCGCCTCAGCCTCAAGACGTCTTTCAATCAAGCATAGCGGACATTCGCAAACTTCGTCAAATGCTTCATTTATCGGGATTGTATAAATCTTCTCTTTCATATACTAATCTCCCATTTTTGCATAAACAGTTTTTGAAGAAATTCCAGGAAGCTTTCCAATCTTCCCAGCCATTGCACTTATTGTATCTTCGGTTGCGTCCACAGCAACACTTATAATGGATACACCTCTATCCTTATAAGGAATACCCATTCTGCCTATTATGAAATCGCCGTATGAGTGTAGTATATCGTTCAGTTTTGTTACTGAATCAAAGTTTTCAACTACAATTCCAATCAGTGCAACTTTTGTTTCCATTTCTTCTCCTTACATACTCTCAACAGCTTCAATACCTAGTAGGTAAAGTGCTGACTTTATAACCTGACAGCTTGCCTTAACAAGTGCAAGTCTTGCCTTTTTAACGTCTTCTGCAACATCATCCTTTAGAATCGGACAACTGTTATAGAACTTGTTGAATAGACGTGCAAGAACAGTTACATAACGGTTTACGTAGAATGGTTCGTTCTTATCTGCGGCGTCTTTAACTGCGTCCAAAAACGCGTTTAGATGAGTTACTAACGCATATTCTTCGTCAGTTGTAACAAGTGAGAAATCAACGTCAGAAATTTCAATATCGCTTCTTCTCAAGATACTCTTACCACGAGCGTAGCTATACTGAACGTATGGTGCAGATTCGCCCTCAAAGTCAAGCATACTATCCCAGCTGAACACGATATCCTTTTCTCTTGAGTTTTTAAGGAATGTGTAAAGGATAGCACCGATACCAATCTTCTGTGCCACTTCGTCCTTATTTTCCATATTAGGACTGTTTGTTTCAATGATTTCACGTGTTTTCTGGATTGATTCGTTAAGAACATCTTCCAAAAATACCACGTCACCGTGACGTGTTGAAAGCTTTTTGTCAGGGAACTTTACAAGACCGAAGTTTACGTGCTCACAGCCCTTTGCCCAGTCCCAGCCTGCCTTTTCCATTACCGCAAAAATCTGCTTAAAGTGTAGGCTCTGTGGTGTTCCTACAACGTATATGTTCTTATAGAAATCATATGTTCTGTGACGGTACAGTGCCGCTGCAATATCACGTGTTGCGTAAATTGTAGCACCGTCTGACTTTAGAATGATACAAGGTGGTGTGTTTTCGCCAAGCTCAGGAAGTTCAACAACCTGTGCACCTTCGCTTTCTGTCAAAAGTCCCTTATCTCTTAAGATATCAACAACTTCGTCCATCTTGTCAGAATAGAAACTTTCGCCGTTATATGAGTCAAAGCTTACGCCAAGCATATCATAAACACGCTTGAATTCAACAAGGCTCAAATCACGGAAGTGCTGCCATAGTGTTGTAGCCTCTTCATCGCCTTCTTCAAGCTTTTTGAAGTATTCTCTGGCTTCATCTTCAAGTTCTGGTTTCTTTTCTGCTTCTTCGTGGAACTTAACGTAAATCTTTAAAAGCTCGTTTATAGGGTCCTTTTCAATAACGCTGTCATCGCCCCAAAGCTTGTAAGCAACGATTAGTTTACCAAACTGCGTTCCCCAGTCACCAAGGTGGTTTAGCTTTACTGTGTCATAACCAAGCTGACTATAAATTCTCTCAAGAGAATGCCCAACAGCTGTTGAGAAAAGGTGACCAATATGGAAAGGCTTTGCGATATTTGGTGATGAATATTCAACAAGGACAGTTTTGTCCTTTCCCAAGTCTGACTTTCCAAAGTCTTCGCCTTTTTCTAAAACTTCTGTTATTGTGTTCTTTGTAAAAGCAGTTCTTGAATAGAAGAAGTTTAAGTATCCGCCAACTGCCTGTGCTTTTTCGATATTTTCATCCTGTGAAAATTTTTCTGCAAGCTCCTGAGCAATTACAGGTGGTGCTTTCTTTAGTGTTCTTGCCAAAATAAAGCAAGGGAACGCCAAATCGCCAAGTTTCTGCTCCGGCGGAGTTTCCACTGCCTTTGCAATAGTTTCTCTATCAAGACCTGTTATACTTGTAATTTTATCAATGGTATATTCTCTAAAATCCATATCATTTATCCTCTTTCGCTATATTCTGAAAGTTGTTCTTTTAAAACATCAAGGCTACGCATTGCAATTGCATTATATCTTTCAACCTTGTTTCTGATGCGTCTATCAAGGCTCTCTATTATGCCAAAATTCGCATTCATCGGCTGAAGCTTTTCAATGCTTTCGTCCGAAATATAATTTGGCAGTGCACCGATTGCAGTTTTTGCGCTAGGCTCAAACATTTTTCCGCCCAGAATCATCTGTGCCATATTAAAGCCTGCCAAAATTCCGGAAGATGCTGATTCAACATAACCCTCAACACCTGTAATCTGACCTGCAAAGAATACTTTTGGGAACTTTTTCATCTGATAGTACTTATTCAGTATTCTTGGTGCATCAATATATGTGTTTCGGTGCATAACACCGTATCGTACAAATTCTGCATTTTCAAGGCCAGGTATCATTGAAAATACCCTTTTCTGTTCACCCCATTTAAGATTTGTCTGGAATCCCACAAGGTTATAAAGGGTAGCTTCCCTGTTATCCTGGCGAAGCTGAATAACCGCATAAGAATCGTCTTTCCCTGTTTTAGGATTTGTTAATCCCACAGGCTTTAACGGTCCAAAAAGAAGTGTTTGCTCGCCGCGTTTTGCCATAACTTCAACCGGCATACAGCCTTCGAAAACCTTTTTATTTTCAAATTCCTTAAGCTCTGCCGTTTGGGCATTTATAAGCTCGTTATAAAATGCGTCATATTCTTCTTTTGTCATAGGACAGTTGATATAATCGGCTGTTCCACGGTCGTATCTTGCGCCATAGAACACCTTATCCATATCAATGCTTTCCTTTGTCACAACAGGTGCTGCCGCATCGAAAAAGTAAAGACCACTACTTTCGGTAAGCTTTGCAATTTCGGTGCTTAAATCATCTGATGTTAATGGCCCTGTTGCAATAATTGTGTATTCATCAGGGTTTATCTCGGTAACTTCGTCTTCGTGGACGGTTATATGTGGATTTTCCTTTATAAGCTTTGTTGCAAATTCTGAAAACACATCTCTGTCAACCGCCAAAGCTCCGCCTGCAGGCACTTTTGACACGTCTGCCGCTTGCATCATAACCGAGTCAAAAAGTCGCATTTCCTCTTTTAAAAGTCCGCAGGCATTTTCAATTCTGTCGGCTTTTAAGGAGTTTGAGCAGACAAGCTCAAAAAAGTTAGGGCTTTTGTGTGCAGGCGAGTATTTTTTCGGCTTCATTTCAAAAAGCTCAACGTCAATACCGTGTTTTGCCAGTTGATACGCCGCCTCGCATCCTGCAAGACCTGCTCCTATCACCTTTACTGTCATTTGTCGGATTTCCTTTCCGCTTTTACTTCGTACTTACAATTTTCATTTGCGCAGTAAGTCTTGGCATTCTTGCCTTTACGCTTTAGCAAAATTCCGCCACATTCAGGGCACTTTTCCTTTTTAACAGGAGTATCCCAAACCATAAAGTCGCATTTTGGGTTATTTTCACAACCGAAGTATGTCTTGCCCTTTCGTGACTTTTTGGATAGAATTTCTCCGCCACATTTTGGGCACTTAACCCCTGTTTCATTTCGGATTGCCATTGTGTTCTTGCACTCCGGATATCCAGGGCAAGCAAGGAACTTTCCGAACTTACTGATTTTATATACCATCTTACGTCCACACTTATCGCATACGACGTCAGATTCTTCATCTTTAATCTTTACCTTTTCAACAGCTTTTTGCGCATTTTCAAGGTTCTTTTCAAAATCAGGATAGAACTCTTTTAGAATCTTAACCCAATCTGTCTTTCCGCCTTCAACTGCGTCAAGCTTCTGTTCCATATCCGCAGTAAACTCGATATCTACAATACTTTCAAAGCTCTTTTTCATAATATCTGTAGTTATCATACCAAGCTCTGTTGGAACAAGCTGTTTTTTTACACGTCTTACGTATCCACGTGATACGATAGTTGTAATTGTTGGCGCATAGGTACTTGGTCTGCCGATTCCATTTTCTTCCAAAGCATGAACCAATGCCGCTTCTGAATATCTTGCAGGTGGCTTTGTGAAGTGCTGAGCAGAATCAATATTCTTGATTATTGCTTTCTGGTTTTCTTCAAGTTGTGGAAGTGTCTTATCCTTTTCCTTTTCAATGTCGCTTCCCTCAACGTATACCTTCTGGTATCCCTTAAACACCATTTCAGAGCCTGTTGCACGGAAAGTGTGTGTACCTGATGTTAATGTTACGCTTGTTGCGTTATAAACCGATCCTGCCATCTGGCTTGCCGCAAATCTTTCCCAGATAAGCTTGTATAGTTTATACTGGTCGTTTGTCAGCTTATCTTTTACTGATAGCGGTGTTATATTTATGCTTGTAGGACGAATAGCTTCGTGAGCATCCTGTGAGTTTTTGCCTGACTTATACTGTCTTGGCTTGATATACTCTTTGCCGTACTGCTCTGTAAGATAAGCAATTGCTTCTCTTTGTGCATCGGTTGAAATTCGTAATGAGTCGGTTCTCATGTAAGTGATAAGACCCACAAAACCGATTTTTCCGCCAATGTTAACACCTTCATAAAGAGTTTGAGCTGTCTGCATTGTCTTATGAGTTGCAAATCCAAGCTTTCTTGATGCATCCTGCTGAAGTGTACTTGTAGTAAATGGTGGTGGCGGGTTTTTAATAACTTCGCTTTCCTTAACCTGTGAAACTGTCAGTTCCTTGGTGTCCTTTATAATCTTATCAGCTTCTTCACCGCTTGTAAGCTCGGTTTCCTTGCCGTTTTCACCATAGTATTTTGCGACAAAATCTTTCTTACCCTTTTCGTCAGTTAAAAGTGCTTCAACTGTCCAGAATTCCTGTGGGTTAAAGTTCTCGATTTCGTCTTCTCTGTCACAAATCATTCTTGTAGCAACAGACTGAACACGACCTGCAGATAAGCCTTTCTTAACCTTTTCCCAAAGGATTGGGCTGATTTTGTAACCCACAATACGGTCAAGAACACGTCTTGCCTGCTGGGCATTAACTAGGTCCATATCAATTGAGCGTGGCTCTTTCATAGACGCCTTTACTGCATTCTTTGTGATTTCGTTAAATGTAACACGGCACTTATCTTTTGGGTCAATTCCCAAAGCGTTTGCCAAATGCCAGCTGATTGCTTCTCCTTCACGGTCCGGGTCAGTTGCGAGGTAAACTTTGTCAGCGGCTTTTGCCTGCTTCTTAAGTTTTGTTAAAAGTTCACCCTTACCACGAATTGTAATATATCTTGGTTCAAATTCGTTCTCAACATCTACGCCAAGCTGACTCTTTGGAAGGTCAATAATGTGACCCATAGATGCAGTTACTTCGTAATCCTTACCAAGGTATTTTTTTATTGTTCCAGCCTTCGCCGGTGACTCTACGATTAATAGTTTCTTAGCCATCAGGTTAGCTCTTCCTCCTTAATTATACGTTCAGTTTATAGTTATTTCCGGGAATTTTTTGAATATGCCCAGAAAATTCAAGCATTGCAAGTTTAGTTGAAAGTTCACCCATCGGGATCTCACTCTTTCTTGCAATATCATCAATATGCATGTTCTCTTCAATCAATAACGATATTATCTTTTTGTCGCTATCAGATAGCCCCGAAAAACGCTTATCGTCTATTGAAAGCTTTATCTCATTGTCTATCTTATTGGGGTTTGAAAAAATCTTTGAAACCGCGCTTGGTTTCTTTATTCTAAGTCGTTCTATCTCATAAACATATTCATTTAGAATATCCTCTGCCGAGCTGACTGCCTTTGCACCGCTTGATAAAAGGTTGTTTGTGCCTGCACTTTCCTTTTTGAAGATATTACCCGGAACAGCAAAAACGTCCTTTCCTTGTTCCAAGGCATAGTTTGCGGTTATCAAAGCACCACTTCTTTCCGGTGCTTCAACAACAAGCACGCCTTTTGAAAGACCGCTGATTATTCTGTTTCGCCAAGGGAAGCTTGATTTCTGTGTTCTTGCTCCCGGTGGGTATTCAGAAATAACCGTTCCGTGTTCAATTATCTTTTGCATAAGACCTCGGTTTTCCCAAGGATATGGATTGTCGATTGCAGTACCCAAAACCGCAACAGTTTTGTTTCCGCTGTCAAGTGCTGCACGAGCTGATAGTCCATCAATTCCCGCTGCCATACCACTTATTATAGTAGCACCACAAAGTGCTAAATCCTTTACGATATAGCTGGCAGCCTTATGCCCATAGTCGCTACAGTTTCTGGTTCCAACAACACCGATACCCAAAATTCTGTCCCATTTCATAATCTCGCCACGCATATATAAAACGTATGGCGGGTTTGAAATAGTTCTTAGCGAATCAGGATACCTGATGTCATCAAAAGTGATAATCTCCGCACCGATCTTATCACAATTCTCTTTTATCTTTTCTGCCCTTTTAAGACTTTTGTCACGAAGTTTTTTTAAGGTTAATGGTTTTACGTTTAAAACACCTGAATAATCGGTGGCTTTATAGATTTCATCTACCGTATCGAATTGTTCAATTAGCGCATTTATATCGTTATTATAAACGCCACAAATGTCGGTGAGCCACACCCAATAAAGCAGGTTATTTTCCATCTTTTCCTCCAACAAAAAAATCTTCACATCATATACCATACTACAAAATGGTACGAATGTCAAAGATTTTTTTTAAAATTTCTATATAATAGGAAGATTTTTTTCAAAATTATCCTTATCTTTTTGCTTCATAAACCAGCAAAGATGCCGCAACTGCCACGTTTAAGGACTCTGCCCTGCCATAAATCGGGATTTTTACAATTGTGTTGGAAATTGACAGAATTTCATCTGTTATGCCGTTTGCTTCATTCCCTACCACAATGATAGTTTTGCCGGAGTAGTCTGCATCCTTAAAGTCGATAGTGTTTTCAACTAGCGCTCCGCTTATCACCTTGTATCCGTCCTCTTTCATCTTTAAAATATCGGCTTTTGTAAGACCGGACTTTGCTTTAATGTGAAAAAATGACCCCATGCTGGCACGCACTGTTTGCGGGCTATAAATACCAACGGTATCTTCCATCAGAAGAAGTCCGCAGTCTGCTGCATCACAGATACGTATTATTGTGCCCATATTGCCCGGGTCATTGACTTTG
>JAZOOY010000016.1:0-6959 GCA_045655325.1 Clostridia bacterium
AACCGCAGAAACAGAACTTTGGAAAGAGCCACCCGAACCGTTACTTGAGAAGGTGGCAGAATTTATCACCGCAGACAATGCCGTTTGGTGTGGAACACCGACCGAGCTTGTCGAGGTGCTCGGCGTTGATATGAAAGCGAACACGTTATCTATGAAGCTGAATATCAATGCGGGGCGTTTGTTCAATGAGTATGGCATTTATTACGAGAACAAACGCTGTCACGATGGCCGCAAGGTGCGACTGCAATTTGCGAAAGCGTGACGATGCGTGTCGGTCGTGACGGTGTTTTAGGCGGTGGCAAAAACATCGTCACCATCGTCACAGACCGACACGGGAAAGTTTAGCGGAGTGTGCAGAGAGTACCTTTTCAAAGGTGGCTCTTTGCCCTTCGGAGAACGCAAAACCTGCCTGCAGGTTGCATTTTTGATGGGGAACCTGTCAAAAGTGCTTTTGCGTTACTTTTGACAAAAGTAACAAAACGAAAATACGTCGCTTTGCTAGTATTTTGCGGCTTTGCCGCATACTGCTTGCGCAGTAAAGTTTTCGTTGAATGACGGTGCTTTGCACCTTATTAAACAAAACCCGGCTAACGCCGAAAAGGAAGTGATATGTATAAGAAGAACGATTAGTGTAATGGTTGGTAAAGGTTCGGTAAATCATAATAGCCGCAAGTTTAAGGCGGAGAACGTCAACGGCGAGCGCACCCATCTAAACAATGATTACTGTAACGAAAGCATTAAAAAAGTGTATCACACTTTGTTTGATGACGCTCTAAAACGCTATAACGAAAAGCAAACCCGAGCCGACCGACATATCGGTAACTACTATGAAAAGATACGAAATTCGAAACAGGAAAAGCCTTTTCACGAAATCATATTGCAGATTGGCGATATGGTAACGATGAGTTCCGAAAGTGAAAACGGGTTGCTCGCCCAAAGAATTTTGGACGAGTATTACCAAGGCTTCCAAGAACGAAACCCGTACCTAAAAGTATTCTCAGCGCATCTTCATATGGACGAAGCGACCCCACACTTGCATATCGATTTTGTTCCCTTTACAACGGGTAGCAAACGTGGACTTGATACAAGGGTGAGCCTGAAACAAGCTCTTGCAAATCAAGGCTTTAAGGGTGGCACTCGCGGAGATACCGAGTGGAACCAATGGGTCAGTTCGGAAAAGGAAGCCCTTGCAATTGTAATGGAACGGCACGGTGTTGAGTGGGAGCATAAAGGAACCCACGAAAAACACCTCTCCGTTTTGGACTATAAAAAGCAGGAACGTGAGCGCGAACTTACTGAGCTCGAAAGGAAACTCTCTGATAGAAAGGATGAGTTTGAAGGCTATGCCGATCGTGTTAAAAGTTACGATAGCGGTGAGAAATATCTGCAACAGATTGACGGAACCATCATAAATGAACCGGAGTATCAGTTACCTAATCCACCGACAATGATGTCTGCCAAAAGCTACAAAGCAAGATTTGTGGACCCACTCATAAAGAAATTGAAATCATTGCTCACCACAATCGTTGCTCGGTATCTTGAGATAATGGATGAAAGGCGAAGAACCTTAGCTCAGTACAATTCTCTTTACCGTGAAAACGAAATCTTGCGTTACGAAAACAACCAACTCACAACCGAAAATACCGAACTCAAAAAACAAAACCGCCAATATTCTTTTTTGAGAAAGGTGTTCGGTGAAAAAGGTCTTGCGGACTTAATCCAAAAGGCGGAGGAAATCGAACAGGCTAAATTGCGTGAAAAACGCATTAGAAACAAAAATCAAGAAAGGTAGGAAAACAGTATGGGAAAATTTATTGAAAATTTTTACTATGGCAACCTCGACCCACAGGCGCGAAGTACCAAGCAAAACAAAACGGTGCAAAAGCAGATGGAGGTACTGATGCTAAACGAAGACTTCTTAACCGAAGTCCTCACCGGTGAAAACAAGAAAAAGTTTCTCGATTTCGTCAATGCTTGGGGTGTTGTTAATGGTGAATCGAATCTTGACAGTTTTATTATGGGATTTAGGCTTGGAGCTAATTTCACCTACGATACCTTTGTAAATAACGATGCACCATTTCAGGATTTATTAAAGGAGGCATAAATTATGGAACAATTAGCGAAATTCATTACGGATGAAAGAACAGGGCTAAAATATGAACTGTGCGGTGATTATTATATTATCGCCGGTGAGGATGAACTAGAACGCGAACCCATCGGCGTATGGGGTCAGCGACATCTCAAACACATTCAAAAGTATTGCAAACCTCTATACAATAAAATGCTTAATGATCGTACGCTTTACGATTATCTCTTACAACTCGACCGCGATGCCGAAGATACGTTCAATCGTTTGGTTGAACAAATGGCAGAACGTGAAGATGTGACAGAAAAACTCAAAGTAGACAACCAAATAGAATGGGTTGTTCGGATGAATAACATCCGCAGCAGAGCCACAGAAATCGTTAATAACGATATAATTTACAACTAACTGATAACGGCGGTAAGGAATAAAAGCCTTGCCGCCGTTGTTTTGTCGCAGACAAATTAAAAATTGACAGCGATATTAAAAATCACTGTCGATTTTTATTTTTTCAATCATTTTTCAATCTTTTATGGTATAATGGTTGTATGTGGAGGTGTCCCTATGAGGATTTTACTCGTTGAAGATGAAAAAAGAATGGCGCAGGCGTTATGCGAAATACTGCGTCTTGAAAAATATGAGGTAGATCATTACGCCAACGGACTTGATGGTTTAACGGCAATCGAAAGTAACATTTACGACATTGTTATTCTTGATGTTATGCTTCCTGGATTAAACGGTTACGAGATTGCTAAACGTGTTCGCAGCAAAGGAATTGCAACACCTATACTAATGCTTACCGCTAAGGCAGAACTTGATGATAAGGTTGCCGGCCTTGATAGCGGTGCAGATGATTATTTAACAAAACCCTTTATGACCAAAGAACTCCTTGCCCGACTCCGTGCGCTCGGCAGACGAACGCTCGGCACAACCGATGGGATTTTGTCTTTCGCAGATATTACTCTGGGTACAAGCACGCTGATATTATCTTGCACTACCAACGGTCAGAGCGTGCGACTAAGCGAAAAGGAATACCGCATCCTTGAATACCTGATTACCAATAGCGGTCAGATTCTCACCCGTGAACAGTTAGCTTTGAAAATTTGGGGCTTTGAGAGCGAAGCTGAATATAACAACGTAGAAGTATATATGTCCTTTACCCGTAAAAAACTTGCCTTTATTGAAGCAAAAACTGAAATTAAGGCCGTGCGCGGTGTCGGGTATGAATTGAGGTGCGACGATGTTTAAAAAATCAAGAAGAAAAATTGTTGCTGCTATTATGTCTATTCTCGTACTTTTGTGGGTTGGAACACTCGGAGTTATTTATGCGTCCAGTTATTTTGAGATGTCAAAACAGAACCAGGAAATGCTCCAAGCGCACGCGGGGATGTATAATCTACCAAACTCGTTTGGAGGAATGATGCCGCCGAACAGACCAGCACCCGGTGGGAATCAAAATTTTAAGCCGGGCTTTAATCCGGAATCGCCTAAATTCCAATTAACTACCTTCTATACCATAGCTGTTTCCTATGAAGGCGAGATTCTTGAAATTAAAAATGAACCTCCAACTGTCCATGCCGATGCCGACTTGGAACGATTGGCAAAACAAATCATAAAAGATAATAAAAACAACGGAACCGAAAACAATCTTGCGTTTTACAAGACTGATAAAGGCGGATACGTTCTCGTTACTTTTATGGACAATACTGTAATGAATGAAGGGGCAATAACCTTGTTCCGATATACACTTATTTTCGGCTGCGTTGCCCTTGTATTGTTCTTCTTCCTGTCGATCTTTCTTGCAAGAAAGATTGTTAACCCTTTGGAAGAAAGTTATCAAAAGCAAAAGCAGTTTATCTCCGATGCTGGTCACGAGTTGAAAACACCAGTATCAGTGGTTAATGCCAATGCTGAGCTTCTGTCCCGCGAAATCGGTGATAATAGATGGCTTCAGAATATTCAGTATGAAAACGAGCGAATGGGAATGCTGGTTGGTCAGCTCCTTGACCTTGCCAGAACAGAGAACGTGATACCGCAGATGGAACACATTGATTTCAGCCGTCTTGTAGCAGGTGAAGCGCTCCCATTTGAAAGTGTTGCTTTTGAAAAAGGACTTGTGCTGAATTGTAATATTACAAACGGCATCGGCGTTGAAGGTAACAGTACACAGCTCAAACAAATTGTATCTGTATTCCTTGATAACGCCATTCGCCACAGTAAAGAGCAAGGTGAGGTGTATTTATCTTTAACAAAGGAACACGGTTTTGCCAAACTCTCTGTTATCAACAAAGGTGATGAAATCCCTGAGGAACATCGTGAACATATCTTCGAGCGATTTTATCGTATGGATACTGCCCGTAACAGCGAGGACAAGCATTACGGACTCGGTCTTGCCATTGCAAAAGCAATTGCCACATCCCACAAAGGACATATTGAGGTGCAGTGCTTTGATGGATTTGTGGAATTCAGAGTACAAATTCCTGCGCTGTAAATAAATTAAAGATTTTCAATCAAACTTCAATCTTCCTCCTGTACAATGTTTGCATCATGGTACAGGAGGTTTTTTATGGCATTTCAAACCGTATTTAAGAGATATGAACTGAAATATATGCTGACACTCGACCAAAAGGAACGAGTCCTTGCAGCGATGGCACCGTATATGAAGCTTGATAAATACGGAAGAACCACTATTCGGAACCTTTATTTTGATACAGATACCTATCTCTTGATTCGCCGTTCCATTGAAAAACCGATTTATAAGGAAAAGTTGCGCATACGCAGTTATAGCAAAGCTGATGCCGATAGCACCGTTTTCGTGGAACTTAAAAAGAAATACAAGCACGTGGTATACAAACGAAGAATATCCTTGCCTAATAACGAGGCTATGGAATGGCTTTTGGGAGAAAATCACACGAATAAACATACCCAAATATCAAGTGAAATTGATTATTTTTGTGATTACTATGGTGATTTACACCCAACGGTATTTCTTTCTTATGAGCGAGAGGCGTTTTATTCCAATGATGGTAGCGATTTTCGAGTAACCTTTGATGATACCGTTCTTTGCAGACAAGAAGATTTATCCCTTGAATCAGAGGTGTACGGCTCAACAATTCTTCCCAAAGGAAAAGTTTTAATGGAGATTAAATGCTCCGGCGGTATTCCTCTTTGGATGACAGAGGTGCTGTCGAGGGAAAAGATCTATAAAATACCTTTTTCAAAATATGGAACAGCTTATAGAACTCTTATCTTTCCGCAAACCCATAAAATGAACTCATATAATATGTTGGAGGTAACTACAAATGTTTGAAAATTTATTTAAAGGATTATTCGATACAGATTTAACGACCGTCATTAGCGTAAGTGACTTTTTGATTTGCCTTGGTGCTTCGCTTGTGATTGGTCTTTTGATGGCATTTGCCTATATGTACCGCACCCGTTACACAAAAAGTTTTGTTGTAACTTTGGCTTTGCTCCCCGCAGTTGTTTGTGTTGTTATTATGATGGTAAACGGTAATGTGGGAACCGGTGTTGCGGTGGCTGGTGCGTTCAGCCTTGTTCGTTTTCGCTCCGTTCCTGGTACAGCTAAAGAAATCTGCACCTTGTTTTTGGCAATGGGTGCAGGTCTTATAGCGGGTATGGGTTATCTTGGTTTTGCATTATTGTTCACACTGGTTATGTGCATAATGTTTGTGCTATATAATCGTCTTGACTTTGGTACAAAAAGAAATGCAGCAACCTTCAAAACCTTTACCATCACCATTCCTGAAGATTTGGATTACTCAGGCATTTTTGATGATATATTCTCTGAGTTTACGGTTTCTCACGACCTTCTTCGTGTTAAGAGCACCAATATGGGCAGTATGTTTAAACTTACATACAATGTAATGCTCCGTGACGTCACCCGTGAAAAAGAAATGATAGATAAAATCCGTTGTCGAAATGGAAATCTTGAAATTGCGGTGTCTAAACAAGAAACAGTCGGAACAGAATTGTAATGGGTGATTTATATGAAAAAGATTTTATCAATTATATTAGCTTTAATGCTTATTCTCTGTTTGCTTTCGGGATGCGGAAAAGATACCGAAAATAAAACCAAAAACGAGAATCAGGATGGCACTTCCTCTGCTGCACCCGTAGAGGTTGATTTTTCAAAAAATGATGCGGATATGTTTACCGAGCGAGATAATAAAACTGACTATGATGAGAGTAAGGCAGTTGCAATTAAGCTGAACGGAACTTCGGCAAAATCAAGCTCAAATAGTGTTAAAATTTCGGGTTCTAAAATAACAATTACCGAAGAAGCAACCTATGTTGTTTCGGGTGAACTGACTGATGGTATGCTGATCGTTAATGCGCCCGATACCGCAAAATTGCAGATTGTTTTTAATGGTGTAAATATTACAAGTAAAACCTCAGCAGCATTGTGTATTCTTGAAGCAGACAAGGTGTTTTTGACACTTGCAGATGGAACAGATAATACCCTTGCCAACGGTGGTAGCTTTATTGCTATAGACGATAATAACATCGATTCTGCTTTATTTTCAAAGCAAGATTTAACACTAAACGGAAAAGGTTCTTTAACGGTTACTTCTCCTGCAGGGCACGGTGTTGTCGCCAAGGATGACTTGGTTATTACAGACGGAACATATACGGTCAATTCCGCTTCTCACGGTTTGGATGCTAATGATAGCGTAAGGATTGCGAAAGCAACACTCACCATCGATGCCGGCAAAGATGCTATCCACTGTGAAAATAACGATGATACGTCTAAAGGATTTATTTATATTTCAAGTGGTAATATTAAAGGCGAAGCGGAAGGTGATGGTATTGCCGCAAGCGCATATATGCAGATTGCAGGCGGCACTATAGAGCT
>JAZOOY010000017.1:0-9127 GCA_045655325.1 Clostridia bacterium
CTCTGGTAAATTCTAAATTATACTTTTCTTTATTTGTAAAAATATTTCCTGTTAAAAATATTACTGCTAATAAAATTGAAAAATTAAATTTATTTTTTATTAATAGATAGCATTGTATTGAAATTAAAAATAAAATGAAAATAAAAGATGTGTATTTTAAAATTAATTCACTTCTCCTATACCCTACCCTTGCTGACAGAATTTTTTTCATCAAAATGCCGCCATCCATTGGTAATATCGGCAGTATATTAAATAAAAACAAACCTAAATTATTATAATAAAACAAGCTAAAATACTGATTTTTAATAAAAAATACGCTTAAAATTGCCAAAACAGCATTTAAAAGTGGCCCTGACATATACAGAATTATTTCGTCAGATAACGCCCCTATAATGCTGTTTTTTAGCTTTAAATTCACGCCAAAAGGAAAAAATACTATTCTTGAAGGCTTTAATCCTATGCATAAAGCCGCAAAAAGGTGCGCAATTTCGTGAAAAAGCGCTAAAGCATAGCTTATGCATAAAATTTCTAGATTTCTATTAATATAGCAAAATACAAACAACAAAACAGTTGTAAAATGTATATAAATCCCTTTTGATAGTTTTATCATTGCTTTTCACCTAAATAATGATATGAAATAAGTGTGCTAAAAAGCACACTTTTATAATTAATTAAAAAAATAAAGCATTCTATTTGAACGCCTTATTTTACATTAATATCTATATAGTCATCACTTGTTTTTGAGAACATAATTTTTTGACTTTTATAAAGTCCTGTGTATCCTGACAGAATGTAACATAGCGAACAACCTAATGCGAATATTACTATCTGTTCAGAGCCAAACACTTCAATTGCCAGAATAAGTGATGCAAGCGGGCAATTTGTAACACCGCAGAAAAGGCAAATAAAACCAACAGCTGCTGCAATTCCTGGATCTATGCCCAACATATTCCCCATCAAACAACCGAAAGTCGAGCCAACAAAGAACGCTGGCACAATTTCTCCACCTTTAAATCCTGCCGCAATTGTAATCGCAGTAAAGATGATTTTAAGAATAAATGCTTCAGGTTTTGCACTTCCACCAATGGCATTTTCGATAATATTCATCCCTGCACCGTTATAGTCAAATGTGCCTATCAAAAATGTAAGTGCAACCACTATAAGTCCACCTAAAAATCCACGTAAATAAGTGTTTTTTGCAAATTTATGGGCTACTTTTTCAGCCTTTGCTATCATATAGCAGAATAACATACTTACTAAAGCACACAAAACTGCAACCATAGTGCTTTTTAAGACAAAATCAGGTGTGAGTTCCAAAAGCGGTGAAAGTGTAAATCTCACAGGGGTAATTTCAAACCACAACGATGTCTGGTAACCAAAGAATGCTGATATAATGCACGCAAGAAGTGCTGTATGATGAAAAATTCCTACGCATACAACTTCAATAGCAAAAACTGCTGCTGCAACAGGAGTACCAAACAAAGCTGCGAAAACGGCACTCATTCCTGCCATAACCATAATGTGTAAATCGTTTTTGTTACATCTGAACAGTTTTCCAAACTTATATCCAATGCTACCACCAAGTTGAAGTGCAGCGCCTTCCCTGCCTGCAGAACCACCTAAAAGATGTGTTATTCCGGCACTTATAAAGATTAAAGGTGCCATAACGAATGGGATCTTTTCTTCGCCCGAAATAGATTCCAAAACTCGGTTTGTGTCAATTCTTCCCTGTTTCTTAAATAGTTGATACATCCCTGCGATAACTATTCCGCCTAGTGGTAAAAGTAAAATCACCCAAGGATTTTCACCTCTTAAATGTGTCACTTTTTCAATAGTGATGTGAAAAAGACTTCCAACTATTCCGCCTACTACACCTAAAAGTGCAGCAAAAAACACCCATTTAATGAGTGTTTTTGCATATTCAAATATACTTTTTATTATATTATTCATAATTTTAAATTATAATGTAAATATTCCGTATGCATTTAATACTGAAGATATCAATATCAATAAGATGCAAATTGGTGCAGCATACTTAATTACAAATACAAATAGCTTTTTACTGCTGAATTTTGCAGAACTTTCAACTTCGTCGATAATAGCTTTTGGTTTTATAACATAACCAACTAATATACAAGTGAAGAATGCAACAATTGGCATAATTACACTGTTACTGATGAAGTCAAAGAAATCAAGGAACTGAAGTCCTATAATAGTTACGTTTGACCATATACTGTAACCGAAGCATGAAACTAAACCAACAACTGCTGAAAGCAATAATACTAACAAGCAAGAAAGCTTTCTTCCGATATGTAGTTTATCACAGAATATTGAAACAACTGTTTCCATAAGTGAAATTGATGATGTAAGTGCTGCAAATAACACAAGCAAGAAAAATGCTATACCTACAACATCACCTAATGGCATTGTATTAAACAGTTGTGGCAATGTGATAAACATAAGGCTTGGGCCTGCTCCTACATTAGGTGTGTCTGATAAAGCAAACACTGCAGGGATAATCATAAGACCTGCAATAAACGCAATTCCTGTGTCAAAAATTTCGATATTTCTTACTGCTTTTTCAATATTTTCTTCCTTCTTCATATATGAGCCATATGTAATCATAATACCCATAGCAAGAGACATTGAGTAGAATAGCTGACCCATAGCAGCAAGTACTGTTTTTACAGAAAACTTTGAGAAATCAGGTTTTAGATAGTAAACAACGCCTTCCATAGCTCCTGGCAAGCAAACTGAATAGATTGCGATACCTATTGAAAGTATAACCAAAATCGGCATCATAAATTTACTTACTTTTTCAATACCCTTTTCTACTCCAAAAAGTACAATTACAGCGGTAGCGATCAAGAAAACAAAGAACCAAAGAACAGGCTCGCCTGTTGCAGAAATAAAAGATCCAAAGAATCCATCACCAGCTGCATCTACACCACCACCGGTTGCAAATGTATAAAGATATTTAGTTACCCAACCACCGATTTGTGAATAATACGGCAAAATTATAATTGGTACAAGTGCTGCTAAATATCCTAAAAATGAAAACTTCTTATTTAGTGCTTTAAATGCTCCGATAGCGCTAAGACCTGTTTTTCTTCCGATAGTAATTTCAGCCATCATAAGTGCAAAGCCGAAAGTTACAGCTAAAACAAGATATACAAGTAAGAATATTCCGCCACCGTACTGTGCAGCAAGGTAAGGGAATCTCCAGATGTTTCCAAGACCAACAGCAGAACCTGCAGCAGCAAGAATAAATCCTATTGAACTCGTGAATGAACTACGCTTTTCGTTTGACATAAATACTTTCCTCCTTATATGTTTAAGTCAATATAAGCTTGTTATATGCTCAATTTTCTCACATATAACATATATGTTCATTTTACCAAAAAACAAGCAAAATGTCAATAAATTCCCGCATAAAAAGACCGCAGATACCTTTGTTGACTTATATCCCCAAAAGTTCTGCGGCATTTTCCCATAATATTCGTTTAAGTTCGGTATCAGTAAGGTTTATTTTCATAAATCGTTCTAGTTCTTCCCCGACCTGCCATAGCGGGTAGTCAGTTCCAAACATAACTTTTTCAATACCGAAAATATCTATAAGTTCTCTTGCTCTTTTAACATCAACCTTAAAAAGTGTAGAGCTTGTATCTACATAGAAATTTTTGTATCCTGACAAGTTTTCTGCGGCGTCATCCCAAACAGAATATCCACCAAAATGTGCACCAATAACCGTTAAATCCTTGTAAATATCAAGAATTGGCTTTAATCTGTTCGGATTAGAGTTATCGTAACGGTCATCGCCACAATGCATCAAAACAGGCAGTTTGTTCTTTTCGCAAAGTTCATAAATTTTGAGCATACGAAAATCATCAATTTTAAATCCTTGAATATCGGGATGAAGCTTAATACCTTTAAGACCAAGGCTTATAAGTTCTTTTAAATCCCCTTCAGGATTTTCGCTTTCAGGATGCATAGTTCCAAAGCCGGTCATAAGGCCATTACTTTTTTCAACGCTTTCTGAAATAAACCTGTTTATACTTGACACCTGCTGAGGTGTTGTGGCAACAGATTGTACTAAAAAGTGTGTGATTCCTGCTTTTTTACCATCTTCTAATAAAGTAGATACGGTGCCGTCCATTTTAGACGGCATACCGTAGAACTTTCCTGTAGCGTCCGATGCCTTTTGAGCAATTTTATCGGGATAAATATGACAATGGGCATCTAAAATTTTGTACATTATATCACCTTATTTATTTACATCCATTGTCCAGCCGAATGTGTCTTCTACCTTACCCCACTGGATTCCTGTGATTGTATCGTATAGCTTCTGGCTAACTTCACCAATTTCGTTATTGTTAATCATCATAACGTCATCCTTATAACGAAGCTTACCAACAGGAGAGATTACTGCAGCAGTACCTGTACCGAAGCACTCTTCAAGTCTTCCCTCTTTTTGAGCGCTAATTAGCTCTTCAACGCTGATTTTTCTTTCTTCTACTTCATATCCCCAAGACTTGCAAACTTCGATTACAGAGTTTCTTGTGATACCAGGAAGGATACTTCCGTTAAGCATTGGAGTAACAATTTTTCCGTCAATTTTGAAGAAAATGTTCATAGCTCCAACTTCTTCAATGTACTTTCTTTCAACACCATCAAGCCACAAAACCTGAGAATATCCGTCATCGTGAGCCTTAACCTGTGCCGCCAAGCTTGCAGCGTAGTTACCGCCTGTTTTAGCAAATCCCATACCACCACGAACTGCACGAACATAGTCGTCTTCAATCCAGATACCAACAGGAGCAAGACCACTTTCGTAGTATGCACCACTTGGTGAAAGGATGATGATAAACATATATGTCTTACTTGGAGCAACGCCCAAGAATTCATCAGTTGCGATGATGAATGGTCTGATGTAAAGTGATGTTCCGTCTTCAGTTGGGATCCAATCCTGATCAACTTCAACAACTGCACGAACAGCTTCTACGAAATTTTCTTCAGGAAGCTCAGGAATGCAAAGTCTTTTGTTTGTTGCATTTGTTCTCTTTGCGTTCATATCAGGTCTGAAAAGTCTTGCTTTTCCGTCAGCACCTCTATATGCCTTTAGACCTTCGAACATTTCCTGACCATAGTGGAATACCATTGCAGATGGGTCAAGTGTAATCTTTTCATAAGGTACGATTCTTGCATCGTGCCAACCTTTTCCTTCTGTGTAATTCATAATGAACATATGGTCAGTAAATACCTTACCAAAGCCAAGCTTTCCTTCAGGTTTTGCCTTTGGTGATGTTGTTTTTGTAATCTTAATATCCATTTTTATATCTCCTTATAAAATAAATTTTAATCCTTTGTCACAATACCGTCTACTGCTTTATACCCAGACGCTCACTTGCTTCCTCTCTCATTTTGTATTTGAGAATTTTACCTGCTGCATTCATCGGGAACTCATTTACAAATATAAAGTATCTTGGTACTTTATGTCTTGCAATAGAAGCATTACCAAACTCTTTCATTTCGTTTTCATCGGACGTTTCACCTTTATGAAGAATGACCCAAGCACAACACTCTTCGCCATATCTTTCATCAGGAACTCCAACCACCTGAACATCGCGAACTTTTGGGTTAGTCAGATAGAACTCTTCAATTTCCCTTGGATATAGGTTCTCGCCACCACGAATAATCATATCCTTCAATCTTCCGGTAATTTTATAATATCCATCAGTAGTTCTGCAAGCGATATCGCCAGTATGAAGCCAACCCTCGTTATCTATTGTTTGTGCTGTTGCTTCAGGCATTTTATAATAACCTTTCATAATGTTAAATCCGCGGGCTACAAATTCACCGCTTTCGCCATCAGGTAATTCTTCGCCGGTTTCCGGATCAATAATTTTACATTCTATACCCGGAAATGCACTTCCAACTGTTTCAACTCTGTGGTCGATATCTTCATTTACTTCACCCATTGTACATCCCGGTGAAGCTTCTGTCTGACCGTAAACAGATATGATTTCACGCATATTCATTTCATCTGCAGCACGACGCATTAAGTCTGCAGGGCAGTTAGCACCAGCCATTATACCTGTTCTCATATATGAAAAGTCTGTTTTAGCAAAATCAGGATGATTGAACATCGCAATAAACATTGTCGGAACACCGTTAAAGCATGTAATCTTCTCATCGTTAACACAAGCAAGCGATGATTTCGGCGAGAAATATGGTATAGGATAAAGAGTTCCACCGTGTGTCATTGTAGAGGTCATAGAAAGAACCATACCGAAACAATGGAACATAGGCACCTGAATCATCATACGATCAGCCGTTGACAAATCCATTCTATCGCCGATAGTCTTTCCGTTATTAACGATGTTTCTGTGTGTAAGCATAACTCCTTTTGGGAATCCTGTCGTTCCTGATGTATATTGCATATTACAAACATCATCAGGCTTAACAAGAGAAGCTCGTCTTTTGACTTCTTCGCGTGGAACAAGAGAAGAACGGGAAAGCATTTCATCCCATGCAAGGCAACCATTCATCGAAAATCCTACGGTTACAACATTTCTGAGAAATGGAAGATTCTTTGAATATAGCGGTTTTCCAGGTTCTAAGTTTTCAAGTTCAGGACAAAGCTTTTGAATGATTTCTTTGTAGTTAATACTTTTATATGACTCAATCATAACAAGAGTATGTGTGTCGGATTGTTTTAAAAGATACTCAATTTCATGTATTTTGTATTCAGTATTAACAGTAACCAAAACTGCACCAATCTTTGTTGTTGCCCAAAAGGTAATAAACCATTGAGGTACATTTGTTGCCCAAATCGCAACATGGTCTCCGGCTTTTACACCAAGCGATATAAGCGCTGCTGCACATTCATCAACGTCACGTCTAAATTGCTTATAGGTTCTTGTATAATCAAGTGTAGGATATAAAAACGCATGTTGGTCCGGATATTTTTCCGTCATGGTGTCAAGAACATCGGAAAATGTTGCATCTATAACATCATACTTTTTCCACGGAAAAGTACCTGTCTTATCTCTGTTATAGTATGCCTTATCAAAGTTTTTCTTCTCGCGGTTAAGCTTCGAAATATAATTTGCAAAATGGGTTAGAACAATATCTGCATCATTTATTTCTTCGTTCCATGCGGCACAAATATATCCTTCATAATTAAGTGAAGAAAGTGCACCAATAAGCTTTGAAACATCAAGTTCTCCTTCGCCAATCAAAACAGTTTTACCATCTTTTATATCACCAAGACGAACATATTTAATGTATGCACCCAAAGTCTTGATTGTTGTTTCAGCTGTTTCTCCCGCATCAAAATATGTACCTCTGACATTCCAAGAAGCACCGATTGCTGCGGAAGAAAAGTGATTGATTATTTCAATTACGTTTTCCGTGTTTGCTAAAGCGCCTACAGTTTCAAATAGAATATTAACATCTAAATTTTCTGCTTTCTTTATAGCAGCAGAAACCTTTTCATCCAAAACATCAAACAGCACTTTATTTTCAATACGTACAATCACATTAGAAATACCTGATGTTGCAGCCATATCCACATATTTTACAATCAATTCAGGAGTAGTGCTTTCATTATCGATACTTTCAGGCATACGAAGCGCCGAAACTGCAAGGCTTCTATTAACGAGCTTTCTCTTTGCATCAGCAATGCGGTCACGTCTTAATATGCTGTCATGATGGGAATTTCTTTCTTTTATCGCATCATATATTTCAAAACCCTCAAAACCATATTCGAAGGCATAGCGGCAAGTGTCAAGAAAAGTCGCACGACTTACATTCTTAGTCGAAAATACTATTCTCATATTACGCCTCCTCAAAAACAATCTTGTTAAGTGCATTAATATATGCTCTGATGCTTGCAGCAATAATGTCGGTTGAAGTTCCGTTTCCGGAATAAAGCTTTCCGTTGTTGCGAAGTCTAACAAGCGCAGATCCCAAAGCTTCCTTTCCTTCTGTTACAGATTGTACTTGGAAATCGTCAAGTTCATAGTGATGACCAATACATTGTTCAATTGCACGGAAAGCAGAATCAATAGGGCCTTCACCCTCGCTGACACCGCATATAATTTCATCGTTGCATTTAAGTGTAACCTGTGACATTGAGTTTGCCACATTACTGCATGTTGTTGTGTATGTTTCAAAGTGATAAGTTGAAGGAGCCTGCATAGCAAAACTTGCAATCAAAGCTTCAAACTCTTTTGAGCTGACGGCACCTTTCTTTTCACATACCTGCATAAGAGCCTTATATACATTTCCAATGTCAGCATCGGAAAGCTCGTATCCTAATACTTCTGCCACTTCAGCAACTTGTGCCATAGAAGAATCAGAATCAAGTAAAATCTTTTTCTTTTTGCTTACAGTTTCTTCGTTTTCATAGCTTTCATTCTTTATATTAGATAGTAAATCATCAATGCTTGTATGAATTTTTGTAGTATTCAACTCAATCGTAGCATCAATTTGAGAACCACAAACGCTCATTGCATCAGAAACTTCTCCTGTTAATAGAACATCTTTACCTGCCATAGCGCATTTAATGCCATCTGCACCTTTTGAAATGGCCGCAAAAGCTGATGCAACACCCATATTTATACGATCAGAAACCTGAACATATACAGGAACGTTTACTGCCTCTTTAATCTTTGCAACCAAATCTGCAATCTGTTCAGGAGTAGATACACCGGCATCATCACAAATGGTTACAACACTTGCACCATTTGCTTCTGCTTCTTTTGCAGCAGAAATAAGAAATTGAATATCCGCTCTTGTCGCATCTAGTGCTGAAAATTCTACATCTTCACAATATGTCTTAGCTTCTTTTACAAGCTCGACGATTTTTTCAAGCATAACTGCCTGCTTTACATGATATGTATATTCCATCTGAACAGTAGATACAGGAACCTCAATCTGAATGCGCGGTTTTTTAGCTTCCTTTATGCATTCATAAGCATTTTTAAGCTCCTCAACTGAAAAACCTGCAGGAATAGCAACAACTGCATTTTGCACATTTTTAGCAATTGTTTTATATATAATAGTGTCTTCTCTCAAATTTTTTATAGGCGCAAGCTCTACGCTATCTGCACCAATTCTGTCG
>JAZOOY010000018.1:0-39168 GCA_045655325.1 Clostridia bacterium
AAAGCGTAAGCTTTCTATTTCACAATTTACGGAGCAAATTATTTCACATCAACGAAGTTGATATTTCACTTAAAGGAAGTGGCATCCATTCGGATGTTCTTTTTCTTTTACTCTTCATTGTTACGCTCAAACCATCACCACCGCGTCCGGTGGACGATGCAGGGAGTGTGAGTTCTATCGATGCAAGGAGCAGAGTAAACGAAGTGCGACAATGCGACTATGATTCTGTCTGTTGTTGTCGGCAGGTATCGAGCCCAACACGGGGAGCCAATAAAAATGGAACTCCGCACGAATTTTCAGTAATTCAAGAAGCTAAACAATTTAAGCTTATTTTAAATTTTGACTTTACAGCCTGCTTGTGCTATAATGCTAGTATGTAATTAAAATAAGCACAAAACCTTACTAAAAACAATGGAGAGAACCTTATGAAAAAATGGCTTGCAACAATTTTGACGTGTATCATATTCATCACGACTTTAACATACGTAAGTGCAACATATCTGAGCGTTAACACCCAAGGCTATGAGGTTAGTTTTAATGGCGAACCTGCAGGCTACACATCTGTTATACGGGATAACACGCACTATGTTCCTATGCGGAGCATTTTTGAAAAAATGGGTGCATCTGTATTTTTCAGAAGTAGCGACAGCCAAATTTTGGCGTTGTCCCGAAACGGGGATATTATACGTCACATTATCGGGGATAATAATGTAACTGTTAATGAAGCGCAAATGACATTTGACAACTCGTCTGTTTTAGAAAATGGCAATACATATATTCCTATAGATATGGTGTCGGCCATTTTCTATCCAGATGCAATTTCGTATGAAAACCAACAACTAAACATACAAAAACAGTTTTTAAGTAATGATTATCACAAAATCATTAAAGATGTTTTGGATGTATGCAGAAGCAGTAATTTTGACCCGGAAAAGTTTCAAAGATACATAAATTTTCACGCTAGTATGCCAAGCTACAGTATAGAGGACGTTCTTTTTAGAGTAAACTTGGGCTTAGACTATACGTTTTATGAAAATATGACTACAATTGAACACCCTCACGAACTTTTGGTTTTGGTTAACAAGTATAACAAACTGCCTGCAGAATTTAATCAATACGACCTTGTTAATGTAGACGGGAAATATACATATAGAGATGGAAAAACCTATTTACTTACAAGCGAAGCCTATGAAAAGTATATCGAAATGCACAATGCTGCGAAAAAAGACGGACTTTCAATTAAGATTGTTTCATCATATAGAACAGAGGACTATCAGCGAAGCCTATACAACAGAAAAGTAAAAGCAGCAGGAAAATCCTATGCAGATAAATATTCTGCAAGACCAGGGCATTCAGAACATCAGACGGGGTTAGCTATAGATTTGAACCACACAAATCTTAACTTTGAACAAATGCCTGAATTTAGGTGGTTGCAAAAACACGCACATGAGTTCGGATATATTATGAGATATCCAAAAGGCAAGGAATGGATTACGGGATATGGATACGAGCCATGGCATTATAGATATGTTGGTACTGATGTGGCTAAAATAATATATGAAGAAGGCATAACTTTTGAAGAGTATTATGCAAAATACATATCTAAAATTGAATTTAGATAATTTAAAACCTATGGCGTTTAGTCATAGGTTTTTTTGTATAAAGAAAACCACGCTTTAGCCTTGCGTGGTTCAATAGAGGTTACCCGATGAGCAAACCTGTATGGGTCGGGTTCTTAATCTGCAGTTGTTATGCTTATTATAAGTTTTGCCATATCCTGTTTTGAAAGCTCATATCTGTCGTCAAAATTGAAATTGATAGGAATGCTTAATCTGTCCAGAATATCATTGGCAGAAGCTACTGTGATTGGGGAGTCAGGTGAGAACAGGTTATCCTCGGAATACAAAACACCAAGCGCCTTGAATGTTCCAACGGCATCATAGTAAGCCTCATCCTTTGACACATCGGCAAAGTTTTCAGTAAATTCTTCTTTTAGTGAAAGTAGTGTTGCCAGAAGAAGAACAAACTCTGAACGTGCCACCTTTGTAAAGCTGTTATACATATTTATTGACGAATATGTGCTTGCCCATTTTACGATGTTCTGGGAAGCGAAATCGTCCACTACATATCCTGTTGAAATCTGTGACTCAGGAACTGTGTTGTATATTGAAACGTTATAATATTGCTTTGATTGAGGACGGGAATATGGTCTTGCAGGCTCGGTGAAATCGGTTTCGGTTTCGCTATAAACTTCCAAAAGTTCATCGTTATAAATAATAATCTGTGATTTTCCGTCGCCTAAAATATCTCCGCTTGCTATATTACCGAAAGTAGGCAAAGTGTAAACCCCGCGCATATATCCGTCATAAACTGTGGTTACAACATCTTCCTGCTTATGACCTGCAATAAGAAGTTTGCCGGTTCCGTCAAAATTCAAAACAGGTGTTGGAAGATAAACGGTTTCATTTTTTTGATAAAGGAAATTTCCTTTGTTATCAAAAAGTGACATACTGTCTAAAACGAGAATATCAAGGTCATCAACATTGTCACGGAACTTTCCAACAACAATATTTTTTGCACTTTCAGGGATTTCCCATAAAAAGGTGCCGTCGCTTGTGTATGCACGAATAACAGGGCCATAAATAATAACTATCGGATCGTCAGCTTTGTAAAGACATTCAACCAAAGCGGAATTTGCATGATTCGGGCATTCTATTTTCCACAAAAGCTCACCTTTATTTGAAAATACATTGTAGCCTGCGATAATTTCGTCCTTGCCGTCACCGTTTAGGTCGTAGGCAATAGGACTAAGTCCCATATTACCTTCGGCATCCCATAGGATATTAAGGTTGACGTCAAGCGCCCATATATGGCTGTATTTGTTTTTAAGGATAATATTCTGGGCATAGCCTGTGCCTTCTAAATCGGCGATTAAAATAGCACCGCCGATGTTGGCATCGGGAAGAGGGATTTGCTTTTTGATTTCAGCAGTTTTTCCGTCAAGAACAAGGAGATTTCCGTTTAATACAACGATAACCTCGTTTTTGCCGTCCTTATCTATGTCATAGACCTGAATAGGTAAATCTGTATCCTGTGCCTTTTCATCGCCTGCAGGGTCGCCTATCTGCCAAAGCATATTGCCGTCTATGGAATATGCAGTAACAGAAGCCACCTGGTTAGGGAAATATCTTGCATCAGAACAAGGCGCCGGCTTTGCCAGAATGACTTCCATTCTGCCGTCACCGTCAATATCCCCAAGGCGCATACTGCACCCTGAACCTGCAGTGCTTATATCAAAACTGATTTTGAATTCTATGTCTTTCATAGTAATCTCCTATGCCTTAAAAATCCTCAATATAAACAGTATAACACATATTCTAAAAAAAAGCAAATGCTCATACATAGTTTATAGAGGTGATTTTGTGCTTAAAAACTTTGATTTAAAACAAAAACGTGTTATAGACGTGGATACGGCAGAAGCTATCGGGTTTATACGGGATATGGATATTGATTTTGAAACGGGAAAAATTCGGTCTGTAACTATTCCGCAAAAGGGAATTTTCAGCCTGTTTTCAGGTGGAAAGAATGTTACTGTGCCTTGGGAAAGAGTGGTGGCAATAGGAAATGAGTTTGTTATAATAAAGCAGAAAGAAGAAGCGTAAAACAGGGCAAACTGCAAAAAAAGTAGCAGTTTGCTTTTTATTTTGCGGATTTTCTTGAAAAACCATAACAAATATGGTACAATATATAGTGTGTAAATCGCAGTTTTAAAGGGGATAAAACTATGGATTGGAAATTATGTTATGCCAAAAATTCGCAGGCTAAGGATTTGGAGCTTAGCACAATTAAAAAAATAAAGAAAGCGAAGCTTGACGTTATTCCGGCAACAGTTCCGGGAAGTTTTCAACAGGACTATATAAAGGCGGGAAAAATGCCTGGAATAAAGAATAAGGATGACCTGTATTTCGGCACGAATATTCTGAAAATTCAGGAGCTAGAGGCTACTCACGTTTGGTATTTTACTGAATTTAAGCTGGCTGATGAAAAATCCTACTTGCATTTTGGCGGTATAGACACAATTGCCGAAATCTATATAAACGGAAAATTGGCTCTGAAAACAGAAAATATGTTTTTGGAATATGACGTAAAAGACCACCTTAAAAAAGGTAAGAATGAAGTCATAGTTCATATTATCCCTGCTTGTATCGAATCAAGAAAACATCTTTTAGGACCTATTGAGCGAAGTTTCAAAAGTGCATACCCGGGTGTTAGCATAAGAAAACCGGCTCACTCTTTCGGATGGGACATTATGCCGAGAGTGGTAACTTCGGGTCTTTGGAAAGATGTAGAGATACGAAAAGAAAAAGACGAATATATTGTTGATACATACTTCTGCATGGGAAATATTGATGCAGATAAAGGCATTGTTGATTTCTCTTGCAAAGTGAATGCACATATTGAAGGAGACCTTTTAAAAGGCTATTCGGTAAGAGTTTACGGAAAATGCGGAGCAAGTGAATTTTCCCACGAAGAAGACCTATGGCATACCTGCCAGCAGGTGTTTATCCACGGCGAAAATATGAAACTTTGGTGGCCTAGATTTGCAGGCGAGCCAAATGTGTATGACGTAACCACAGAACTTAAATACAATGGTCAGGTTATTGACTCAAAAACCGAAAATGTGGGCTTCCGCATAATAGCTCTTGAGAACACCGAAGTGGTGGATGAAAACGGCAATGGCGACTTCTGTTTCGTGGTAAACGGAAAGCGTATTTTTGCTCTTGGAACAAACTGGGTTCCACTTGATGCGTTTCATTCTGATGACGAAGAACGCCTTGAGATGTCACTTGCTTGTCTTTGGGATAGTAACTGCAATATGGTAAGATGCTGGGGCGGAAATGTGTATGAAAATGACAAGTTCTATGATTTCTGTGACAGATACGGAATTATGGTATGGCAGGATTTCTCCTTTGCCTGTGCCATTTATCCAAATGATGATGAGTTTAAAAAGAACGTAAAACAAGAGCTTGAATTCCAGATTAAAAAACTTCGCAACCACCCAAGCCTGATGCTTTGGTCGGGTGATAATGAGGGTGATTTGATTTATAAGTTCCTTGATGCAGGAAGAGCTGACCCAAATAAGAACCGCTTAACACGAGAGCTTATTCCTGAAGTTGTTGACTATCTTGACCCTGAAACACCATATCTTCCAAGTTCACCTTATATAAGCCCATTGGCGTTTAAGACAAAGCTTGCTACAGCCGAAGAACATCTTTGGAGCGCAGTTCCGTTTAAGGACACTTTTTATAAGGATGCACCTTGTAAGTTTATGAGTGAAATTGGAAAAATCGGTTATACAGGAATGTCATCCTTAAAGAAGTTTTTTGAAAATCCCGAAACAGTATATGAAGATGGTGACAGGGTTACCGACGAATATATCGCCCACGGAACACTTGCATTTATTGACAGATCACATCCGCTTTCAAGGAATATTGATAAAGCGTTTAACGATGTAAAATATATGTTTGGTAAAATCCCTGAAGAGTTTGACGACTTTATAAAGGAAAGTCAAATCGTTCAAGCTGAAGCCTATAAGTATTTTGTTGAAAGAATGAGAATAAGAAAAGGCGACAAGACGGGGATTTTGTGGTGGAACTTAATTGACGGTTGGCCACAGATTTCCTATTCAGTGGTTGACTATTACTATCAAAAGAAACTTGCATTTAGCTACATTAAGCGTTCCCAAGAACCATTGTGTTTGATGTTTGACGAGCCAAAGGACGATGCAATAGAACTATTTGGCGTAAACGAGTTTTTTGAAGATAAGAACATCACATATCAAATTACTGATTTGTATAACGGGAATCTACTGTTTTCGGGTGCTGCCACAATCGGCAAAAACAGTTCCGAAAGCCTTGGCAGTCTTGGAATCAGTCCAAACTATAAAACAGTTTATTTAATTGAATGGACTGTGGATGGCAAAACCTATAAAAACCACTATACATTGAATGTCGAAAATACTGATTACAACGAATATTTAAATGCGATTACAACCTGCGGTTTCGACGAATTTGCGGTATAATAAACTGTAGGGCAGGGGCTTGCTCCTGCCGAAAACGGAACAAGCAAGCCCGTTTCCTACAAAGCAAAACTAATAGTGAAACAGAAATATATAAAAAACGGAGGATAAATATATGAATTGTCCATATTGCGGATTTTCAGAAAGTAAGGTAATTGACTCAAGACCAACAGAAGACGGCACATCTATAAGACGAAGAAGGGAGTGCCTTAAATGTCAGAGAAGATTTACCACTTACGAGAAACTTGAAACAATTTCGTTAATCGTGGTAAAGCAGGATAACTCACGTCAGCCGTATGACCGTGAAAAAGTACTTCGTGGACTTATCCGTGCTTGTGAAAAAAGACCAATCACGTATACACAGATGGAAAAGATTGTGGACGAGATTGAAAGTGAGCTTTACCAGATGATGTCCCGTGAAATTACATCTACCGAGATCGGTGAGCACGTTATGAATCACCTAAAGACAATTGACGAAGTTGCTTATGTAAGATTTGCGTCTGTTCATAAGAGATTCTCAGACATCAATACCTTTATGGCAGCCTTGCAGGAACTTTTGGAGGATAAATAAGGTGAATGAAAGAACAATAGCGGCACTTTCAACTCCACAGGGAGTTGGCGGAATTGCCGTAATTCGCATAAGCGGTAATGATGCTGTTTCAATATGCGATAAGATTTTTAAGGGCAGTAAAAAGCTTTCCAATTGTGAGTCGCACACTATTCACTATGGGCACATTGTGTCAGGAGACAAGGTTATTGACGAAGTTCTGGTTGCAGTTATGAAAGCACCAAAAACCTATACACGTGAAGATGTGGTGGAAATAAGTACTCACGGCGGAGCGGTTGCATCAAAGTTGGTTTTGGAAGCACTTATAAAAGCGGGTGCTTACCCTGCAGAGCCTGGAGAATTTACAAAGCGAGCTTTTTTAAACGGAAGAATTGACCTGTCCCAGGCAGAGGGTATTATCGACATCATAAATTCAAAAACTGCTATGGAAGAACGAAACGCACTTTCACAAGCAGGTGGCGGACTTTCAAAGGAAATTGACACTATGCGAGCAAGCCTTGTAAATCTTGCAGCACGTATGCAGGTGGCAATTGATTATCCTGATGAAGACCTTGAAGATGTAACCCTTGACGAAATCGGCGGGTTAATTAAGGAAAATATCCAAAAGACCGATAAGCTACTTGCAACAGCGGATAGCGGAAGAGTTTTGAAAAATGGAATAAAAACCGCCATTGTGGGAAAACCGAATGTTGGAAAGTCATCTCTTTTAAACTGTATGGCAAAAACCGACAGAGCAATCGTTACCGATATTGCAGGAACGACCCGAGACGTAATTGAAGAGTTCGTAAACTTTGACGGCGTTCCATTGGTTTTGCTTGATACCGCAGGAATACACGAAACCCAAGACGTTGTTGAAAAAATCGGTGTGGAACGTTCTAAAAAGGCGATAGAAGAAGCGGAACTTGTAATTTTAATGCTTGATTTGAGCCGAGGTTTAGAAGAGGAAGATAAAGAACTTTTGGAGATAACCAAGGATAAAAAGCGAATAATTGTTGCAAATAAAAGCGACATAAAGGCGACATCAGTTGAAAACGCCATTGAAATTTCTGTAAAAACAGGAGATGGAATGGATAGTCTTTCTGCTGAAATACGAAACCTTTACAACCTTGGCGAGCTTGAAACAGGCGGGATTGTAGTAACAAATCTTCGTCACATTTCATCCCTTACAAGAGTAAAGGAAACCCTTGAGAGAGCTTATGATGCCGTGGCGGGAGGATTGCCACAGGATTTGGCGGCACTTGATATCTATGCGGCTATTGACATTTTGGGAGAAATCACAGGCGATACTGTGTCAGAATCCATCGTAAGTGAGATATTCCACAACTTCTGCGTTGGAAAATAATGTATAAATGAATAATTATACAAAATATAAAAAATATTGGTAAATTTTCTTAAAAGTGCTTGCATAATTATAGATTGTTTGCTATAATACGTGTATATTAAATTGCCTTAAAAGGCAAGGGAGGATTTTATTATGAAAAAGACATTAATCAAGGTTTTATCACTAACACTAGTTGCAGTTCTAGCACTTGGCGTAATCGCTGGTTGCGGAGCAAAGAAAGTAGAACTACAGATTTTGGACACAGAATATGCTGTTGAAGAATACGCTATCTGCGTAGCAAAAGAAAACACAGACCTTCTTGACAAAATCAATGCAGCACTAGTTGAACTTGAAAACGAAGGAACAAAGAAAGCAATCGTTGATAAGTACATATCAGGCGTTGCTAACGACCTAGTATTCCAGCAGGATGCTGAAGGTAAGGAAGAACTTCACATGGCTACAAACGCTCAGTTCCCTCCATACGAATACTACGAAAACGAAAAGGTTGTTGGTATCGATGCTGAAATGGCAGCTGCTATCGCTGATAAGCTTGGTATGAAGCTTGTTATTGACGATATGGACTTTGATGCAATCATCACTGCTGTTCAGACAGGTAAGTCAGACATTGGTATGGCTGGTATGACAGTTACAGAAGAAAGACTACAGAACATCAACTTCTCAACATCATACGCAACAGGTATTCAGTCAGTTATCGTTCCTGTAGGCAGCGAAATTACAACTGTTGACGATCTATTCGCTGACGGTGCTAACTACCTAATCGGTACTCAGAAGGGTACAACAGGTGACATCTATGCAGAAGGCGACTTCGGTGCAGAACGTGTTATGAAGTACACATCAGGTAACGAAGCTGTTCAGGCTCTTATCACAGGTAAGGTTGACTGCGTAATCATCGATAACGAACCAGCTAAGGCTTACGTTGCAGCAAACAACAAATAATTTTAAATAACAAAGCAATTAAAGGGGCGGATTTCTTGGTCCGCCTCTAATATTTTGACTTAAGAGGTGATTAAATGAGTGGTATCTGGAACGGTATTTGTGCATGGGCTCAAGATATGAAAGCGGACTTCATACTGAATTTTGTTGAAGAAAACAGATGGAAGTTCATAACCACCGGTCTTTCCAATACTATAATCATAACATTTTTAGCACTGATTATTGGTGTTATTTTAGGTATTGTAATTGCCATTGTAAGATCAAGCTATGACAAGACCTATTTAGAAATGCGAAAGGGATTTAAAAAGTTCCTTTTGTGGCTTGCAAATAAAATATGTGAGATTTACCTTACAGTTATCCGTGGAACACCGGTTGTAGTACAGCTTATGGTGATGTACTATATCATATTTGCATCATCACGAAACAGCCTTATGGTTGCGGTGCTTTCTTTCGGTATTAACTCAGGTGCGTACGTTGCGGAAATTATCCGTTCAGGTATAATGTCAATCGACCCTGGTCAGTTTGAAGCAGGCCGAAGCCTTGGCTTTGACTATAAGGCTACAATGTGGTATATCATTATTCCACAGGCATTCAAGAACGTACTTCCTGCACTTGCAAACGAGTTTATCGTGCTACTAAAAGAAACATCAGTTGCAGGTTACGTAACAATTCGTGACCTTACAATGGGTGGTAACATCATAAGAGCGGCTACATATTCACCGTTCTTGCCACTTATTGCAGTTGCACTTATATACCTTGTAATGGTAATCGTGTTTACAAAGCTTGTGAATATTCTGGAAAGGAGACTTAGAAACAATGAGCGATAATATTATTAAAGTTTCCGGACTGAAAAAACACTACTTTGATGGCAAAATTAAAGCGCTTGACGGCGTTGATCTTGAAGTTAAAAAGGGTGAAGTTATTGTTATTATCGGACCATCAGGTTGCGGTAAATCAACATTTCTTCGTTCACTGAACCTTTTGGAAGTTCCAACCGAGGGCGAAATTTTCTTAGAAGGCGTAAACATAGCTGACCCGAAAAACGATATTAATCTTCACAGACAGAAGATGGGTATGGTTTTCCAGCAGTTTAACCTTTTCCCGCATATGACAGTTCTTAAAAACATGTGCATCGCACCAATGAAGCTAAAGAAGATGTCAAAGGCTGACGCAGAAGCGCAGGCTATGGAGCTTTTAAAGGTAGTAGGCCTTGAAGACAGAGCAAATGCTTATCCGTCACAGCTATCAGGCGGTCAGAAGCAGAGAATTGCAATTGTTCGTGCACTTTGTATGAAGCCTGACGTTATGCTTTTTGACGAGCCAACATCAGCTTTAGACCCAGAAATGGTTGGAGAAGTTCTGGACGTTATGAAAAAGCTTGCTGAAGAGGGTATGACAATGCTTGTTGTAACTCATGAAATGGGCTTTGCAAAGGAAGTTGCTGACCGTGTTATCTTTATGGAAGGCGGAGCAATCCTGGAAGAGGGAACACCTGAGGAAATCTTTACAAACCCTAAAAACGACAGAACAAAAGAATTTTTAAGTAAAGTTCTATAAGAAAAACCTGCAGAAATCTGCAGGTTTTTTGTGCTTTTAAAACAGGTATATTTTGGGTAAAATCCTTGACATTAAGCGGTAAATTTTGTATAATTATATTTGTTAAAAATACCAAATGCACCTGTGGCGGAATTGGCAGACGCGTATGGTTCAGGTCCATATTTTCTCACGGAAGTGCAGGTTCAAGTCCTGTCAGGTGCACCAACAATAAAAACATTTGTGACTTTTTTGTTGCAAGTGTTTTTGTGCATAAAAAACAACATGAAAGGACTTGATACTATGAAGAAAAGAGTTTTTGCAGGACTATTGGCATTTGTATTTGCATTTTCAATGTTTACAACTGTTCTTGCAAACGAAACTGTGCAGGAAGACAATAAGGATGCACAGGAGTTTACCATTCCTATCTTAAGAGATAAGGAAGAAAGTATTTCTCAAAACAAAATTGCTTTGATGAGCAAAAGCAGAGACGAAAATCCGCGAGTTTACAGTGCTTATACCGAAGATTTTTATGCCGATAGCGACACTTTTGAAATCGAACTTCAAATCGAGAATATGAAGGACACAAGGCAAAATCTTATACTTACAGTTTTGGATGAAGACTATAATCATGTAGCAAAACAGGTGGGTGTTTACTATAGTCAGAATGGTCTTGTTTATCAAATGGAGCTTGTAGCAGATGTTGACGAAAATTCGGAGTATTTTATTAGGTTTACATATAACGGAAAGTATAGTTTAAAGCTTGATACATACAGTTCATATATCTATCCTATAACAGATGTCAGAATCAAGGATATCGAAGTTATTGATTATGATACAAATGCATTCAGAATTTTTCTTGCTAATGTAACTGAAGGTGAAAACTATGTACTGTTCTACGGAGAAGACTGGAGCTATGCAGATGTAAGGAAAGAAGCAACGGTAGAAAGCGATAAATCCTTGTACGTTGAATTTGGAGACGTTATTCCTTTTGACAGATGGAACTATATCTGGATTTGCGAAGAAGGAACAGAAGAATTTGATCGTTGGGATTATCTTGACCAAGCGGAATTATATTCTTTCGGTGTTAGTGATTCAGAAGAAGACTATCGAAACGAAGGTATAAGCTGCAGCGAATACATTCCTGAAAATGCTACTTATGTTTGGTTTGGTATGTGGTCAAAAGATGGTACTAATCAAAGATATGATGAAAGTGACTTGGATAATGCGGATGTATATTTGTTCGATACAACAACAGGAAAAACTGTCGGAACAATGTCCACTGTTGAATATTTAGAAGATTATGGCGAAATAGACGGCGATATTAAAATTAGCAAAACATTGGACGAAACACATGAGTATATAATGGTATTCAATGATGGATATTCAATTCGTATATATGATGATTTTGAAGTAACATCCGAAAAGATGCTGATTAACATAAATGCATACGATGAAAACAAGAATCATTTACAAGTAATACCTGCAGAAATGGAAACATTTTACGTAAACGTTTATGCAATAAATATAAGCGACCCTAAAAATATTAAGGTTGAGCTTATAGATGATATGGGAGAAATTGTTGCTGAAGGTACTTATAAAAGTACGCTAAAGCGACATAAAATAACAGTTTCAGACGGCCTTGCTGAAGGTAAATATACATTGAAAGCCACATACGGAAATTTGGTATGTACAAGGCAGATTGAAGTGAGTGCAGGAAGTACGTCTGCTTGGCAGTTGGCTTCTAGCGGAAAAGCATACAACGGAAAAACCTATATAAGTGCAGCAATAGAATCTAAAGAATATAACCCTTCTGAACTGACATATAAGGTGGTATATGCTGACGGAACTGAAAAAGAAGCCACATTCCACCGTCAATTATATACTCAGGGTAACAATAAATATTTTGTTGTTGTAGTTGATGAAGAATTGCTGGATGTAAATGACAAAGACGCAAAATTGCAAATGTATGATAATTCCGAATTGATTGCGCCTACATACGAGAATAATGTCAGACTTCATTGGATAGAAGAAACTTACGAACCATTTATTTATGGGGAATATAATGTCACAGGTACAACAGCGGAAATATTCCTTGAAGGGTTTACAGATATTGGTAAATTAACGCTATGTGCATATGATGCATTAACTAAATCAGGCGTAACTGTTAATGCTGCAAAAACTACAAATACTTCTGTTACATTCAACAAGAGCGATTTAAAGAAAATCCACACAAAGGGTAACGGATATGACAGTGTGGAACTGTTTATTGAAAACGACGGAGAGTATCTTACATATATCTGGACCAGCCCGTATGATGGACTTATAAATACTCTTGCGAAAAGTTCCTTTGGTTTCCAAAAGGCATTTACTTCAACAGCGTATGAAGTTTTAAATCTTCCGTACAATGATTATGCTTACTACAAATTAGCAACCTCTGAAAAGGGTTTAGCTTCAGCGACTTATAAGAAAATTGAAGTTGGTTTGCTATATCACATAGAAGCAACCGAGGGCGAAGAAATTGTATATGCACAGTTTAAAACTGCAGACGGAAAAGAAAGCGCTGTAATGACTGCGAGCATCGCTATAGATGCAGGCGGACCTGTGTTCGAGGTTGTAGGGGATATTCCATCATCGTTCACTATCAACGAATATAATGAAATTGAAGTATGCCTTGAAATAGAGGCAAGCGAAGCAGGAATTATTCATTTTGCTTTCTGCGATGCCGACGGAAATATTATAGGCTATGAGAGTGAAACCAATATAGATAAAGGCACAGCAGAAGTATACGGATGGTTCTGGGCGGATGAAGCAAACTACGAAGATGCAACAACATTAGTTGTGTATATGACAGATATCGCAGGAAATATGTCCGCAGAACAACGCTTTGATGTATCTGTAGTGGCCAGCGAAATTGTTGAATTTGAAACAGATGATGCATACTTTAGAATAGATGCGGCAACAGGAACAATTATTGAGTGCGTAATCTATACAGAGACATTCGAAGTTCCAGCTGAAATCGAGGGTATTGGCATAACTGCTATCAAAGAATGGGCATTCAGCAGTAACAATGATGTTACAATTTATATTCCTGCCACAATAATAAGTATAGACAGAGCTGCTTTTGACAGCTTGTATTATGATTTCTCGCTTTTGGTAGAAAAAGATTCGTATGCACACACATTTGCTGAAGAAAACTATCTTCCTTTTGAACTAATTGGTGAAGAAGAGGCAGAAGAAATAAGTATTTATAACGTTGATTATTCTGTTTACAACGGCACCATTACAGTAAGTCCTGTTATTGAAAGCACTTATTCAGATGAAACAGATGTTACTGTTTATGTGGCATTCTATAAACAGGGTCAGCTTGTTGATGTGCAATCAGAAGGAATCACAGTAAAAGATTATTATCAGGTGCATAAGAGCATTTCAGCAGAAGAAGGTGCTGATGAAGCAAGAGTCTTTATATGGGATTATGCTAACAACATTTCACCATTCGGCGGACACGCAATTATAGATATTGATTATTAATACTAAAAAAACAGACTGCATATGCAGTCTGTTTTTTTATGTCTTAAATTATACACCAAGGTATTCCTTAACTTCGTTTGTTACAGCTTCGTTAAGTGCCATTGCATCTTCCATAGAATCGCTAGATGTTCCAACATAAAGCTTAACCTTTGGTTCTGTACCTGATGGTCTTATAAAGAAGTATGTCTTTTCGTCTGAAAGTTCATATTTTAACACGTTTGACTTTGGAAGTCCTGTTCCGTCTTCAGTATAGTCAATAACCTTTGCAACGTCAAGTCCTACAAGCTTTTCAATTGGCTTTGCACGAAGGTCAGAAAGCATCTTTGCCATCTTTTCCATACCGTCTTTACCAGGCATTGTGAAGTTGCTTAAGCTTTCATAGAAGTAACCATACTTCTTGTAGATATTCTGAAGTGCTTCGTAAAGGTTCATACCCTTTGTTCTGTAATATGCAGCCATTTCAGCGATAAGCATTGTTGCAACAACGCCGTCCTTATCACGTGCATAGTCACCAACTAGGTAGCCATAGCTTTCTTCAAAACCGATAAGGTATGAATATTCACCTGTTTTGCCGTACTCTGTCATCTTTTCGCCGATATACTTAAAGCCTGTAAGTAGGCTGACTGTTGCAATGCCGTAAGCGTCTGCAATCTTTGTTGCAAGCTCTGTTGTAACGATTGTCTTAACAACAACGCCGTTTTCAGGAAGTTCGCCACGTTCCTTTTTAGCCTGTAGAATGTACTCAACCAAAAGTGCGCCTGTCTGGTTACCTGTTAGAGTTCTGTAAGTGCCTTCTGCGTCGCGAACAACAATACCAACACGGTCACAGTCAGGGTCAGTGCCGATAATTAGATCAACGTCGTTCTTTTTAGCAAGATCAATTGCAATTGTAAAGCCCTCTGCATTTTCAGGATTTGGTGACTTAACTGTAGGGAAGTTACCGTCTTCGTTATCCTGCTCTGCAACTACAAGAACGTTTTTAAATCCAATTCTCTTTAGTATTTCCTTAACAGGACGTGCACCTGAGCCGTGAAGCGGTGTATAAACAAGTTTCATTTCGTCTGCAACCTGTGGAACTACGTCTGGGTTAACCTGTTCCTTTTTGATTGTTTCGATGTACGCTTCGTCAAAGTCACTGCCTACCATTTCGATAAGGCCTTTCTGCTTTGCTTCTTCAAAATCCATAACCTTAACATCATTAAAAATATCGTAGCTATTGATAGCTTCCAAAACAATGTCAGCAGCTTCAGGTGGGAACTGACCACCGTCAGGACCATAGCCCTTAAAGCCGTTATATTCCTTTGGATTGTGGCTTGCAGTAATCATAACACCTGCACCAGTTCCTAAGTAACGGATACCGAATGAAACCTGAGGCACAGCGTGAACACAGCTGAAAAGATATGCCTTAACGCCGTTTGCAGCAAGAACCTTTGCAGTTTCAATAGCAAATGTATGTGAGAAGTTTCTTGTATCATAGCCGATTAAAACGCCCTTGTCTGCGTTTCCTGCGTCCTTAATATATTTTGCAACACCCTGGCTTGCTCTGCGAACATTGTAAATATTCATACGGTTTTTGCCCATTCCAAGGATGCCACGAAGACCGCCTGTACCAAACTCAAGTTCACGGTAAAAACGTTCTTCAATTTCAGTTTCATCGTCCTTTATTGAAAGAAGTTCCTGTTTTTCCTCTTCTGATAAAAGTTCGCATGAAAGCCAACGCTCATAATCTGCTTTGTAATTTGACATAGTAAAAATCCTTTCTTTATACATAAATGTATAGTAATTGCAATATAGCAAGTACAATCTAAAGTATCATATCTTCGGGAAGCGGAGCGGTAATTTTCATAGCCTTTCCCGTAAACGGATGAGGAAAGCACAGAGTGTGACAATGAAGTCTTGTCCGCTCACCGCTGATTTCTTCTCCGTATAAAAAGTCACCTAAAATTGGTGTACCTATGTGTGAAAGATGCAGGCGGAGTTGATGGGTTCTGCCTGTTTTTGGATGAAGTTTTACAAGGGATAGTCCGCCTTTTTCTTCTATAACTTCGTATTCGGTTAAAGACGGCTTTCCATCTTCTTTAATACATCTTTTAATAATGCCTTCTGCTTCACGCCTTATTGGTGCATCAATGGTTCCTTTAGAAGGTGACGGAACACCGACGCAAACCGCCATATATTCCTTTGTAAGTTCGCCAGAAATAAGGCTTTTTGAAAGTTTGTCCGCAGAAACTATATGCTTTGCGATTAAGACTACACCCGATGTATCACGGTCAAGTCGGGTTACGGCACGGAATGTAAACGCCCTGTCACGAAAATAGTGCATTACGCCGTTTGCCAAAGTTCCTTCATAGTGACCGATTGACGGATGTGTAGGCATATTAGCGGGTTTATTGACCACCAAAATGTCTTCGTCTTCATAAAGAACGCAAAGTGGGATATCGTTTGGGACAATATTATCAGAATTTGCTTGGGGCAGGGTTATTTTCAAAACATCACCAGAGGCTACAACTTTAGTAACAAACTCTTTTTTGCCATTTAATAAAATACAGTCGCCCTTCTTTAAAGCTGTGATAAGGCTTCCTGAAAAACCCCAATAATTCGTTAATATAAATTTTATGTCCTGTCCTTTAAAATCATTCCCGATATCTAAAACAAATTCACGCAAAAATTTCCACATCCTTACAATATTTCATTATACAATATATAAAACAGAATTTCAATAATCAAATACTAATATTTTTTTAAAAAAATGTTGACAAGTAAAATTTGGAGTGCTATAATACTAGAAAATAACAAAAAGGAAGTACGAAAAATGGCAAACCTTCGTAACACATTTGAATACTTTTATGGCTTTACTTATTATTTTGGTAAGGCCTTGTTGTGTTGCTCAGGTAATTGTTAAAATTCATTTTGTATTTTAATGGGGATTACGAGTAACACGTAGTCCCCATTTTTGTTTATAAATCATAAGAAAGAAGGAATTTTAAAATGATTTTGGTATTAAAACAGAACTACGACAAAAAGCAACTTGAGAACTTAACAGCTTGGTTTCGTGAGAAAAATTTTGATATACATTTAAGTGAAGGTGCTCACACAACAATTTTAGGGCTTATCGGTGATACAAGTGCCCTTGATACTGATATGCTTGAAAGCATAGACATCGTTGAAAGTGCAAAAAGAATTCAGGAGCCGTTTAAGAGTTCCAACAGAAAGTTCCACCCTGAAGATACTGTAATTGAAATCGGCGATGTAAAAATAGGCGGTGGCAACTTTGCAGTTATTGCAGGCCCTTGCTCTGTTGAATCAGAAGAACAGCTTTGCACAATAGCCCAGCAGGTAAAAAAAGCGGGTGCAGGACTTCTTCGTGGCGGTGCATTTAAGCCAAGAACATCACCTTATGCTTTTCAGGGACTTCGCAGTGAAGGTATTGACCTTCTTTTAAAGGCAAAGGAAAAGACAGGTCTTCCGATAGTTACAGAGATTATGGATTTATCGCACCTTTCACTATTTGACGAAGTTGACGTTATTCAGGTTGGTGCAAGAAATATGCAGAACTTCGAGCTTTTAAAGGAGCTTGGAAGAACTAATAAACCTATTCTTTTAAAGAGAGGATTATCAAGCACATTACAGGAGCTTTTAATGAGTGCTGAATACATTATGGCAGGTGGAAACGAAAAGGTTATCCTTTGCGAGAGAGGTATAAGAACCTTTGAAACTGCAACAAGAAATACCCTTGACATTTCAGCAGTCCCGCTACTTCGTCAGCTAACACATCTTCCTGTTATTGTTGACCCAAGCCACGCAACAGGCATTTCAAAGCTGGTAAAACCAATGGCGGTAGCTTCCGCCGCAGCAGGTGCTGACGGACTTATGATTGAAGTACACAACGACCCAAAGAACGCACTTTGCGATGGTGCACAGTCATTAACCCCCGAACAGTTTGCAGATGTTAAGAATGCAGTTGATGCAATCTTACCTTTTGCATCAAGATAATAACGGAGTAAACCTATGAAGATACTGATTGTTGGTCTGGGTTTAATAGGCGGTTCACTTGCAAAAGCCTTTAAAAAGTTCACAGAGTATGAAATAATTGGATTTGATAAAGACGAAAACGTCATAAAAAAAGCCATAGAAAGCGGAGATATAAAAAATGCTTTTGACGGGAATTTTGAGGGTATTGACATTATAATTTCAGGGCTTTTTCCGAATGATACAATTAAATTTGTTATGGAAAATGCAGGAAAAATTAATAAAAACACCATTGTCACAGACTGTGGCGGTGTTAAGGAAAAGGTATGTAGTGCCATAGAGCCTGTGGCAAAAGAAAACGGATTCACATTTGTCGGTATGCATCCTATGGCAGGCATCGAAAAGTTTGGTTATGACAATTCTTTGGAAGATTTGTTTTTAGGAGCATCCCTTATATTGACGCCATTTGAAGATACACCAAAGGATAGGGTGGATTTTCTTGCCGACACCATTTCAAAGTCAGGCTTTTCAAAGGTCAAGATTTCAACACCAAAGGAACACGACCAAGTTATCGCCTACACATCCCAGCTTGCACACGTGGTATCGGGTGCTTATATAAAGAGCAAGACAGCAGAAAAACACGTGGGATTTTCTGCAGGCAGTTTTCGTGATATGACCCGTGTTGCACATTTGAATGAATATATGTGGACCGAGCTTTTTATGGAAAACAGAGAGAATCTTGCAAAGGAAACAGACGATTTGATTGATAGATTAAAAGAGTATTCTGTTGCCTTAAAAAGTGGAGATAAGGAAAAACTGTTTGAAATTTTAAAAACTGGCCGAGAACAAAAAGATTTAATAGACAGCCTATAAAAAGGAGCAAGTTATGAAAAAAGTTCATATAACTGCATCAAATGAATATGACGTTATAATTGGGAAAGGCATTCTTGAAAATAGCGGAAACTTGATTGGAGAAGTTTTGCCAAAAGGTAAAACTGTGATAGTTTCTGACGATAAGGTGTATTCAATATACGGAGAAACCGTTAAAAAGTCGCTTGAAAATAGCGGTTTTTCAGTAGAAACCTTTACTTTTCCAAATGGCGAAGCATCAAAAAATATTTCTACCTATACAGAAATTCTTGAGTTCTTGGCTGAAAAGAGCCTTACAAGAAGTGACTTTATCGTTGCTTTAGGTGGTGGAGTTTGCGGTGATATGGCAGGCTTTTGCGCTGCAACGTATCTTCGCGGAATAAAGTTTGTGCAGATTCCAACCACATTTTTGGCGGCAATTGACTCATCTGTTGGCGGGAAAACAGGGGTAAACCTTGGTGCAGGCAAAAACCTTGTTGGTGCATTTCATCAGCCTGCTTTGGTAATTTGCGACACAGACACATTCAAGACTTTAGACGAAAAAACTTTTGCTGATGGTATGGCTGAGGCAATAAAATATGGAATGATACAAGAAGCTGACCTATTAGAAAAATTAGCAGGAAATTTTGACATTGACGAAGTAGTTGAACTTTGCGTTAAAATAAAGCGTGATATCGTAAAGGTAGACGAATTTGAAGGTGGAGCACGAAAGCTTTTGAATTTTGGCCACACCATTGGTCACGGCGTGGAAAAGTGCAGTAATTATGAAGTAACTCACGGTCACGCAGTTGCTATTGGTATGAGCATTATAACAAAGGCGGCAGAAGAGTTTGGAATTTGTGAAAAGGGTATGAGCAAAAACCTTGATGAGCTTCTTTCAAAATGCGGACTTCCAACAAAATGCCAGTATTCTGCAGAAGAGTTATATAATGTGGCACTTTCCGATAAAAAGCGTTCAGGTGATTTCATAACATTAGTTCTTCCAAAGCGTTCTGGTGAATGCATTTTGAATACAATAACAGTAGCTAAACTTTTGGAATATATAAAAAAGGGAATTTAAAAAATGAATGTTACTATAAAACCAACCCATCTTTCCGGTGTGGTGGAAGCGGTTTCTTCAAAATCGGATGGGCACAGAAAAATTATCTGTGCAGCCCTTTCAGACTCTGAAACCGAAATTATTATAAATAACATATCTGATGACATAGAGGCAACACTTGATGCCATAAAATGCCTTGGCGGTGACTTTTCTAAAACCGAAAATGGCGTTTTGATAAAGCATATTCAGGGCAGGAAGGACAAAGTCAGCCTTGATTTTCGTGAAAGCGGTTCAACGGCACGATTTTTGATACCGATTGCAAGTGTTCTTTGCGTAAATGGTGAATTTTCGGGTCAGGGAAGACTACCTGAAAGACCTTTTGCGGAGCTAACAAGCCAGATGCGAAAAAATGGTGTGGAAGTATCAGCGGACACCTTGCCGATGACAACAAAAGGTCACCTGCAAAGCGGAACTTTTGAACTTCCTGGAAATGTAAGTTCACAGTACATATCAGGACTTTTATTTGCACTCCCAATGCTAGATAAGGAAAGCAGAATCAAGCTAACATCACCACTTATGTCAGCACCTTATGTGGATATGACAATAGAAGTGCTTTCAAAGTTTGGCGTGGAAATTGAAGTTTTAGAAAATGAATACAACATTTGCCCGCAAAAATATGTTAGTCCAAAAAGATTGGAAGTTGAGGGAGATTGGTCATCTGCAGCATTCTGGGTGGTGGCTGATAAGATTTGCGGAAATGTAAAAATAGAGGGTATGAACCCTGATTCTCGTCAGGGTGATAAAGCCATAACTAAAATTTTGGACGAAACCGAAATTGATGCAAGAGATATCCCTGATTTAGTGCCAATTTTGGCGGTGCTTGCAGCATCAAGAGTAGGAAAAACAAGAATTTATGGAGCGGAAAGACTTCGCATAAAAGAAAGCGACAGACTTTATGCCGTAACAAAATGTATAAACGACTTGGGCGGAAACGCTGAAGAAACCGACGACGGAATTATAATCACAGGAACAGGCAAACTGTCAGGCGGACAAGTGGATAGTTTTAATGACCACAGAATTGCAATGTCCTGTGCCATAGCGTCTTGTATATGCGAAAGTGAAGTAAAAATTCTGGGTGCGGAATGTGTAAAAAAATCATATCCTGCATTCTTTGATGATTTTAGAAAATTAGGAGGTGTAATCGATGTATCAGACAGGTGATAAATTTAAAGTCACAGTTTTCGGCCAGTCACATTCTGCCGAAATCGGTGCCACTATTGAGGGTCTTCCTGTAGGATTTTGCCCTGATATGGAAAAGGTTTATACTTTTATGGAACGTCGTGCACCGGGAAAAGACAGGTTTTCAACCCAAAGAAAAGAGGCAGACATCCCTGAAATTATATCAGGACTTGAAAATGGCAAAGCAAATGGCGAACCGCTTACAGGGGTAATAAAAAACAGTAACCAAAGAAGCACAGACTATGAAAACTTAAAGTTTGTGCCACGTCCTGGTCATGCAGATTACACGGCGTATGTTAAGTATGACGGAACTAATGATATGTCAGGTGGTGGCCAGTTTTCAGGACGAATGACAGCACCACTTTGCTTTGCGGGTGCTCTGGCACTTCAGATTTTAGAAGAAAAAGGTATTCATATTGGCGCACATATTGAATCTATATATAATGTCAAAGATGACCGATTTACACCTTGCGACATAACAAAGGACGTTCTTGACAGCGTAAAAACAAAGGAATTTCCTGTTATTAACGATTTTGTAAGGGTTAAAATGGAAGCAGAAATTGACAGAGCAAGAGAAAATTGCGATTCTGTTGGCGGTGTTATAGAATGCGCCATAACAGGTATGCCTGTTGGCGTTGGTGGACCTCTTTTTGAGGGAATTGAAGGCGAAATGTCCAGAAATGTTTTCGCAGTCCCTGCCGTTAAAGGAATTGAGTTTGGCGCGGGATTTTCTGCCAGCAGAATGTTAGGTTCAGAAAATAACGACGAATTTTATTATAAAGGCGACAGCATAAAAACCAAAACCAATAACGCAGGCGGAATTTTAGGCGGAATATCAAATGGTATGCCTATAATTTTCAGAGTGGCAATGAAGCCGACTCCATCAATTTCAAAAGAACAGAATTCCATTAATTTAAAAACAAAAGAAAGCGAAAAACTTGTAATAAAGGGTCGCCACGACCCGTGTATCGTAAAACGTGCAGTGCCTGTAATTGAAGCAGTTGCAGCCATTACGATACTAAATATGCTTGAAAATTAAGGAGCTGATTGTAATGAATCTTGATGAAGCAAGACAGAAAATTGACAGTATTGATAAAGAGCTCATAAAACTTTTTGAAGAACGAATGAACGCAGTTTGCGACGTTGCAAGATACAAAAAGGAAAACGGACTTCCAATCTATAACGGACAGCGTGAACGTGAAGTGGTGAATAAGGTGACCAAAGAAGTCCCTGAAGAACTTGCACTTTATACAAAAATTTTGTATAACACGCTTTTTTCCGTAAGCCGTGGCTATCAGACAAAGATGATAGACGGCGAATCTCAGACAGTAGAAAAAATCAAAAAAGCACTTGACTCTACTGAAAATATATTGCCTACATCTGCAGTAATTGCGTGTCAGGGAACAGAGGGTGCCTATTCACAAAAAGCTTGTGAAAAGCTTTTTACAAATCCGTCGCTAATGTATTTTGATACATTCAAAGGCGTTTTGGACGCAGTTTCAATGGGAATGTGCAGATACGGTATTCTTCCGCTTGAAAATAGTGTCTATGGGACAGTTACGGAGGTCTATGACCTTTTAAGTTCTTATGAATTTTTTATTGTAAAAGTGGCTAAAATACAGGTAAATCATATTTTAGCAGCAAAGAAAAAAGATGCAAAAGTTAAAGAAATTTGCTCACACAGACAGGCGATAGGTCAGTGCGATAAGTACTTGAAGAGCTTAAAAGGAGTTTGCGTAACCCAATATGACAACACCGCTATGGCAGCTCAAATGGTGGCAACGCAGGACCGTGACGATTTGGCGTGCATCTGCTCAAAGGAATGCGCTCAAATTTACGGACTTCACGTTATTGATGACAACATAACAGACAGTGACAACAACTATACAAGATTTATCTGTATCTCAAAGAATCCTGAGATTTATCCTGGTGCAGACAAAATCAGTTTTGTTATAACACTTCCGCATACTGCGGGCTCACTATATAGCGTTATGAGTAAGTTTGCGGCGGCGGGAATCAACCTTACAAAGATTGAATCAAGACCGATTCCAGGACGTGATTTTGAGTTTGAGTTCTATTTTGAAGTTGAAGCATCGGTTTACTCAAAAGAGCTATATGCGGTGCTTTCAGAGATGGAAAATTCTGACGAAAAGTTCAAATTCTTCGGTTGCTACCGTGAAGTGTAAAATTTTTGTTGACAAATGTGGGAATATCTTGTATAATGTTCCTGTTGAATAAAAGGGAGTAGCTTGCAAGTTACTTGTTACAAACGGCGTCAATACGGCGAGAAGCCCGCTGTTGTATTAAAAAGCGAGACTTTTATCACAGTTTTTTTGCTGTGATAAAAGTCTTTTTTGTTTGAATTTCAAAGGAAAAGGAAGGAAGAAAAAATGGAAATTTTGTTACAACTTTTACTACTTACAATTGGATTTGTAATGCTTGTCCGTGGTGCAGATTGGTTTGTAGACGGTGCATCAGGAATTGCAACAAAGCTGAAAATTCCGCAGCTTGTAATCGGTCTTACCATCGTGGCTATGGGAACAAGTGCACCCGAGGCTGCTGTTAGTATAACAGCGGCACTAAAGGGAAGTGCAGAAATCACAATCGGAAATATTGTGGGAAGTAATATTTTAAATATTCTTATTATTCTGGGACTTTCAGCACTTGTAACACCTCTTGCCGTTGCAAAGTCAACAATAAAAGTTGATATTCCTGTTGTAATTGCCATAACAGGTATCCTTTTGTGGATGGGATATGACGGAACTGTTTCTATGCTTGAGGGACTTTTGCTACTTATAATTTTCGCACTCTATATCGGATACTTAATGTATGGGGCATTTAAAGAAAGAAATGAAAATGATGAAGAAGTAAAAGAACTTTCTATGGTAAGAGCGATTGTCTTGTCAATAGTTGGACTAGGCTTTATTATATGGGGAAGTGATATTGCAGTTGATGCGGCGACAAGCCTTGCAAAGATTTTCGGGCTTTCCGAAAGGTTTATAGGCCTTACAATTGTGGCACTTGGAACATCTCTTCCTGAACTTTTCACATCAGTTTCAGCGGCTCGAAAGGGAAATGCGGATATTGCAATTGGTAACATAGTAGGAAGTAACATTTTCAATATCCTATTCGTTGTAGGACTTTCTGCTATGGTTGTTCCTGTACCATTTGTGGAAGGATTCCGTTTTGATACAATTGTGGCAACGCTTGCGGCAGTACTGCTATTGCTTTGTGTTTTAAAGAACAAAAAACTAAACCGCTGGGCAGGAATAGTTATGTTACTTTCTTATGCGGCATATTTTGCAATGATATGGTAATTAAAAAGAGTTGAAATCACAAAAGATTTCAACTCTTTTTTATATAATCTCACCGATGAAATTATCACCTTTAATTTCTAAAAGTCTGACGTTTTTATATTCGCCTGCTAAATCTTCAGTTGTTTTAACCAACACGTTCTGGTAGTTGGAGGTTTTGCCTTCAAAGTAACCGCCTTTTACGGGTTGTTCAAACAAAACTTCTTTTGTATCACCCAAAAATCGCTCCATAAATGCTCGCTTTGACTTTTGGCAAATCTCCATAATCTTCTTGCTTCGGGATTCTTTAACGTCAGGTGACACCTGATTTTCAAATTTGGCAGCAGGTGTGCCTGGGCGTGGTGAATACTGGAAGATGTGGGCATCTGCAAAGGCTACTTTTTCGGCAAATGCACAGGTCTTTTCAAATTCTTCATCTGTTTCACCAGGGAATCCCACCATAATGTCAGTAGTTATGGCAACCTCAGGGAAGTGATTGCGAAGTCCCTCTACGATTTTATAGTATTCGTCTGTGGAATATTTTCTGTTCATTCGCTTTAAGGTTTCGTCACAACCTGATTGAAGTGATAAATGAAAATGCGGACAAAGTTTATCAAGACCTTTGATTTTCTGCGCAAATTCTTCATTTAAGGTCATAGGTTCAATAGAGCTTAAACGAATGCGTTTTATACCATCAATTTTGTTTGCTTCGCATAAAAGCTCAGAAAGACCCTTTGACTTTGTGTCAAGACCGTAAGATGCGATATGGATACCAACATAGGTTATCTCTGTAAATCCTTTCTCCGCAAGGCGTTTTGTTTCTTCTATAACTTCGCCAAAGTCTCGGGAACGGATAGGACCTCTGGCATAAGGAATCTTGCAGTATGAACAGAACTGATTGCAACCTTCCTGAATCTTAATGTATGCACGGGTTCTGTCGCCAAAGGTGGAAAGGGAAAGGCTTTCAAAGGTATGGCACTTCATAATGTCTTCCACCTTTGACTTCTTTTCGCTTTCGATATTTTCTTCATATAAACGGACAATGTCGCCACGGTCCTTTGTCCCGAGCACAAGGTTTACGCCCTCAATTTTCAAAACTTCGTCAGGGGATACCTGCGAATAACAACCTGCCACAATAACAAAAGCATCAGGGTTTGACTTTTTCGCACGGCGTATAATCTGACGTGACTTCCTGTCGCTCATGCCTGTAACTGTGCAGGTGTTTATAACATAGATGTCGGCAAATCCGTCATAGTCCGTAATTTTATATCCGTTATTTAAAAACAATTCACTCATAGCCTCGGTTTCATACTGGTTAACCTTACAGCCTAAAGTGTAAAATGCAACTTTTTTCATCATAACCTCTCAAATAAATGTACAAAGTATATAATTATTATATAAAATTAATTTAATTTCTGCAAGTACTCTTGACTAAATTTAGAAAAAGTTGTATGATAATATATGGAAATTGAATTTCAAACCAAAATTTTAGGAGGAAATAAAATGAAAGAATTTAATCTTATGCTAAGCTCCATTAACGACGTTAAGGATTTCGTAAATATCGTTGCAAAATACGATTTTGATGTAGACTTAACATCAGGCAGATACGTAGTTGACGCGAAGTCAATTATGGGTATTTTCAGCCTTAACTTATCAAAGCCAATTAAGGTTGAAGTTCATAGCGATGATTGTGCAAAATTCATGGATGAGGTTGCAAGATTCATCGTTTGATAATCCGAAAATTATAATCAGCAGGAGCTTTGTTCTTGCTGATTTTTTAACATACGAGGTAAATATGATTATAAATTTTAATGAAATTGAAACCACAAAGGTAACGGATTTCCTTGGCGGAAACGGAAACTTTTTCATAAAAAGCGTAAAAGACGATTTAAACAACATTATGTGTGACACCTTGGCACCTGGTGCATCTGTGGGTTACCACAAGCACGTAGTGGACAGCGAAATTATGCTTATTTTAAAAGGCACAGGCGAAGTTAAGTATGACAATCAGGTTATTAAGGTAAAAGCAGGACAGTGTCACTACTGCCCGAAAGGTCACGCACATAGCTTAACCAATACATCAAATGAAGAACTTGTGTTCTTTGCAGTAGTTTGCAATCAGTAAGATATGCCAATCGGCATATCTTTTTTTGTATAAAAAATCCCTAATTGAAAAAAATATCAAAAAAGGGAGGTTTCGACTATGAGAAAAGGAAAACAAACGGTAGTGTTTGAGAATCCGCCAACAATTTTTGAAACGGCATCAACTGTGGGTAAAAAAGAGGGCGAAGGCCCGCTTGTATCGGAGTTTGACGTGATTTTGGATGACGACTACTATGGCGAAAAATCCTGGGAAAAGGCAGAAAGCAAGATGCAGGAAGAAACAGCACGTCTTGCACTTTCTAAAGCCAAGCTTAAGGAAACGGATGTCAATTTCATTTTAGCAGGCGACCTTTTAAACCAGTGCGTCGGTGCTCACTATGCCATGCGTGATATGAACATACCATTTCTCGGCCTATATGGTGCTTGCTCAACTATGGCGGAGAGTATGATGATAGGCTCAATGCTGGTTTCAGGCGGTTGTGCCGATAATGCGGTATGCGTAACATCAAGTCATTTTTGTTCTGCGGAAAAGCAATACCGATATCCGCTTGAATACGGCGGTCAGCGTGCACCATCGGCACAGTGGACGGTGACAGGCTCGGGTGCTGCAGTTTTAAAAAAGGACGGCGACGGACCATATATCAAAGCCGTAACCACAGGGAAAATCATTGATATGGGCATAAGCGACGTAAACAATATGGGTGGTGCAATGGCAGGTGCAGCGGCGGATACTCTCAAAGCTCTTTTTCAAGATACTAAAACAAACCCTGAAGACTACGACGTAATAGTAACAGGCGACCTTGCAACAGTAGGCTCGGACGTTTTTTGTGAGCTTATGGATAAAGAGGGATATAACATCTATCCAAAACACAAGGATTGCGGGAAAATGATTTTTGACATAAAGGCTCAGGACGTTCACGCAGGCGGAAGCGGTTGCGGATGTTGCGGAAGTGTTTTTTGCGGACACATTTTCAAGGAATTAAAAAGAGGTAATATCAAACGTATGATATTAATGGCAACAGGAGCTTTAATGAACCCGCAACTTTTGTTTCAGGGTGAAACAATCCCGTCAATCGCTCACGCTTTAGTGATAGATACAGAAAGGTGATAAAATGGACTATTTAAAAGCATTTGTTGTGGGTGGACTTATATGTGTTGTGGGTCAGATTTTGATTGATAAAACCAAGCTGACGCCTGCAAGAATACTGGTTTCTTTTGTATGCCTTGGCGTTGTGCTTCAGCTTTTCGGCGTATACGAGCCGTTGGTGGAATTTGCAGGTGCAGGTGCAACCGTACCGCTTACGGGATTCGGGTACACCCTTTGCAAAGGCGTTGAAAAAGCCGTAGCGGAAAACGGGGTTCTCGGCATCTTCACAGGTGGCTTAACGGCAGGTGCTGCGGGAATATGTGCTGCCTGTGTATTTGGCATTTTAGCAGCGTTAATTTTCAAGCCAAAACCAAAAAGTTAAATAAACACAGTTCTTTTAAAAAGAACTGTGTTTTTGCTTGAAAAACAAAATAAGTTATGATAGAATCAAAGAAAAGCAAATTGTACATTTTGGAGGAATTCACTATGAAGAACGTACATATTATTTCTCACAGCCATTGGGACAGAGAATGGTATATGTCTTTTGAAGCACACAGAGCTAAACTCTTGACTTTGATAGATGAATGTATTGAGCTTTTTGAAACCAACCCTGATTTCAAAAGTTTTCATTTGGATGGCCATACTGCTTTGGTTGAGGACTATCTTGAGATAAAGCCTGAAAATGCAGAAAAGATTAAAAAGCTTATCGCAGAAGGAAAATTCAGGGTAGGACCTTGGTATGTTCTTCAGGATGAATTTCTAACAAGCGGAGAAGCAAATGTACGAAACCTTTTGGTAGGAACAGACCTTGCCAAGAAACTTGGCGACGTAACCAAGGTAGGATATTTTCCTGACGCTTTCGGTAATGTTGGTCAGATGCCACAGATCCTTTCTCAGGCAGGAATGAAAGGCGTTGCTTTCGGCAGAGGAGTTAAGGGAATTGGTAATAACAACGAAGTTCTGGAAGATAGCGAGTTTGCGTCAAAGTATTCTGAAATCTATTGGCAGTCACCTGACGGCACAAAAATTCCTGCTGTTGTGTTCTTGAACTGGTACTCAAACGGAATGGAAATTCCAACAGAAAATATAGAAGAATATTGGGACAGAACTCTTAAAAATGCAGAGAAATATGCATCAGGTGATGAACTTCTTTTGATGAACGGTTGTGACCATGAGCCTGTTCAGATAAATTTAACCGAAGCGCTTAAAAAGGCAAAGGAAAAGTATCCTGAATACAACTTTATTCACTCTAATTTCAGCGATTATATGGATATTGTTGCAAAGTCTATTCCACAGGACGAAAAGCCTGTTGTTGGCGAGCTTATCGGTCAGGATACCGACGGCTGGTTCAATCTTGTGAACACAGCATCATCAAATGTTGACCTTAAGATTATGAACAGAAAGTGCGAACTGCTTTTGGAAACGGTTGCAGAACCACTAAGCGTTATTGCATCAAGTTTGGGTAAAGAATATCCACATGATATGCTTTTATATTCATGGAAAACCCTTATGAAAAACCATACACATGATTCAATTTGCTGTTGCAGTTGTGATGAAGTGAGTCTTGAAATGAAGACCCGATTTGACAAGGTAAGACAAAGTGCAGAGGCGGTTATAAACGAGGATCTTGAATACTTAAAAGAGCATATTGACACATCCGCTTTTTCGGAATGTGATTCAACTCTTGCGGTGTTCAACACAATGTCACGAAAGAGAAACAAACTGATAGAGTGCGATGTTGACGTAAACCGTACTTTCTGCCGAAGTGAAAAGGATGTTCACGAAAATCTTAAAAAAGTTCACGAAAACCTTTATAAAGGCGAGTACGAGCTTGTTGATGAAAAGGGAAATGTTATCCCTTGTACGGTTTCAAACAGAAGAAGTGAGTTTTGCTATGACCTTCCAAAACGTGAGTTCAGAAAGCGCTATATTGCAGAGCGTATAACGATAACATTCCTTGCAGAAGATGTGCCGTCTATGGGATATAAGGTGTATGGAATAAGAAAGACAGAAAAGGTGGCAGAAAAGCCAAAGAAACAGGCGAAAAATGTTCTTGAAAATAAGTATTTAAAGGCTACAATAAACAAAAACGGAACAATAGACCTTTTGGATAAGGTTTCAGGAAAATGCTATTGTGACCTTTTGAGATTTGAAGATACAGGGGATACAGGTCATGAATATACATATATCCCGACTGTTGATAAGCCGATACTGTCAGGAAAAAAGCCTGCCAAGATAGAGCTTACCAGGAATGAAGAATATGTAACCGAATACAAGGTTACAGTAGAACTTAAAGTGCCAAAACAGGGTGATGAAAGACTAAGGGATAATATGATTTATCACGCACCGATAATGGCACGAAAAGCGGGAAGAAGTAAGGAAATGGTAACCCTTGAAATTGTGTCATACATTTCCCTTGAAAAGGACTCAAAAAGACTTGACGTTAAAACGGAACTTTCAAACAATGCAAAAGACCACCGCTTACGTGTCCTTTTCCCAACAGGACTTGATGCAAAAACTCATAAGGCAGAATCCGTGTTTGAATCTGCAAAGAGAAATAACGCACACAAGCCGACCTGGACATATCCAAGCGGATGTGAGCATCAGCAGGGCTTTGTAATGATGGCAGACGATAAAGGCGGACTTTCAATCGGTAACATCGGTCTTTATGAGTACGAAACTATGGGCGATACAATCGCTGTAACCCTTGTCCGTTCTGTTGGTGAAATGGGTGACTGGGGCGTATTCCCGACAGAAGTTTCACAGGTACAAAAGGATTTGACTTTTGAATACTGTATTATTCCATTCCAAAAGGAAGAAGATGTTATAAGCGAGCTTGCAGAGTTTCAGTATCCGTTTACAGTAGCACAGGTGTCAGGATTTAGTGGCGAAAAACTTTCAAATGAAATTCTTTCCTGGAGTGGTAAGGGCTTAAAACACACCGCGTTCAAGCAGAAAATGAATGGTAATGACATAATCGCCAGATGGACAAATTACACAGATAAAGAACAGGTTTTAACTATCAAAAAAACTGCTGTAATAAACAATCTTTACAGGAGTAATGTGATAGAAGAAAAGATTGAAACACTGCAAGCTGACGGCGATAAGTGGCAGATTAAAGTAAAACCTTATGAAATTTTAACACTTGGTACAGAAAAATCTTGATTTTTCGAAATAAGTGTGCTATAATAAAGTATATTTTTGTTAAAGTGAGTAAAAAATAGAAATTTGGAGGAATGAAAAATGAAGAAATTTTTATCACTAATTTTAGCAGCAGTTATGTGCTTGTCACTTGTAGCATGTGGCGGTGCAGGTAACAGCGCAGACTATGTAATTGCAACAGATAAGGGCTTCAGCCCATTTGAATTCCAGGATGCTGACGGCAACATCGTTGGTATCGATATGGACATTTTGGCAGCTATTGCAGAAGACCAGGGATTTACATATGACCTTCAGTACGTTGGTTGGGATGCAGCTATCGCTGCTTGCCAGGCTGGTCAGGCTAACGGCATGATCGCTGGTGCTTCAATCACAGATGCAAGAAAAGAATCAGGCTGGATTTTCTCAGACGGTTACTATGATGCGACTCAGGGTATGGCAGTAGCTAAGGATTCTGACATCACAGGTTTTGCTGATCTTGCTGGCAAGAAAGTTGCTGTAAAGAACGGTACAATGAGCAACCAGTATGCTGAAAGCATTAAGAACGAATACGGCTTTGAAGTTGTAACATTCTCAACATCACCTGATATGTATCAGGCAGTTATGGGTGGTCAGGTAGAAGCTTGTCTTGACGATACACCAATCCTAAAGTACAACATCAAAATCGGCGAACTTGACATGAAGTATGTTGACGGAACAGAAAATGACCCTGCACAGTACGGTTTTGCAATCTTTGATAGCGCTAACCAGGAACTAGTTGACAAGTTCAATGCAGGTCTTGCAAATATTAAGGCTAACGGCACTTACGACGAGATTATTGCAAAATATCTTGGCTAATCATTTAACAAAAATTAACTGTAAGGGCATTGGGGGAACCGATGCCCTTATAGAATGTATAGGGAGGCTTTTTGCTCTATGAGCCAAATTTTAAATACGTACAGCCCGCTCTTGCTTTCGGCTATGGGACAAACCTTGCTTCTTGCACTTTGGGGATTGTTATTCGGATGTGTTCTAGGTATAGTATTTGGTCTATCAAGCGTTGTAGATAACAAAGTCGCAAACGCTATTTCCAAGATATACGTAAACTTAATTCGTGGTGTGCCAATGATTGTTTTGGCATTCTTTGTGTTTTACGGCGTACCTTACGGACTAAAAACTATATTCGGTACTAACATAGTCTTTTCAGCACTTGAGGCAGGAACTATCTGTCTTGCTTTAAACTGCGGTGCGTATATGTCAGAAATAATCCGTGCAGGAATACAGTCAATCCACAAGGGACAGATGGAGGCTGCACGTAGTCTTGGACTTACATACTGGAGATCAATGTTCCGCGTGGTTCTTCCACAGGCTATCAAGAATATGATTCCAAGTATCGTAAACCAGTTTATTATCACACTAAAAGATACATCAATTCTGTCAGTTATCGGTTTCCCGGAACTTGTTAACAAGGCGCAGAATGTTATCGCTATAACCTTTAAGTCATTTGAGGTATGGACTATTGTTGCAGTTATGTACCTTGTTGTAATCCTTGCACTTCAGCAGGTTGCAAATGCACTGGAAAGGAGCTTGAATCGTGGCAGAAACTAGAAATGTAAAAATCCACGTGGACAACCTTAAAAAAAGTTTTGGAAGTCTGCACGTTCTAAACGGCATTTCCACAGACATTTATGAGGGCGAAGTGGTTTGTGTAATCGGACCATCAGGTTCAGGAAAATCTACCTTTTTAAGATGTATAAACAGACTTGAAACAATAACAAGCGGACAGGTTATAGTAGACGGTTATCACGTAGACGATAAAAAGGTAAATATAAATAAAGTTCGTGAGAACATCGGTATGGTGTTCCAGCACTTTAATTTATTCAAAAATATGAATGTTCTTCGCAATTTGATGCTTGCTCCTGTTGATCTTAAAAAGATGACAAAGGAAGAAGCAAAGGCGGAGGCGATGAGACTACTTGAAAAAGTGGGTCTTACTGATAAAGCAGAGGCGTTTCCGTCACAGCTTTCAGGTGGACAGAAGCAGAGAGTGGCAATAGCAAGAGCACTTTGCATGAAGCCTGATATTATGCTTTTTGACGAGCCAACATCAGCGCTTGACCCTGAAATGGTAGGCGAAGTTCTTGCAGTTATGAAAGAGCTTGCAAGAGACGGAATGACAATGGTTTGTGTAACTCACGAAATGGGCTTTGCCCGTGAAGTGGCAGACAGAGTTCTTTTCATAGATGATGGTGTTATCTTGGAAGAGGGAACTCCTGAAGAGATTTTTGATAATCCAAAGCACCCAAGAACCATTGACTTTTTGGGTAAAGTTTTATGACAAAAAAGTGGGTCAAGGTAATCTTGACCCATTTGTTTTTGAAAGGGAATTTTATGGCACTTTTTGCAATTTCAGATTTGCATCTTCCTTTAGGTGTTGATAAGCCTATGGATATATTTGGAAAGAACTGGGAAAACTATGTTGAAAGACTTGAAGCCAACTGGAAACAGGTGGTTGGCGAGGAGGATACAGTAGTTATGCCCGGTGATTTTTCATGGGCAACTTATCTTAATGAAGCAAAGGCCGATTTTGACTTTTTAAACAGTCTTCCCGGTAGAAAAATCATATTAAAGGGTAACCACGACTATTGGTGGACCACTATGAACAAGCTCAAAAAGTACGTGGAGGAAATGGGATATAAGGATATTTATTTCCTGCAGAACAATTCCTTTGAATATAAGGATATTTCCATCTGCGGAAGCCGTGGCTGGACAACACCTAGCCCGGAGCTTTTTGGGGAAGATAAGAAGATTTATGACAGAGAAATTTTGAGACTTGACCTTTCGGTTAAGGATGCAAAATTCCCTGACAACATAATCTGTTTCACTCATTTCCCACCTGTTTTAAAAGACTATAAAAACAATGAAATGACAGAATTTCTAAAGGCAAATAACATTAAAAAATGTATCTTTGGGCATATCCATTCAGGCGGTATAAAAAACGTGTTTGAGGGTGAGCTAGACGGCATTGAATATACCCTTGTTTCTTGCGATTATCGTGAATTTATGCCTGTTAAAATAGCGGATTAGCATATAATTTTAGTGTTTTTTAATAAAATACCAAATTATGCTTGAAATTTTATATATTTGTGGTATAATAATTAGGATGTAAAAATGGTGGAGTATGCCACCGTACAATTAGATGAGGAGGATTTAAACGCAATGGCAGTTAAATCAGAACAAGTAGAAAAAAATCTAGTAAAATTAACATTTGAAGTTTCAACTGAAAAATTTGCAGATGCAATGAGCAAGGCTTATGCAAAAAATGCAAAGAAGTACAACGTTCCTGGCTTCAGAAAGGGTAAAGTTCCAAGAGCAGTTATCGAAAAGTACTACACAGAAGCAGTATTTTACGATGATGCTATCAATATGGTTCTTCCAGAAAGCTATGAGGAAGCTCTAAAGGAAGCAGGTGTTGAACCTGCAGCACGTCCTGAATTCGACGTTGACGAAATCAAAAAGGGCGAACCAGTTGTATTCACAGCTTTGGTTACAACAAAGCCAGAAGTTGAACTTGGCGAATATATTGGTATAAAGCTAAACAAAATTGAGCACAATGTAACTGCAAAAGACGTTGATGCAGAAGTTAAGCAGGTTCAGGCAAGAAACGCAAGAATCGTTCCTGTTGAAGGAAAGGCTGCTAAGAAGGGCAACATCGTTACAATTGACTTTGACGGCTCAGTTGACGGTGTTCCATTTGATGGCGGAAAGAGCGAAGGTTATGAACTTGAACTTGGTTCAAACACATTTATCCCTGGCTTTGAAGATCAGCTAATCGGCAAAAAGGCAGGCGCAGATGTTGACGTAGTTGTTACTTTCCCTGAAGAATACCACGCACCAGATCTTGCAGGTAAGGAAGCACTATTCAAGGTAAAGATTCACGACATCAAGGCTCGTGAACTTCCAACAATCGATGACGATTTCGCATCAGAAGTAAGCGAATTTGATACACTTGAAGAATACAAGAAGAGCATCCGTGAAAAGCTAGAAGCAAGAGCAGCTGATCAGGTTAAGGCTGAAACAGAAAACGCTGTAATTGAAAAGGTTGTTGAGGCTTGTAAGGTAGAAGTACCTGCTGCTATGATCAACGATCAGACAGACAGAATGATGCAGGATTTCGCACAGAGACTTCAGTATCAGGGTATGGACTTTGGAACATATCTTCAGTACACAAGCTCAACTCCTGAAGCATTCAAGGAAAATATGAAGCCACAGGCTGAAAGACAGATTAAGACTACTCTTGTTCTTGAAGCTATTGCAAAGGCTGAAAACATTGAAGTTAAAGACGAAGAAGTTGATACAAAAATCGCTGAAATGGCTAAGCAGTACAACATGGAAGTTGATAAGCTAAAGAGCCTAATGCAGGATGCTGATATTGACGGAATCCGTGAAGAACTTGCTATGAACAAGGTTATTGATATGCTTGTTGAAAAGGCAAAGATTACAAAGCCACGTGCTAAGAAGGCTGCAACAAAGGCTGAAGGCGAAGAAGCTAAGGCTGAAGACGCTGAATAATTAGCATACCGGGGAAGGATAAATAGTAAAGACGCCTACGGGCAGAGTCTTTTAAAGGTGCATAACGCTTTTTGCGTTATGCTCTTTAAATTAAGAAAGGATGGTAGACTATGAGTTTAGTACCAATGGTAGTAGAACAAACAGGCAGAGGAGAAAGAAGTTACGACATCTTCTCAAGACTTTTAGAGGACAGAATTATATTCTTAGGCGATCAGGTTAACGATGCAACTGCAAGCCTTGTTGTTGCGCAGATGCTTTATCTTGAAAGCAAGGACCCTGATAAGGATATCCAGCTTTATATTAACAGCCCTGGTGGTTCAATCACAGCGGGTATGGCAATTTATGACACAATGCAGTACATAAAGTGCGACGTGTCAACAATTTGTATCGGTATGGCAGCTTCAATGGGTGCATTCCTATTGACTGCAGGTGCAAAGGGAAAGAGATTTGCTCTTCCAAACAGTGAAATTATGATTCACCAGCCACTTCTTGGCGGACTTCAGGGTCAGGCAACAGATATCCAGATTCACGCTGAAAGAATTATCGCTATAAAGAAGCATCTTAACGAAATTATGGCAGAGCGTTCAGGTCAGCCAATAGACGTAATTATGGCAGATACTGAAAGAGATAACTTTATGACAGCCCAGGAAGCAAAGGCTTATGGACTTATCGACGAAGTTATTACAAGCCGTAACGAAAAATAAAGAGGTAAATTAAATGTCTAAAACAGAAAATATAAACGAGCTAAAATGCTCTTTTTGCGGAAAGGCTGAATCAGAAGTAAAAATGCTTCTTTCAGGACCTGGCGTGTTTATCTGTGACGAATGTGTAAAACAGTGTCAGCAGATTGTGGCAGGTGACTTTGACGCAAAAGATTTCGGCACACCTGATGACCTTCCAAAGCCAAGAGAGATAAAGGCAATCTTAGACGAGTATGTAATCGGTCAGGAAGATGCTAAAAAAATCCTTGCGGTTGCGGTATATAACCACTACAAGAGAATTGCAAACAAGGACGTAAGCGATGTTGAAATCCAAAAGAGCAATATCTTAATGGTTGGACCAACAGGATCAGGAAAAACATTCCTTGTGCAGAACCTTGCGAGAATTTTGAACGTTCCTTTTGCAATTTCCGATGCTACAACTCTAACCGAAGCAGGTTACGTTGGTGAAGACGTTGAAAATATCCTTTTAAAGCTTATTCAGGCAGCAGATTATGACATTGAAGCTGCGGAAAAGGGTATCATCTATATCGACGAAATTGACAAGATTGCAAGAAAGAGTGAGAACGTGTCAATCACCCGTGACGTAAGCGGTGAAGGCGTTCAACAGACACTTTTAAAGGTTTTAGAAGGTACGGTTGCATCTGTTCCGCCAACAGGTGGCAGAAAGCATCCGCATCAGGAATTTATACAGATTGATACAACAAATATTCTGTTCATTTGCGGTGGTGCATTTGACGGCATTGAAAAGATTATTTCAAACCGTGTGGGCAAGAGAAATCTTGGTTTTGGCGCAACTATCGAAAGCAAAAAAGAAGAGGATATTTCAGAACTTTTAAGACAAATCACACCGCAGGATTTACTAAAATTCGGCTTAATACCTGAATTTATCGGAAGACTTCCTGTTGTTGCAAAGCTTGATAAACTTGACAAAAAGACATTGGTGAAGATTTTAACAGAGCCAAAGAATGCCCTTGTTAAGCAGTATCAGAGCCTTTTGGGAATGGACGGAGTTGACTTATCATTTGATAAGGACGCCGTTGAAGCTATTGCAGAAAAGGCGCTTTCAAGAAATACAGGTGCAAGAGGTCTTCGTTCAATTATCGAAGAAACAATGACCGATATTATGTTCGATATTCCATCAGAACCTGACGTTACAAAGTGCGTTATCCATAAGGAATGCATCACAAACGACAAGGCTCCGAAAGTGGTTCGTGAAAAGGTTAGTTAATAAATTTTACAAATGGAAGTGGCAAAACGTTGCTACTTCCATTTATTTTTGCCAAAACACGAAAAAAATGTTGTTTTTTGCTTGCAAATATGGGAATTTGTGATATAATTAACATAGTGGCTATTTATGGCATTAAATATTGAAAGGAGAATTTCGAAATGAAATATTCACGCGAAGTTGAAGAAATGTGCCCACTTGCTAAAGGCGCATATCACGGTCCTGCTCCAATTCCAGAAGAAGGAAAATGGGTACAGGTTAAAGAAGTAAAAGACATTTCAGGTCTTACACACGGTATTGGCTGGTGTGCTCCACAGCAGGGTACATGTAAGCTAACACTAAACGTTAAAGAAGGTATTATTCAGGAAGCACTTGTTGAAACTGTTGGTTGTTCAGGTATGACTCACTCAGCAGCTATGGCTTCAGAAATCCTTGTTGGTAAGACAATTTTGGAAGCTCTTAACACAGACCTTGTTTGTGATGCTATTAACACAGCTATGAGAGAATTATTCCTTCAGATTGTTTACGGAAGAACACAGACTGCTTTCTCAGAAGACGGTCTTCCAATCGGTGCAGGTCTTGAAGACTTGGGTAAGGGTCTAAGATCACAGGTTGGTACAACTTACGCAACACTTGACAAGGGTCCAAGATACTTGGAACTTGCTGAAGGTTACATAACAAAGATCGCAGTTGACGATGAAAACCAGATTATCGGTTACAAGTTTGTACACCTTGGAAAGATGATGGAAATGATCGCAAAGGGTATGGACGCAAACGAAGCACTAGCTAAGGCTTCAGGTCAGTACGGTAGAGTTGATGATGCTGCAAAGCTTATCGACCCAAGATGCGAATAATAAAGAGGAGGTACTAAAATTATGGCATTATTTGAAAGTTATGAAAGAAGAATTGACCAGATCAATGCAGAACTTGCAAAGCACGGTATCTCTTCTATTGAAGAAGCAAAGAAAATCTGTGACGATAAGGGCATAGATGTATATAACATTGTTAAGGGTATTCAGCCAATCTGTTTCGAAAACGCTTGCTGGGCTTACATCGTAGGTGCTGCAATCGCTATTAAGGACGGTTGCACAAAGGCTGCTGACGCTGCTGAAAAGATCGGTGTTGGTCTTCAGTCATTCTGTATCCCTGGTTCTGTTGCAGACGACAGAAAAGTTGGTATCGGCCACGGTAACTTAGGAGCTATGCTACTTCGTGAAGAAACAAAGTGTTTCGCATTCCTAGCAGGTCACGAATCATTCGCAGCAGCAGAAGGAGCTATCGGTCTTGCAAGATCAGCTAACAAGGCAAGAAAAGAAGACCTAAGAGTTATCCTTAATGGTCTTGGTAAGGACGCTGCTCAGATTATCTCAAGAATTAACGGTTTCACATACGTTCAGACACAGTTTGACTACTTCACAGGCGAACTTAAGATCGTAAAGGAAACAGCTTACTCAAACGGAGAAAGAGCAAAGGTTCGTTGCTACGGTTCAGACGATGTTCGTGAAGGCGTAGCAATCATGCACAAGGAAGGCGTTGACGTATCTATCACAGGTAACTCAACAAACCCTACAAGATTCCAGCATCCAGTTGCAGGTACTTACAAGAAGGAATGTATCGAGCAGGGTAAGAAGTACTTCTCAGTAGCATCAGGTGGTGGTACAGGTAGAACACTTCACCCAGATAATATGGCAGCAGGTCCTGCTTCATACGGTATGACAGATACAATGGGACGTATGCATTCAGATGCACAGTTCGCAGGTTCTTCATCAGTTCCAGCTCACGTTGAGATGATGGGTCTTATCGGTGCTGGTAACAACCCAATGGTTGGTATGACAGTTGCAGTTGCAGTTTCTATCCAGGAAGCAGCAGAGCAGGGTAAGTTCTAATTAAATATTAAAAGTCAATCGCAGTTGCATAGCAACTAC
>JAZOOY010000019.1:0-9445 GCA_045655325.1 Clostridia bacterium
AAAAAAATATGGCGACCCGGATGGGGCTCGAACCCACGACCTCTAGCGTGACAGGCTAGCGTTCTAACCAACTGAACTACCGGGCCACATATAAGAAAAAAGTGTTATTGGTGGGAGTAACAGGGCTCGAACCTGTGACATCCTGCTTGTAAGGCAGACGCTCTCCCAGCTGAGCTATACTCCCAAATGACACATATACGTGACAACAGAAATGATTATATCACTAAGAACACTATTTGTCAAGCATTTTTTTAAAAAAAATTAAAAAAGTTTTGGAGATATAAAAATTTGGCGTTTTTCCTGGGTTTATGGGGTGTAGAAATAGTCAATTTACTTTAAATATATTGACAAAATTTCAAAATATTACTATAATTATAATGAGAAAATGAGGGTTTAAATATAAACTTGTTTGGAGGAATGAAAAATGAACACAACACTAGTAGTTATGGCAGCAGGTATGGGAAGCCGTTTTGGCGGACTTAAGCAGATGGAGCCAATCGGCCCTGGCGGAGAAGTTCTACTAGACTTTTCTGTTTATGATGCAAAAAAGGCAGGCTTTAATAAAATCGTATTTATTATTAAGGAAGAAATCGAGAAAGACTTTAAGGAAATCGTTGGAAAGAAGATTGAAAAGGTAATTGACGTTGAATACGTTATGCAGGATGTTTCAATTCTTCCTGAAGGCAGAAAGAAGCCTTTCGGAACAACTCACGCAATTCTTTGCTGTAAGGATACTGTTAAAGAACCATTCGCTGTTATCAATGCAGACGATTACTATGGTGCAAACGCATTTACAGAAATTCACGACCACCTTGCAAAGGCTGAAGGCTTTGATTTCTGTATGGTAGCTTATGACCTTGATAAGACAGTTTCTGAAAACGGAACAGTTGCAAGAGGTTGTTGCGTAATCGAAGACGGTAACCTAAAGGATATCGTTGAAAGAACAAAGATAAATAGCGATATGCAGTATACAGATGATGACGGTGCAACTTGGACACAGCTACCAGCCGACCAAAAGGTTTCAATGAACCTTTGGGGCTTTACACCGGCAATCTTCCCAGAACTTGAAAAGGAATTCAAGAACTTTATGGAAACAGCTGACCTTATGAAGGACGAATGCCTAATTCCAAATACTGTTGATAAGCTAATGAAAGCAGGAATTGCAACAGTTAAAACATACTCAAATAAGGATAAGTGGTACGGAATTACATACCGTGAAGATAAGGAAGAAGTTCAGAAGGCTATTGCTGACCTTTGTGCACAGGGGCTTTACGACGGTATATAATCTTTGGGATGTAAAAATCGCCCATAATCGGCGAACTTCACCAATCCTGAACAATTTTTTCTATCCCAATGGAAATAAATTTGCTTATAATCAAAACTCTGTCTTTTGGCAGAGTTTTTTTCTTGGAAAAAACAAGGTATTTACAAATAAACCTGCGTATGGTATAATTACATAAAATTAAAATGGGGAACTGTCCCTATCAGTAAAGATAGGCGGAATATCCATTATGATAGAAAATTATTTCTTAAAAAATCCCAAGGAAAGGATGATTTTATGAAAAAGAGAATTTTTAGTTATACCTTAATAATCAGCTTAATGGCAAGTGCGTTTATGGCACTATCCACCACAGCATTTGCAGAAGATGAGTGGAAAGCTACCGAAGGCGTTATGTACCACCACCACGCTGACGGAACCAGCCATGTCACAAGCGAGCAAAACCCTGTCACATGTGTAAAGGGCGGAAAGATTACATATACCTGTACCGAATGCGCAAAAACACAGGAAAGTGAGTTCACATACCCGAAAGGCCACTCTTGGGATGCTGATCACAAGTGTACAGTTTGCGGAACTGTTGGTATAGACATTTCAACTGCTACTATAAACTTCGGAACTGTAGATAATCCAAGAGAATCTGCTAACGCACCAAGTTACGAAAAAACAAATGCAGGTGTGCGTCCTAATACTTATGTATCCTTTGATGGCAAAACAGCACTTAACTGGTCAAATGACAATACCTTAAAAAGTGATAATACTATGCGTGATGTGTATGTTACATGGACAAATGACATGGGTATTGGTAAGGCATATGTAAACTTTACAGGCAGAGGCAACTACTATGGCGAAGCAAAGCTTGAGTACAACATTCTTCCTGCAAGTGTTAAAGTGTTCAAAGCACAGGCAGGCGTAAACTCGGTTACCCTTACATGGGATGTGGCTATCGGAGCGGATTATTACAGAGTTTACAGAGCAGAACCTCAGGATGGTGGAAAAGTTACAAGAGTAAAGCTGGGTGAAGCGACAGGTACAAGCTACAAGGTGACAGGTCTTGAACCAGGTACTGAATATACTTTCTCTGTTGCAACATCAGCAAAATCAACAGACGGCAAGGGAAGTACTTTTAACTGTGCAAAATGGGCAGATGTTACAGTAACAACCAACCATGGAATGTTAAGCGATGTAAAGACTAATGTTGGTGAAAATGAAATCAAAATGATTTCAAAGTCTGGTATGAATTACATTATGCTACCAGGCCATGCAGATATTAATGACCTAAAACTTAGCTTTGTTGCAAGTGGCGATATTATCGGAAAAGAAGCGAAGATTTCAGGCGATTTGGGAAGCAAATCCTTGGTGTTGGTTGACGGCGAAAACGCTGTGACGTTGGATTTAGACAGCATAGCTTCTATGTCAGACGGCACATACAATATTAAAATAGCAACTGGTGACGCAGAGCTAATGGAATTGGTTGTTATGCAGGGAACAAATGTTATGTCTATGTTCATAACAAGCCAGGACCCTGATGCAAAGGGTAGAGAATTTGTTGATGCTTCAAAGTCAAACAAAGCAAAGGGAAGTATGAACCTTATAAACACAGACGGTGAAGAGGTTTATAACGGCGCTCTTTCCGAAATCAAGGCAAGAGGAAACTCAACTTTTGCACATTTCCCTAAAAAGGCGTATCAGATTAAGCTTGACAAAAAGACAGATTTATTAAATAATGGCGAAAAGATAAAAACCTGGGTGCTTCTTGCAAACTATGGCGATGCAACAATGATGCACGATAAGTTTATGAAGGACTTGGCTCGCCAAATGGATATGGACCAGACAGCAAATCTTGACTGGATAAACCTTTGGTATGACGGCGAATACCGTGGTACATATACCGTTGGTGAAAAGAATTCAGTAGAGTCTGCAGGTATTGATATTACTGATATGGAAGAGCTTTACGAAGAGCTAAACCCTGAGTATGGTGATATTGAAACAACTGCAACAGGCTATAACAAATACGGTCAGATGTATCAGTACACAGTTGGTCTTACTGACCCTGAAGACATCACAGGCGGGTACCTTATTGAATTGAACCATAAACAGTTTGACGAAATAAACGGATTTAAGACAAGACAGGGCGTTGCATTCAACCTAAAGGCTCCTGAATATCTAAGTGAAAATGCGGTTAAGTATATAAGCGAGTATTATCAGGAATTTGAAGACGCAGTTTATGCGGTTAATGAAAAGGGTGAATACACAGGCTATAACGAGCAGACAGGAAAATACTTCTACGAATATGTAGACATTGATTCCCTTGTTAAGATTTTCACCATTCAGGAAGTTGGCTTGAACCCTGACGGATTCATTTCTTCAGTGTTCTTCAATAAAGATGTAGACGGTATTATGTATGCCGGACCTTTGTGGGACCAGGATATGACATTCGGAACAGGCTGGACAAAGTATATTGACGCAAGTATTAAGGACTACCATTACCTTGCAAAGGCACTTATAAATATTCCTATATTTAAGGCAAGACTTGCAAACTTCTTTGAAAACGAAGCACTACCAATGCTTGAAGAAGCACTATCTGATGGCGGAACAATTGATAGACACGCTGAAAAGCTTTCACCAAGTTCAAATATGAACTATGCTTTGTGGCAGTATATCAGAGTGGGCAATCCAAGTGCTACAGGACATCTTTGGAAAGATGCTAATTATGACTTGGTTGTTGAAGACATGAAGACATGGCTTGAAAAACGACTTGGATACCTAAAGCCAAGATTCCTTGTTGAAACAGACCATGTGCACGCATATGGCGACTTTGTGGCAGACGGCGACGAAAACCACAAGAAAGAATGCTTGTGTAGTGAAACGATTACAGAAGCACATACCTTTGATGAGGGTGTTGTAACACTTGAGCCAACGGTAGATGCTACAGGCGAAAAGACATATACCTGCTTGGTATGCGGTCATAAAAAGATAGAATTTATTGATAAACTTGCACCTAGCTACAAGCTTGGCGACTTGGATGATGACGGTACAATAGACGTACGAGACGTTATCAACTTGAGAAGATTTATAGCTGGCGGTTATGATGTAACAGTAAACGAAAATGCGGTAGACATCAATAAAGACGGCAGTGTAGACGTAAGAGATGTTATTACATTAAGAAGATTCATCGCCGGTGGATATGATATAGAACTTTAATAAAGATAAAAAACGCAAGATTAGTCTTGCGTTTTTTGTGTAAAAACAAATAAAATGTATCGTAGGGGCTGGCATCCCTGACAGCCCGCAAAAATGCAAAAAAAACTTTATAAAAACCTATTGACAAAGCCAAAATAATGGTATATAATAGCACCTGTAAAGTTTTTTTGGTTTACACTAAAAGGTGGTGAGGGTTCTGGCTAAGGATTTGCAGGTAAGCGTTCTTCTTGATTTTTACGGAGAACTTTTAACACCGAAGCAGGCGGAAAGCCTTGACCTTTACTATAATCAGGACCTGTCGCTGGCAGAAATTGCCGAAGATACAGGAGTATCACGCCAAGGAGCGAGAGCCTTTATAAAACAAGGCGAAGCCCATCTTATAAACTTCGAAGAAAAACTTGGTATGGCAAAAAGGTTTGCGGAAATATCAAGGCTTGTTGAAGAAGTTGAGGCAGGGATTCCTGATGATAGCAGTGTGAAAGAAAAAATTGCAGAGATTAAGAAAAGACTTTAAAGGTGGTGAAAACGTTGGCATTTGAAAACTTGGGTGAAAAGCTTAGCGGTGTGTTCAAAAAGCTAAAGGGCACAGCAAAAATTACAGAAAAAGACATTAAAGAAGCAATGCGTGAAGTTAAGCTTGCACTACTTGAAGCTGACGTTAACTTTAAGGTTGTAAAAGATTTTATAAAAACTGTTTCTGAAAAGGCTATGGGCGAAGAGGTTATGGGAAGCCTTACGCCAAGCCAGAATGTATTAAAGGTTGTTCGTGACGAACTTGTAACCTTAATGGGAACAGAGAACGCAAGAATTGAATTTGCAAAACAAGCACCAACAGTTATAATGATGTGTGGTCTTCAGGGTGCGGGTAAAACTACCGCATCTGCCAAATTGGCACTACACCTTAGAAAAAACTTTGACAAACGTCCTTTGCTTGTTGCCTGTGACGTTTACCGTCCTGCGGCTATTAAGCAGTTACAGGTTTTGGGTGACCAGATTGGCGTTGCAGTTTTCTCAATGGGTGATGGCGTAAGCCCCGTAAAGATTGCAAAGGAAGCAGTTGAGCATGCTAAAAAGCATGGAAACGACCCTGTTATCATAGATACAGCAGGTCGACTTCATATAGACGAAGTTCTTATGGAAGAACTTTCACAAATCACAAAAGAAACCAATCCGTCCGAAACACTTTTGGTTGTTGACGCAATGACAGGTCAGGACGCCGTAAATGTTGCTGAGCACTTTAACTCACAGCTTGAAATCACCGGCGTAATCCTATCAAAGCTTGACGGCGATACTCGTGGCGGTGCGGCGCTTTCTGTAAAAGCAGTAACCGGCAAGCCGATAAAGTTTGCATCAGTTGGTGAAAAACTTTCCGAGCTTGAGGCCTTCCATCCTGACAGAATGGCAAGCCGAATCCTTGGTATGGGCGACGTTATGACCCTTATTGATAAGGCTCAGGAAATGGTTACAGAGCAAGAGGCGGAAGAACTTGAGAAAAAGATGCGTGAGCAGACTTTTGACCTGGACGACTTCCTTTCACAGCTTCAGCAGATTAAAAAAATGGGCTCAATCACACAGCTTCTTGGTATGGTACCTGGCGTTGATAAAAAGATGCTTGATAAGGTTGATGAAGCTGACGGTGAAAGAAAAATGAAGCGTACCGAAGCAATAATTCAGTCAATGACGCCTGGGGAAAGACATAATCCAAAGATTATTGCGGCAAGCCGAAAGGTGCGAATTGCAAAAGGTAGCGGAACAAGAGTTCAGGACGTAAACGAGCTTTTAAAACAGTTTGAACAAATGCGTCAGATGATGAAGCAGATGACGGGCAACCGTGGAAAGCTTATGAAGAAAATGAAACGCTTCGGCGGAAAATTTTAAGATATTGATGCCACAAGGCTTTAATATACAAAAGAAATATTAATTTTGGAGGTGAAACAACATGGCAGTAAAAATGAGACTAAGAAGAATGGGTGCAAAGAAGGCTCCTTTCTACAGAATTGTAGTAGCTGATTCAAGATACCCAAGAGATGGTAGATTCATAGAAGAAATCGGAACATACAACCCACTAACAGACCCTGCAACAGTTACAATCGATGCAGATATGGCTAAGAAGTGGATTGCTAACGGCGCTCAGCCAACAGATACTGTTAAGGCTCTTCTAAAGAAACAGGGTATTATGTAAGGAGATTTCAGTAATGAAAGAAGTTTTAGAAGTAATTGCCAAGGCCTTGGTTGAGCATCCGGATGAGGTTTCGGTTACCGAAATCAAGGGTGACAATTCACTTACCCTGGAGCTTCGTGTCGCAGATGGCGATATGGGCAAGGTTATCGGCAAGCAGGGAAAGATTGCAAAGGCAATCCGTACCGTTGTAAAGGCAGCTGCGAGCATGGAAAATATGCACGTATCTGTTGATATTGTTCAATAAGGTAATTAAAATGAGTGTCAGTGGGCACTTATTTTAATATAAGAGGCTAACTTAAATACCGCAGCATGTTTTTCAGAGAAACGCCATAGCTACGGTATTTTTGCCTTGTGCCTTTTTATGAAAAGAAAGGAATCCATAACTATGGACTTTTTAGAAGTTGGAAAAATCATCAATACTCACGGACTTCGCGGTGAAGTGAAGATTGTTACTTGGACAGACTCACCGGAAGTTTTTGAAGAGCTTAAGTTCTGCATTGCAAAAATGCGTGGCGAGGAAACAAGACTTGATATTAGGAATATCAAGTACCAGAAGAATAACATCATTGTGGCATTTAATCAGCTTACTTCAATTGAAGAAGCGGAAAAGCTCAAGAATGCGACTCTTTTGGTGCCACGAGAAGAGCTTGGGGAACTTCCTCCCGGTGTTTACTATATTGCAGACTTAATCGGCTGTGAAGTCTTTGACGAAAATGGCAAAATCGGTGATTTGGTAGACGTTTTCGGAACAGGCTCAAATGATGTTTACGATATAAAAAGAGAGGGCAAGAAGAATCTTCTTGTTCCAATTATTGACGGTGTTTTACAGTCAGTTGAAATAGAGAATAAAAAGATAATTATAGAAATACCAAAAGGGCTTGAAGACGAATGATAAAGTTTGATGTTTTAACGCTGTTCCCTGAAATGTTCGAGGCTGTTTTAGGCGGAAGTATAACCGGCAGAGCAAGAACTGCAGGGATTTTAGAAATGAATTTTATAAATATCAGGGACTTTTCAAAGGACAAGCACAGAAATACCGATGATTACCCATACTCAGGCGGAGGCGGAATGCTTATGACACCTCAGCCTATTTATGATGCGTATATGAGTGTGGCAAGTGGCTTAACAGAAAAACCGCACACAGTATTTTTGTCGCCACAGGGTAAGGTATTTAACCAGAAAAAGGCAATTGAGCTTTCAAAAAAGGACCACATAGTTTTCCTTTGTGGTCACTATGAGGGCGTTGACCAGCGAGTTTTAGATATGGTTGTGGACGAGGAAATTTCCATTGGTGACTTTGTTTTAACCGGCGGCGAAATCCCTGCAATGGCAGTGATTGACTCAATCTCACGTATGGTACCGGGAGTTTTGGCAGGCGAGAATTCATACACAGACGAAAGCCATTTTTCAGGACTTTTAGAACACCCGCAGTACACGCATCCACAGGAGTTCATGGGTGTTAAAATCCCTGAAATTCTTGTATCAGGCCACCACAAGAACATCGAAAAGTGGAAGCGTGAGCAAGCACTTTTGACAACTTTAAAAAAGCGTCCTGATATGCTAAAAACAGCAGAGCTTACCGATGAGGATAAAGCCTTTTTGGAACAATTTAGTGAAAAAAGTTGATTTTGTTTTAATTGTTTGATATACTAAAATAGTATGGTTATGTAAACCATAGAGCATAGGAACATTGTTCGGCAAAATTCATATTATACTATATGAATTTATAAGGGAGCAGGAGGTGTTTCTATGAGTAAACTGATAATTGACGGCGGACACAGGCTTGAAGGCGAAATTGACGTTCAGGGAGCAAAAAATGCTGTACTGCCAATCCTGGCTGCCGCAATTTTAAGCGATGGAAAAAATATAATTTACAACTGCCCCAATTTAAGCGACGTGGAAACAACCATTTCGGTACTTAAAAATCTTGGGTGCAAAGTAAAGTGGGAGAAAAACTCGATTGAAGTCGATTCTTCCACAATTTCAGGGTACACAATCCCTGACGAACTAATGCGAAAGATGCGCTCTTCCATAATTTTTTTGGGCGCAATTATTTCAAAGTGCAAAAAGGCAGAGGTTTCAATGCCCGGCGGTTGCGAAATCGGGAACAGGCCCATTGACCTGCACTTAAAAGCACTACGTCAACTGGGCGTTGAGATAACCGAATCACATGGATTCATTCACTGTGACGGGTCTAATATGTCGGCAGCAAAAATCCACCTTGATTTTCCAAGTGTGGGTGCTACCGAAAACACAATGCTTGCAAGTTGCCTTTTAGACGGTGTGACAGTGATTGAAAATGCGGCAAGAGAACCTGAAATTGTGGACCTAGAGCGGTTTTTAAACCGTATGGGTGCTAAAATAAAGGGTGCAGGAAGCGATACAATCGAAATTCAGGGGGTACATAAGCTCTACGGCGTGGAGCATACTATAATTCCTGACAGAATTGTGGCGGCTACATACCTTGCCTGCGGAGCGATAACCGGCGGTACTGTTGTATTAAAAAAAGTGAACAGCAACCACATTGGTGCTATGCTCAATATCTTAAAAGATATGGGAGCGGGGGTTTATGCCGAAAAGGATAAGGTGGTGCTTACTCCTGCCAAAAGGCTTGAGAGTGTGGGCACAATAAAAACTATGCCATATCCGGGATTCCCGACAGATATACAGTCGCCGTTTATGGCACTGGCAACAGCTTGCAACGGTGCAAGTGTATTTGTTGAAAACATTTTTGAAAACAGATTTCAGCACATCGAAGAACTAATGCGAATGGGTGCTGATAT
>JAZOOY010000020.1:0-90048 GCA_045655325.1 Clostridia bacterium
ACATCGCAGAATTTCAACACCCGTTCCTTTGGTGAACGTGTGGCACTAAACACACCAATTCAGGGAAGTGCTGCGGACATCATAAAGCTTGCAATGGTGAAAATCTATAACCGCTTAAAAGCTGAAAAGTTACAGTCAAAACTGATACTTCAGGTACACGACGAACTTATAATTGAAACACTTTTGGAAGAAAAAGAGCAGGTTTCAAAAATTCTTAAAGAAGAAATGGAAAATGCGGCAACACTTTTGGTACCGCTTTTGGTGGATATGTCGGAGGGTGATAACTGGTATGATGCAAAATAAAAAGCTCATCGGAATAACAGGCGGTTCAGGTTGCGGAAAAAGTCACCTGTCAGGTCGCCTTAGGGAACGAGGCATTCCTGTAATTGACTGCGACCTTGTATCCCGTGAGATTATGGCAAAGGGCACACCTTGCGCTAAGGAAGTTACCCAGTATTTCGGTGAAGAAATTTTGGAAAACGGCGAAATAAACCGAAGAGCACTTGGGAAAATCGTATTTTCCGACCCTGATAAACTTAAAAAACTAAACGAAATCACGCATAAATACATTCTTGAGAGCATATATAATAAGATGGAAAAAGAAGAAAGCGACGTGGTTTTAGCAGACGGTGCCACCTTAATCGAAAGCGGAATTTCCTGCGATATGATGGTAGGGATTGTTGCCGATAAGGAGACACGAAAAAAGCGTATTATGGAAAGAGATGGACTTTCTAAAGAAGATGCTGAACTTCGCATAAATGCGCAGAAAGACGATAGTTTCTACAGAGAAAACTGCGATTTTGTTATTGATAACAGTTTGGGAAATATTGATATTGACGAGTTTATAAAAAAGATAATGTAAGGAGGATGCTTTTTATGAAAACTATAATTACAGTTGGAAGAGAATACGGAAGCGGAGGCAAGGAGATAAGCCAGAAACTTTCAGAAAAATTGGGAATTCCTCTTTATGATGACGAATTTTCAGAAGGCGTGGCAGAAGCGGTAAACGCACATCCTGATGTTGTTAAAAAGGTGGACGAAAGAGCCACAAACAGCCTTTTATACACCCTTGTTTCAGGTGGCGGACTTCGTGGAATAAGCGACGTTATCCAGTATGAAATGCACATCAATGACAAGGTTTTTGTTGGTCAGTCAAACTTCATAAAGGAAACTGCGAAAAAAGGACCTTGCATTTTCTTGGGACGTTGTGCTGACTATGTTTTAGACGGACATGAAAACTTATTGCGAGTGTTCCTGTATGCCGATATGGACAAGAAAATAGAGCGAATCTCAAGACTTTATGACCTTGATTCAAAAAAGGCAAAGGACCAGATCATTAAAATTGAAAAACAGAGAAAAACACACTATAATTACTACACAGACAGGGAATGGGATGACCTTTCAACCTATGATTTGTGTATCAATGTGGGACTTTTGGGCGTAGACGCAACAGTTGACCTTATTTGTGACTGTGTGAATAAAATGGAGAAGTAAAATGATTGAATATTTAAAAGCCCTTATACTGGGCGTTGTTGAAGGTATAACCGAGTGGCTTCCTGTAAGTTCAACAGGGCATATGATTTTAGTGAACGAGTTTATCGGCAATGCAGGATTTACGGCGCAAAGTTTGTTCCTTTACGTAATACAGCTTGGCGCAATTTTGGCGGTTGTGACCCTTTACTTTAAGAAGCTTAACCCATTTGCACCATCAAAAACAAAGGAAGAGAAAAAGGGCACTTGGGATATGTGGTTCAAGGTAATTGCGGCATGCATCCCTGCAGGTGTTATCGGCCTTTTGTTCAATGACTATATGGAACAGTTCGAAACTTGGCAGGTGGTATCCACAACATTGATACTTTACGGTATAGCATTTATAATAGTAGAAAATATGCAGAAAAAGGAAAAAGTCACCGAGATTTCCCAGATGAGCTATAAAACAGCTCTTATAATCGGACTTTTTCAGGTGCTTTCCATAATCCCTGGTACATCACGTTCAGGCTCTACCATTTTGGGTGCTATGACAGTTGGTGCATCAAGAGGCTTGGCGGCAGAATTTTCATTCTTTTTGGCAATCCCTATAATGTTCGGCGTAAGCTTTTTGAAAATTGTTACATATGAAGGAATTTTAACAGGAACTGATATCGGCGTGCTTTTAACGGGTATGGTTGTGGCTTATGTGGTTTCACTTTTAGCAATCAAGTTCCTTGTAAACTTCGTTAAAAAGCACGACTTCAAGCTATTCGGTTGGTACAGAATAGTGCTCGCAATTATTGTTATAGGATACTTCACACTAATTAAATAGGAAAAAAGCGATGCAACAGCATCGCTTTTTTTGTTAAGTTCACAAACTGTTCAAAAAAATAATGTTGCAATTTTACAAAAAAAGTGGTATAGTATTATAAGAATACTTTTACCTATAAGGAAGGAGAACATTTAAAATGAGCGAAAGTAAATCAAAGAAACTAAGAAAAGAACAGGCACCGCAGGTGGCACCAAAAAAGGACAAGAGCGGTATAATATTTAATATAGTAGTAATCTTGGTTATCGTAGCAGTTACTGCAGTAGGCGGATGGGCTGCTTATGACAAGATTAAGGCTAATATGCCTGTTGTAGAAGAAGAACAGGTTATGACAGTAGCACAGGTTGCACAGGAAGAGGAAATGTCAGTTGAAGACTTCCTTGCAAAGGTGGGACTTGCAGATTCAGGTCTTACAGCAGAAAGCACAGCAGATGAGCTACTTAGCAAAATGACAATCGAAAACTTTGCAAAGTTTGAAGACACAGAAGTTGAAGAATTTAAAGCTATGTACGGAATTGAGGCTTTAGCAAATGACACTCCTTGGAACGAAGCACAGATGGAAATTCCAATGGCAAAGATGGCTGAAAATCAGTACGATATGAGCTTTGAAGATTTTGCAGCACAGAATCAGCTTCCACCTGAAATCACAGGCGATATGACACAGGAAGAAGCACTTGCTATTATGCAGGCTGACCACACAGGCCACAACCACGGCTAATATATAATAAGGAGAAATTACAATGGAAGAAAATAAGAACTTAGAAAACGAACTTCTTGAAGAAGTGGCTGAAGAAGCCGTAGCTGAAGAAGTTACAGAAGAAATCGTTGAAGAAGTAGCAGAAGCTACTGAAGAAACTGTAGAAGAAGTTATTGAAGAAGCACTAGATGCAGTTGAAGAAGCTACAGAAGAACTTGAAGCTACAGAAGAAATTCCAGAAGAAGCTCCAAAGGGCTCAAAGAAGGGTGCTATCATTGCAATCGTAGTTGCAGCAGTTATCGTTATTTTAGCAGTTGTAACATCAACAATGAATTTCAATAAGTACAACAAGCTTGGCTATGTTGATATCAGCGGAAAAACTATTCAGGATATTGCAGATGCACAGGGAATTACTCTTGCTGAGTTCCTTGAAGCATATCACTTGCCTGAAGATATGCCTGGTGATACAACAGAAGCAAATGCTTACTACTCAATTCCTACAGGTATAGTTGCTGAAATGAACGGACTTGATTTTGCCACATTAAAGGCTATGTTAAAGTTCCAGGATGACGTAACAGAAGAAACACCTTGGGGAATCGCTGAAGGCGGAATCCTACTTGCTGATTACATCGGCGGTGCAGATAAGGTTGATGCTTTTAAGGCACAGTATGGCTTTGGTGACGAAGTTACAGCTGAAACACCTTGGGGTGAACTAAGAAACACTGTTGACACAATCGAGCTTGAAAACAGAAAAGCTGAAGAAGAAGCAGCTGCTCAGGCTGGAGATGCCACATCAGAAGATGCTGAAGTGGTTGTAGAATAAGTATAAAAATTCGGGCGACATGTTCGCCCGTTTTTTGTAAAAGCGAGGAAAGTTATGAAGTATTACGCAGTTAAAAACGGAAGAAAAATCGGGATTTTTGAAAGCTGGGATGAGTGCAAGGCCCAGGTGGACGGTTTTTCGGGAGCGGAGTACAAATCATTTACAAAAAGAGAAGATGCCCTTTCCTTTTTGGGTATCGGTGGTCAGGAAACCTTTGATTTTATGACGGAAGACGTAACCAAGGCTTACGTTGACGGAAGTTATAATATAGAAACAAAAGAGTTTTCCTTTGGCGCAGTGATCTTTGTTGGTGGCGAGATGCTGACTTTTTCAGAAAAGTTTGATGACCAAGACCTTGCCGAAATGCGAAATGTGGCAGGGGAAATTAAAGGCGCAGAATTTGTTATAAGATACTGCAAAGAGCACGGCATTCGTGATATAGAAATATACTATGACTATGAGGGCATATCAGCTTGGGCAGAAGGCAGATGGAAAACTAATAAGGACGGAACCATCGCCTATAAAAAGGCTTATGACGAACTGTCAAAATTCGTAAATGTAACTTTTTGCAAGGTAAAAGGCCATTCGGGTGATAAATACAACGATATGGTAGATAGGCTGGCAAAAGATGCACTTGGCATAAAGTAGGAATGGTAAAAAATGCACAGAACGTTAAAAAAGAAAACCGATATTTCGGTTTTCTTTTTTTACTAAGAACGAAAGGGACCACTCGGCGTACACACGTACGCCGTCGGGCAGGGCGTCAGGGAACCAGACGCTTCCTTTCGTCCTTTCTGCACTATTTTTTCGCATTCCTCAAAATTCTGCAAAAAAAAGAAACCCAAATTACTGAAGGGTTTCTTTTAATATTTTTATCCTCTTGTTAACTTTTCCAAATCATCGTGGTCATAAAGGTTATCGCCAAAAGCATTTCCATCGGTTTTTGCACGTTTTTTAAACTTGCGGTTATCTTCTTCAGCGTCAGCCACTGTGCGGATTCCCTCTTGTGCCCAGCGAGTTATGATTTTGTCCATATACGGGAAAGAAAGCTTTGCTGTCTGAATAATGCAATATTCATAGCTGAGGGCAATCATTTCTTCTTCCATACCCATTTCGTCGTGCCACTTGAAAAGGTACTTTTCTTCTATCTGTGAAAGGCTTCTGTCTGCGATTCCCATAATCTTGCGAATGGAATATAAAAATCCTGTTTTCTGCTCTTCATTCTTTATATAAAGAGCCACGTTTTCAGCGTTAATAAGTCCCATTTCGCTCCAGGAAACCGCAACCTTTTCTATGTAATTCATTCTTGTCTTGCCTTTTGATACGCAGTGTTCCAAAAGAAGAAGGATTGCTTCAGGTGACATTTTAAGTTCGGAATAGAACCAGTAAATTGTTTCCATATCCTGCTCAGAAATTGTTTTTCCTAAAATTTCCTGTGAAACCATAAACATATCAGAAAGGCTTCTGTCATTTGCAATTATCTCTGCAAGGTTTTCGGTGTGTGGCTTTTTCTCAGGCTGGATTTCGTCAGCACTTTTTTCTGTGGCAGTGTTTCCTGCACCAAAGCAGATGGCATCACCGTTTTTAGTAATTACACCGCAGGATTCCCAGTAACGAACCGCAAGCATAAGGTCGCTTTCTAAAAGTCCCAATGCTTCGGCAATATCGGAAAACTCTACGTTTGCGTTTTCTGATGAAAGCATTAAAAGATATAAGTAAACTTTTACGAAAGTAGGGTTTGCCTGTGGAAGTTGCTTCTTTATAAATTCTGTCGGAACAGCGGTGAATTTGTTGTCATTTGAAAAATAAGGCATTATTTTCACTCCATAAATTTAGAAATTCCAATTTTTTGAAAAAAAAGTCAATATGCCTGTTGACATATTGAAAAAAATATGATAACATTGTATATTGTACTATGGTGATAATATGGGATAAATATCCGCTACTCGCCAAGTGTTGTTACTATTATAGCACAGGATTTTTTAAAAATCAAGAGTAGTTTTCGAAATATTTGATATGTATAGTAAATCCCGTATAAAATTTTTGACGAGGTGATAAAAGAATGGTACATGAGGTTCATTTAGGGAAAAACCGAAGACTCAGCTATTCCAAAATCGATGAAGTTTTGGATATGCCGAATCTTATCGAAGTGCAGAAGAATTCCTATAAATGGTTCCTTGAAGAAGGTCTTAAGGAAGTGTTCCGCGACATTTCTCCAATTACAGACCACTCAGGACATTTAAGCTTGGAGTTCTATGACTACACTATCGATTACAACTCAAAGTACACAGTAGAAGAATGTAAGGAAAGAGACGCAAAGTATGCGGCTCCGCTTCGCGTTAGCGTAAGACTTATCAATCACGATACTGGGGAAATTAAGGAACAGGAAATCTTTATGGGTGACTTCCCGCTTATGACAGAGCAGGGAACATTCATTATTAATGGTGCTGAACGTGTTATCGTCAGCCAGCTTGTAAGATCTCCTGGTATGTACTACGAATTTACAAGAGATAAGACAGGTAAACCATTATATACCTCTACTGTAATTCCTTACCGTGGCGCATGGCTTGAGTACGAAACAGATTCAAATGACGTATTCTCAGTAAGAATTGACCGTACAAGAAAGATTCCTGTAACAGTACTAATGCGTGCAATGGGAATTCAGACAAACTCTGAAATTTTAGAGTATTTTGGCGAAGACCCACTTATCACAGCTACACTTGAAAAAGACCCAACAACAAGCCGTGATGAAGCGCTTTTGGAAATTTACAAGAGACTTCGTCCTGGTGAGCCACTAAACGTTGAAAACGCAGAGAGCTTAATTACAAATATGTTCTTTGATCCAAAGCGTTATGACCTTGCTCACGTTGGTAGATATAAATATGATAAGAAAATGGCTCTTGGCGCAAGAATCGCAGGCAAGGTTGTTGCAACTGATGTTGTAAGCCCACTAACAGGCGAAATCTTGGCATCAAAGGGCGACACATTGTCACTTGATATGGCACTTGCAATTGAAAAAGCAGGTGTTGACTTCGTTGAACTTTTAGTTGACGAAAAGGTAGTGCGTGTAATTTCAAACGGCATGGTTGATATTACAGAATACTGCGATTTTGACGTAAGTGACGTTCACTACAAAAAGGTTAGAAAGAGCATTCTTTTGGAAATCTTGAACAATGCGGAAAATGATGAAGATGCAAAAGAACAGATCTTGGCTAATATTGACAACCTATCACCAAAGCATATCACAGAAGAAGATATGTTTGCTTCTATTAACTATGTAATTTGTTTAGCAAACGGCATCGGCGAAATCGACGATATCGACCACCTCGGAAACCGTCGTGTAAGATGCGTTGGCGAACTTTTACAGAACCAGTTCAGAATTGGTCTTTCAAGAATGGAAAGAGTTGTTCGTGAAAGAATGACAATACAGGACATGGAAGTTATTACACCACAGACACTTATTAACATCAGACCAATAAGTGCTACAATTAACGAATTCTTCGGTTCATCTCAGCTTTCACAGTTCATGGACCAGCCAAACCCACTTGCAGAACTTCGTCACAAGAGACGTATCTCAGCTTTGGGTCCTGGCGGTTTGTCACGAGACAGAGCCGGATTTGAAGTCCGTGACGTTCACTATTCTCACTACGGCAGAATGTGTCCGATTGAAACACCGGAAGGTCCTAACATCGGTCTTATCACATCACTTGCTACATTTGCGAGAATTAACGAATACGGATTTATCGAAGCGCCTTACAGAAAGCTTGATAAAGAAAAGGGCGTTGTAACAGATGAAATCATTTACATGACAGCTGATGAAGAAGACGCTTACACAGTTGCACAGGCAAACGAACCACTAGACGCAGAAGGTCATTTCTTAGACAAGAAGGTAACAGCACGTTACCGTGATGAGATCATAGAAGTATCACCTGACAAGATTGATTATATGGACGTATCTCCAAAACAGCTTGTATCAGTTGTTACAGCATGTATCCCATTCCTTGAAAACGATGACGCGAACCGTGCACTAATGGGTTCAAACATGCAGTGTCAGGCAGTTCCACTATTAACAACTGACTCACCAATCGTTGGTACAGGTATGGAATACAAAGTTGCCCGTGACTCAGGTTCTGCTGTAGTTGCGAAGGAAGCCGGTACTGTTGTTAAGGTTTCAGCTGACGAAGTTGTTATCAAGGGTGACAAGACAGGCTCAAAATATACACAGAAGCTTATCAAATTCGCTCGTTCAAACCAGTCAACATGCATCAACCAAAGACCAATCGTTGAAGTTGGTGAACACGTTGAAAAGGGTGATATTATTGCCGACGGTCCAGCTATGGATAACGGTGAATTAGCTCTTGGTAAGAACGTTCTTATCGGATTTATGACTTGGGAAGGTTATAACTACGAAGACGCTGTTCTTATTTCAGAAGAGCTAGTTAAGCACGATATGTTCACATCTATTCATATTGAAGAATACGAATGTGAAGCTCGTGATACAAAGCTTGGCGCAGAAGAAATCACAAGAGATATTCCAAACGTATCAGAAGAAGCACTAAAAGACCTTAACGAAGAAGGTATCATCAGAATCGGTGCTGAAGTTCGTGCAGGGGATATCTTAGTTGGTAAGGTTACACCAAAGGGTGAAACCGAACTTACACCTGAAGAAAGACTTCTTCGTGCAATCTTCGGCGAAAAGGCAAGAGAAGTTCGTGATACTTCACTTCGTGTACCACACGGTGAAAACGGTATCATTGTTGACGTTAAGGAATTCACTCGTGAAAACGGCGATGAGCTTTCACCGGGTGTAAATAAAGTTGTAAGATGTTATATCGCACAGAAGAGAAAGATCTCTGTGGGTGACAAGATGGCGGGTCGTCACGGTAATAAGGGTGTCGTTTCTCGCGTACTTCCACAGGAAGATATGCCATTCCTAGAAGATGGTACACCACTTCAGATCGTACTAAACCCTCTAGGCGTTCCTTCTCGTATGAACATCGGACAGGTTCTTGAAATGCACCTTGGCTATGCATACAGAACACTAAGCTTAAAGAGCCGTGAACAGCTAGAAGCTATCACTGTTGACGAAGCTTATAAGCAGGTAATTCTTGATGCAAAAGACAAGCAATTAGCTGACAAGAAAGAATATATTAAGATTGCAACACCTGTATTTGACGGTGCTCACGATGAAGACCTAAAGCAGGCATTCCAGCTAGCTGATCTTCCTGGCACATTCAAGTCAACTGTTTATGACGGTAGAACAGGTGATAAGTTCGACAACCCTGTTACAGTCGGTGTCATGTACTACTTGAAGCTTGACCACTTGGTTGACGATAAGATTCACGCACGTTCAACAGGTCCATACTCACTAGTTACTCAGCAGCCTCTAGGCGGTAAAGCCCAGTTCGGTGGTCAGAGATTCGGTGAAATGGAAGTTTGGGCACTTGAAGCTTACGGTGCTGCTTATACACTTCAGGAAATCTTGACAGTTAAGTCAGACGATATCGTAGGACGTGTTAAGACTTACGAAGCAATTGTTAAGGGCGAAAACATTCCAAAATCAGGTATCCCTGAATCATTCAGAGTATTGGTTAAGGAACTTCAGGCATTGGCTCTTGACATCAGAATCCTTGGCAAGGGCGGAGAGGAAATTGACCTTGACGCATCACTTGACGATGACGATTCACCTATGCCAGACAGCGATCTTATTGCTACAATGGAAGAGGGCGATGTTCCACTTTCATTCGAAGACGATATTGAGGACGAAATGAGCATAGAAGACATAGATGATGATTACTCATATATGGACGACGAGGAAGAAGATGCAACAGATGGTCTTCTTTCAATGGATGATTTTGAATAAGGAGGGGTTAAGATATGTTAGAATTTAATAGCTTTGAAGCCATAAAAATTGGATTAGCCTCACCGGAAACCATCCGAAGCTGGTCCCACGGCGAAGTTAAAAAGCCGGAAACAATTAACTACCGTACACTAAAGCCGGAAAGAGACGGTCTTTTCTGCGAAAAGATTTTCGGACCTACAAAGGACTGGGAATGTCACTGCGGTAAATATAAGAAAATAAGATATAAGGGTGTTGTTTGTGACCGATGCGGAGTTGAGGTTACAAAGGCAAAGGTTCGTCGTGAGAGAATGGGCCACATTGAGCTTGCAACACCAGTATCTCACATCTGGTACTTCAAGGGCGTTCCATCAGCTTTGGGACTAACCCTTGATATCTCACCAAGAAACCTTGAAAAGGTACTATACTTTGCATCATATATCGTAACTGACCCTGGAAAGACAGAACTTACTGAAAAGCAGATTCTATCTGAAAAGGAATACCGTGAAGCTTATGAAAAGTATGGTGATAAGTTCACTTGCGGTATGGGTGCTGAAGCAGTTCTTGAACTTCTAAAGAAAATTGACCTTGACGCACTTTCAGAAGAGCTAAAGGCAGAGCTTGAAGGTTCACAGGGACAGAAGAAAGCAAAGATTATCAAAAGACTTGAAACAATTGAAGCATTCAGAGTATCAGGCAACCGTCCTGAATGGATGATTATGACAATTGTTCCGGTAATTCCACCGGATCTAAGACCAATGGTACAGCTAGACGGCGGACGTTTCGCAACATCTGACCTTAACGATTTGTACCGTAGAGTTATTAACAGAAACAACCGTTTAAGACGTCTTTTAGAGCTTGGTGCTCCTGACATCATTATCAGAAACGAAAAGAGAATGCTTCAGGAAGCTGTTGACGCTTTAATCAATAACGGACGTCGCGGAAGAACAGTAACAGGCCCTGGAAACCGAGCACTTAAGTCACTTTCTGACTTACTAAAGGGTAAGCAGGGACGTTTCCGTCAGAACCTACTTGGTAAGCGTGTTGACTACTCAGGACGTTCAGTTATCGTAGTAGGACCTGAAATGAAGATTTATCAGTGCGGTGTGCCAAAGGAAATGGCAATCGAACTATTCAAGCCATTTGTTATGAAAGAGCTTGTTGAAAGAGGTCTTGCTCATAACATTAAGAGTGCCAAGAGAATGGTAGAACAGGTAAAACCTGAAGTTTGGGACGTACTTGAAGATGTTATTAAGGAACATCCGGTACTACTAAACCGTGCTCCTACACTTCACACACTTGGTATTCAGGCATTTGAACCAAAGCTGGTTGAGGGCCACGCTCTAAAGCTACATCCACTTGTATGTACAGCGTATAACGCCGACTTCGACGGTGACCAGATGGCTATCCACGTACCACTATCACCAGAAGCACAGGCAGAAGCAAGATTCTTGATGCTTTCTGCAAATAACCTATTAAAACCACAGGATGGTCACCCAGTAACAGTTCCTACACAGGATATGATTCTTGGCTCTTACTACCTAACAATGGTTAAGCACGATGAAATCGGCGGTAAGGATTACCCAGAACGTGACCAGAATGAAGAATGGCATCCACATTACTTCTCATCAGAAGATGAAGCAATGCTTGCTTACTACAACAAGGAAATCGGTCTACACACACCTATTAAGGTAAGAAAAGAAAAGACTGTTCACGGTGTTGAATATGTAAGAAACATCGACGCAACAGTTGGTAGACTTGTATTCAATAAGAACGTTCCTCAGGACCTTGGTTTTGTTGACAGAACTGAAGGCTCAGACACAATGTTCGACCTTGAAATTGACGAAGTTGTAGGAAAGAAACAGCTTGGTAAAATCATTGATAAGTGTATCAAAATCCACGATACAACAAAGACTGCTGAAGTTCTTGACCTTATCAAGGAAACAGGTTATAGATTCTCAACAATCGGTGCTCTTACAGTATCTGTAAGCGACATCGAAGTTCCTGAAAAGAAGAAAGAACTTCTTGAAGAAGCTGAAAAGCAGATTGATGCAATCGCTAAGAAGTACCGTCGAGGACTTTTGACAAACGAAGAAAGATATAACGAAGTTATCAAGGTTTGGAGTTCAACAACTGATAAGGTTACAAAAGCCATGATGGATCACATGGATGAGTTCAACCCAATCTTCATGATGGCGGACTCAGGAGCCCGTGGTAGCGTTAACCAGATCCGTCAGCTTGCAGGTATGCGTGGTCTTATGGCCGATACAAAGGGTAGAGCTGTCGAAATCCCAATTCGTGCTAACTTCCGAGAAGGTCTTAACGTACTTGAGTACTTCGTATCATCTCACGGTGCCAGAAAGGGTCTTACAGATACAGCGCTACGTACTGCCGATTCAGGTTACCTAACCCGTCGTTTGGTTGACGTTTCACAGGACGTTATCGTTCGTGAAAAGGATTGTGGAACTCATGAAGGCGAAGTTGTTCGCGCTATTAAGGACGGTAACGAAGTTATCGAACCACTAAAGGACCGTATCGTTGGCCGTATCTCAGTTGACGATATTAAGCATCCTGAAACTGATGAAATCTTGATATTTGCAGGCGATCTTATCACAGATGAGCAGGCAGACAAGGTTATCAAGGCAGGTATTGAAGCAGTTAAAATCAGAAGTGCACTTACATGCCGTACTAAGAACGGTGTATGTTCAAAGTGTTATGGTATAAACCTTGCAACAGGTAAAATTGTTAACGTTGGTGAAGCAGTTGGTATCATTGCGGCTCAGTCAATCGGTGAACCTGGTACACAGCTAACAATGAGAACATTCCACGCCGGTGGTGTTGCTGGCGGTGCCGACGTTACACAGGGTCTTCCTCGTGTTGAAGAACTTTTTGAAGCGAGAAAGCCAAAGGGTCTTGCAATCCTATCTGAAATTTCAGGTAAGGTTACAGTATCTGAAAGCAAGAGAAAGCGTGAAGTTACAGTAACTAACGATGAAGCAGGCGAAGCAAAGACTTACGTAATTCCTTACGGTTCAACAATTAAGGTTGCTGATGGCGACGTTATCGAAAAGGGTGACGAACTAACAGTTGGTTCTGCATATCCTAACGATATTCTTCGTATCAATGGTAGCCGTGCCGTTCAGGCATATATCACACGTGAAGTTCAGAGAACTTACCGTATGCAGGGTGTTGACATCAACGACAAGCACGTTGAAATCATCACAAAGCAGATGCTTCGTAAGGTAAGAGTTGACGATGCAGGTGATTCTGACCTACTAATCGGCTCAATGGTTGACCGCTTTGATGTTGAAGAAGCAAATGAAAAGATTCAGGCTCAAGGAAGTGAAAACCTTGTTAAGTGCTCACCAATTCTGCTTGGTATCACAAAGGCTTCTCTTGCAACAGATTCATTCCTGTCTGCAGCATCATTCCAGGAAACAACAAAGGTTCTTACAGAAGCTGCTATCCGTGGTAAGGTTGACCCACTACTTGGTCTTAAGGAAAACGTTATCATCGGTAAGCTTATCCCTGCTGGTACAGGTATGCAGGCATATAAGGATGTTTCAATTACTGTAGACGGATTCGAAGTAGAAGAGTGATGGATGTAAAAATTGTCCATAATCGCCTTAACGAACCACTCGGCGTACCGATGTACGTCTTCGGGTAACCGCTCCGTTCGTTTCGGCGATTCTGAATCAATTTTTCCTATCCATACAGATTCTTGCTTAAAGAATAGTTAAATCAAAAAGAGTATATCCAAAGGGATATGCTCTTTTTTTGTTGCCAAGCTGGTCCTTTAAGTGCCAATATATATTTATTGACAAATATCGCCTCAGATGGTACAATGATTATGTATGGTATTATGGCGATACGTGTATGCAAAAATAGATTTTGCATAGAAAATTCCTATGAAATAAAAGGGGAAATTTACATGAACGAAAGAATATGGCTTTCTACTCCGACAATGCACGGAGAGGAGCAAATTTATATCAAAGAAGCCTTTGACACAAACTGGGTTGCACCGCTTGGAAAGAACGTAACCGAGCTTGAAAATGAGGTAGCAAAATATTTAGGTTGCAAGGCTGCTGCTGCAATGACAGCGGGAACTCACGCACTACACTTGGCGGTAAAACTTGCGGGAGTTAAGGCGGGAGATATTGTGCTATGCTCTGACCTTACTTTTGCGGCAACAGTTAACCCTGTAACTTATGAGGGTGGAACTTTAGTATTCATCGACAGTGAAAGGGATACCTGGAATATGGACCCTGATGCGCTACGTATGGGCTTTGAAAAGTATAAGGACAAGGTAAAGGCAGTTGTTGTAGTAAACCTTTACGGCGTCCCTGCAAAGCTTGACGAGATCAAAGCAATTTGTGACGAAAACGGCGTGGTTTTGATTGAAGACGCCGCAGAATCTTTGTCCGCTACATATAAGGGAAAGCAAACAGGAACTTTCGGACAGTATAACGCCATAAGCTTTAACGGAAACAAGATTATAACAACATCAGGTGGCGGAATGTTCTTATCTGATGATGAAGAAGCAGTTGCAAAGGTACGCTTTTACTCAACACAGGCAAGAGACCCGGCTCCACACTATCAACATAGCGAGATAGGATACAACTACCGTATGAGCAACATTGTTGCGGGAATCGGCCGTGGTCAGCTACTTCACTTAGAAGAACATAAAGCACTAAAGAAGAAGATATACGAAAGATACTGCGAAGCGTTTAAGGACATCCCTGTAGAAATGAATCCGTATCTTGACTACACAGACCCGAACTTCTGGCTAAGTTGCTTTACAATTAACAAGGAAGCTATGGCAAAGGTTACACCGGAGAAAATAAGACTTGCTTTGGAAGAAGAAAACATTGAGTCAAGACCTATCTGGAAACCAATGCATATGCAACCTGTATATGAAAATAACGACTTCATTTCTGTTGCAGATGAAGTGGTTGGAGAAGACATATTTGAAAGAGGACTTTGCCTGCCATCTGATATAAAGATGACAGAAGAAGAACAGATGAGAGTAATAAACATAATCAAGGGGTTGTTTTAATGTATAAAAAGTTTTTTAAGCGTTTGGTTGACATTCTTTGCGCTCTTGCTGCAATAGTGGTGTTCTCCTGGCTATACATAATCGTTGCAGTTTTGGTTCGAGTGAAACTGGGAAGCCCTGTTATCTTTAAGCAGGCTCGTCCGGGAAAAGACGGAAAGATATTTAATCTTTATAAGTTCAGAACAATGACTGATGCACGTGATGAAAACGGTGAACTTCTTCCTGACGATATAAGATTAACGCCATTCGGCAGAATGCTTCGAAAAACAAGCCTTGATGAACTGCCTGAAGCGTTCAACATCTTAAAAGGCGATATGAGTGTGGTTGGACCAAGACCACTTTTGGTAAGATACTTGCCACTTTATAACGACCACCAAAAAAGACGCCACGAAGTAAGGCCGGGGCTTTCAGGTCTTGCACAGATAAGCGGCAGAAACGCCATATCATGGGAAGAAAAGTTTGATCTGGACGTGGAATATGTTGATAACATCACATTTTTGGGCGATGTTAAAATTATACTTAAAACAGTAATCAGTGCATTTGTAAAATCAGAGGGCATTTCCCAAGAGGGACAAGCCACAATGAGCGAATTTACAGGAACAAAGGAGCAGATAAATGCATAAAGAAGTCATTATAATAGGTGCTGGTGGTCACGGCAAGGTTGTTGCAGATATAGTTGAAAAGAGCGGTGACAAGGTGTGCGGATTTTTAGATGACGGAACCATAACCAAGGAGATTTTTGGATATCCGGTACTAGGTAAGATTAAAGACAGCAAGAACTTTTCAAGCAAAGAATTTTTTATTGCCATCGGCAATAATGCAGTAAGAAAGAAGATTGCAACAGAAAACCCTGAACTCAAGTTTTATACTGCAATCCATCCGTCTGCTATCATTTCAAAAGGCGCAGAAATTGGTATTGGAACCTGCGTTATGGCAGGAGCTATAATAAATGCTGATGCAAAAATAGGAAAACACGCAATAATCAACAGCGGAGCGACTATTGAGCACGATAATGTTTTGGCAGATTTTGTTCACATATCTCCAGGTGCCGTTCTTTGTGGAACGGTAAGCGTAGGAGAGTGCACTCATGTGGGTGCTGGAGTTACTGTTAAGAACAATATTAGTATTACAAGTGACACGGTAATAGGCGTAGGTGCTGCGGTTGTGAAAGATATAGAAGTTCCTGGGACATACTGCGGAGTCCCTGCAAAAATGATGTAAATTGCAGGGGTAATTGTTTAAAAAATTTAGGTGCTGGCATATAAATGAAGACTAGAGGAAGAAAATGAAAATATTATATATAACCACTGTTGGCATTACGATGAGATTCTTCACAAAAATGATTGAAGAATTGACACAAGAAGGGAACACTGTTGATATTGCAACAAATATATCTCAGTCACCTGTTCCTGACTGTTATCATAACTGGGGATGCAATATATATCCTATTTCTTGTTCTCGTTCACCTTTAAGTGGCGGAAACATAAAGGCAATCGGACAGATTAAAAAAATTGTAGAAGAAAACGACTATGATATTGTTCATTGTCACACACCCATTGCGGCTTTGTGCACAAGGCTTGCATGTATAAGATCAAGAAAAAATGGAACGAAAGTTTTTTATACAGCCCACGGTTTCCATTTTTATAAGGGAGCACCGCTTAAAAACTGGTTGTTATACTATGCAATGGAAAAATTGTGCGGAAGATTAACAGACGTTCTTATAACTATAAACAAAGAAGATTATGCTCTTGCGCAAAAGGAAATAAAGGCAAAAAAAGTGGAATATGTGCCCGGAGTGGGCGTTGATATTGATAAGTTTAAAGATGTAGTCATAGATAAGTCAACAAAAAAAGCAGAGCTTAACATTGCTGATGACAAGTTGGTGTTGTTATCGGTTGGTGAGCTTAATGCTAACAAAAACCACGAAACGGTGATTCGTGCCATAAAGGACCTTTATAATGTGCATTATTTAGTTGCTGGCGAAGGCGATTTGCATCAGTATTTAGATGGAATTATTTCAGAACTGAACCTTACAGATAGGGTAAATTTGCTTGGGTTCAGAAATGACATATTAGAATTATGCACTATGGCTGATGTGTTTGTGTTTCCATCAATTCGAGAGGGATTGCCTGTTTCGGTTATGGAGGCAATGGCAAGCGGACTTCCGTGCGTAGTAACAAAAATTCGTGGAAACGCCGATTTGATTGACGAAAATGGTGGGACATTCTTTAAAGCTCAAAATGTTACTGATTGCAAGAGGGCGATTGAAGAAGTTTTAAATGGCGACACAAAGGCGATGGGCGAATATAATATGGGTAAAGTAAGCTTATTCGGAAACAAGGCAGTTATACAGCAAGTAAAACAACTTTATGCGAAAAATATTTAACTTAAGAGAGGTTGAACAAAATGCTCAAACCTGAAATCTCAATCCTTATGGGAATATACAACTGTGCTGATACATTGGATGAGTCCGTAGAATCAATTTTGAACCAGACATATACAGACTGGAAAATGATTATGTGCGACGATGCATCAATCGATAACACATATCAGGTTGCAAAGAAGTATGCGGAGAAATATCCGGATAAGTTTATTCTCATAAAAAATGAAAAGAATATGGGGCTTAACTATACCTTAAACCACTGTTTAAAGTATGCCGATACAAAATATGTGGCACGAATGGACGGGGATGATATTTCTCTTCCAGAAAGATTTGAAAAGGAAATTAATTTCTTAAAGTCAAATCCCGAATATGCTATTGTAAGCACACTGATGGAGTGTTTCGACGAGAATGGAGTGTTTGGTAGGAGTGGTGGTTTTGGGGAAGCGAAGCGTGAAAGCATTGTAAAAAACACGCCATTTTGCCACGCACCTTGCATGGTATTAAAAGAAGCTTATGATGCTGTAGGCGGGTACTCGGTATCAAAAAAGCTTTTAAGAGTAGAAGACTATGAGCTTTGGATAAAAATGTATGCCAAGGGCTATAAAGGCTACAACTTGCCGGAAGTTCTTTACAGAATGCGTGACGACAGAAATGCCACAAAGCGCAGAAAATTCAGATACAGAATAAATGAAGCGTATGTAAGATACCTGGCAGTAAAAAGACTTGGTCTTAGCAAAAAGAACCTGGTTTATATGTTAAGACCGATTTTGGTAGGACTTTTGCCTGTGGGACTTTACACATACCTTCACAAGAAACGCTTGAAAGGAGACTAATATGATACCAAAAGTGATTCACTATTGTTGGTTCGGCGGGAATCCCCTGCCAAAGTCTGCCATAAAATGTATTGATAGCTGGAAAAAATACTTTCCGGACTATGAAATAAAAGAGTGGAACGAAAGAAACTATGACGTAAACAAAATAGCGTACACAAGCGAAGCGTATAATGCAAAGAAGTTTGCATTTGTCAGCGATTATGCACGTTTTGATATTATATATAACCACGGCGGTGTATATTTTGATACCGACGTTGAAGTAATAAAGTCTTTCGATGATATCCTTGAAAAAGGTGCATTTATGGGTTGTGAAATTGATGGTGGGAAACCGAGTATAGCTGTAGCAGCAGGGTTAGGGATTGCTGCAGCACCTGGATTTGCCATTTATAAAGAAATAATGGATGAGTACAGCACCTTCAGATTTACGAATGAAGACGGAACATATAACACAACAACGATTGTGAAGCATATAACCGACATACTTATTAAAAATGGATTAAAGGATATTTGTGAAATGCAAACCATTGCCGATATAAACATTTACCCAAAGGAATATTTTAATCCGTTGGATGACGTAACAGGTAGGGTGGATAAGACAGAAAACACACATTCTATCCATTGGTATTCAAAAACCTGGCTTTCAAAAGGCGAAATTTCAAGAAGTAAAATAACAAGACTTTTCCATAGAATTTTTGGGAACGATTGTTTCAGGTGGTTAAAGAGATAGAGGAGTATAGGATGTTAACCATATTTACACCAACTTATAACCGTGGAAATCTTTTAAATCGTGTCTATGACAGCTTAAAAGAACAGACTGTGTTCGATTTTGAATGGCTCATAGTGGATGACGGATCTTCTGATAATACAGAAGAGATAGTTCGAAAATGGATTAACGATGCCACGATTAGAATCCGATATATCCGCAAGGAAAACGGCGGAAAGCATACTGCTTTTAACACGGGTGTTCAAAATGCAAGTGGCGAGTTATTTTTCTGCGTGGATTCTGATGATTTTACGCCAAATACCTGCGTAGAAAGCATACTAAAAGCGTGGAGCGACGTTAAAGACGACAATGTCGCCGGAATTATTGGTATAAAAACCGACACTGATGGCAAGCTTTTGTGTGGTGAATTTCCGGGTGGCATTATTACTGCAACAATGTATGACCTGACTCAGAAACATCAATGTTATGGCGAAAAATCGTTGGTATATAGAACAGATATTTTAAAGAAGTACCCATATCCGGAAATTATAGGAGAACGATTTGTCACAGAATGTGTGGTATACGACAGAATTGACCAAGAATATACAATGCTTCTTCTTGGAAAGGTACTTACAATTTGTGAGTACCAACCGGATGGACTAACTGGCACAATCTTGTCGACAATGCTAAAAAACCCTACAGGTTATAAAATTTATTACAGACAGCGTATTGATATGGCAAGAACGCTCAAAGAACGCGTGGGGTACATTATCCGATACAATGCGTTTGATATTTTAAGCAAAGACAATAAATACAATTATTTGGGAAAGTATAAGTTCTTGGTTATAACACTAAAGCCACTAGGCTGGCTTTTGACACAATATTACAACTACAAGAAAAAGAAGTAAAGACAGAACGAAAGTGATTAAAACATGAACGTAGAAAAAACACCGGTAAGGCCTATTACAAAATTGATACTTATAGCTTTTTGTGTACTTCTATGGCTTATAGGCTTTACGTATAGTACAGGTTTTGGCCAAGCCTATGAAATACTCGATAAAGCAAAAATAATGGTTTTGGCCTTTTTCCTATACTGCATAGTTATTTATCATAAAAAATACAACTTTACTCTTGGGAATGTTTTTGTGGCGTTCCTTATTGTATATATGATAATTATAAATGAAGCAAGAAATGGAAAGTCTATTGAAAACTATATTTGGGTTTGGCTTTTGATTCCAATATTTAAAATATTCACTGTCCAACAAAAACAATTTAAGTTAATAGGGCTTGCATACGGTGTTGCAGCCATGGGAATTTTAGCGATAGGAAATATAACGGATGTTTTTAATGGATGGGATGGAAATACGGTTTCAATGACACAATTTTTCAGCTACACAATTTTTATGGCATCGCTGGCAGATACTACGGATAAAAAAAATATACGTAGAATAGTGCTATATTCAGTGATATATCTTTATTTGATTAACACATTTGGATCACGAAGTGCACAGCTATTTTCAATAGTAATGCTTTTGTGTGTACTATCAATTATACCATTCAGAAAATTTTATGGAAAACCACTCATTATGTTGGCGCTGCTGTTCCCATTAATTGTTGCCATAATAATCGTGCTTATAAAAGATATGCCGATGGTTGAAGCTCTGAACGACTGGAGCTATGAGGTTTTTAACAAGCCAATCTTTAATGGTAGAGATATGTTGTGGGAGAGTGGTTTTAAAACGTGGATAAAATCGCCGATTATTGGTGATGGAGATATGGGACAGTCCTGGTATCACAATAGCGCGATTGCTATTCTTATTTCTGGCGGAACCGTTGGCTATATGATTTTGATAAGCGTATGCTACAAAATACTGACAAAAGCAATAAAATGGATAGATGATAGCGTTGTATATGGATTGGCAACAGCGTTTTTAGTTGTCTGGATGCAACAATCAGTTGAGCTTGGATTAATATCAGCAAGCCCGAATGTGATTCCATATATGATTTTGGGACTTTTGTACGCAAGAATTCATACTTTGGAGAGTGAAAAAGATGACAAAACTATCTATAATAATTCCGATTTATAATACAGGTATATATCTGCACAAATGCATAAAGTCAATACTTTCACAAAAACTTTCGGATTTTGAGCTGATTTTAGTAGATGATGGTTCAAAGGACGATAGCGGAGCAATATGTGATGAGTATGCAAAGCAAGATAGACGCATTAAGGTAATACATAAGGAAAATGAAGGTGTAAGCATTGCCAGAAACACAGGAATCAGCATGGCAGAAGGGGAATACATCGGCTTTGTGGATTCAGATGATTGGATAGAAGCGGATATGTATGAAACATTGTACAATATTGCTGTTTCAAAAAAATGCGACATTGTGATGTGCGACACAGTAACGAAGTATGATGATATGCCTGATGAAGAGGACACCATAACTCAGCTTTCGGGTGGGAATTTGTTGTACAAGAAAGATGTACATCCTGAGCTATTGCGTGAGATGGCAGGTTCTGCATGCCGTTGTATTTATAAAAACGAACTGATAAAAAACAACAAAGTTGTGTTCCAGCAAAACATTCCACTTTCTGAGGACAGAATGTTCAATATCCTGGCATTTGGACATGCCGATGGAATTTATTATACTAAGACGCCATTCTATAACCGCTATGTGCGAAAAGGCAGTGCCGTGAGCAAGTATTACGGCAACTATTTGGAAATCATTGAGAAGGTCAGATGGGGAACTTTTGGAGTTTTGGATAAAGCTTGGGACGGTGAGGGCGCCTATAAAAAAGCTTATGAAACCCAGACTCTGCAAATGGCATTCAATGCGATTTGTATGCCGTTTTATAAAACAGCACCACTAAGTTTGATAGAAAAGTACAAAGAAGTAAAAAAAGTATGTGAAAACCAAGTGGTGATAGAAGCGATAAATGTTTTAGAAAGTTATGATTTACGTTCAAGGTTGATTCTTAAAAAAAGGGCATTCTTGCTATGTATTATAGCGATAATGCTGAATAAAAAATATGGGAGATAATGAATTATGAATTTGTATAATAATCCAATCACCAGAAGGATGAACAAATTTATACGAAGCAAGGTGAAAAAGCCATCCTTAAAGAAAAAGCTAAAAAAAGAAGATTGGACGCTTATCTGTAATAACTGCTTGGGTGGAATGGTTACAAATGACTTTGGTCAGCAGTTTCGCTCGCCTACAGTAAATTTATTCTTCCCAAAGTTTAGCTTTTTTGATTTTGTAGAGCATATGGACTATTATTTAGAACAGCCGTTGGAAGATGGTGGAGTAAGTGAAGAGCCGAGGTATCCTATCGCTATTTTAAGAGGCGATGGAACAAAACCGGATATTCCAGTTCATTTTATGCACTATAAAAGCTTTGATGAAGCACAAAGCAAGTGGAACAGCAGAAAGCAAAGAATAAATAAGGATAATATCTTTGTAGCATGGACGTTTGCGTTTGACAACTACACTGAAGAAGAATACAAACGATTTGAGTCTTTGCCTGTTCAGAAAAAAATAGGTTTTGTAAACCAAAAAGATTTATGTAATACTTATAATTCTTTGTATTATATTAAAGGATTTGAAAAAAAGAATAGCCTTGGCAATATCTTAGAATATTGTGATTTTTTTGGAAGTAGATATTATGACCAGTTTGATTTTGCCAAGTGGTTTAGCGAGTAAAGGAGTATTGTATGCCAAAAGTCAGTGTGATAATGCCGGTATATAACGGTGAAAAGTATCTTCGAGAGGCAATCGAAAGCATATTAAATCAGACTTTTACTGATTTTGAATTTATAATAATAAACGACGCTTCAAAAGACAGCACAGAAGAAATCATAATGTCATATGCAGATGACAGAATTGTTTATTTGAAAAATGAACAGAACCTTGGGGTTGCAGGAACATTAAATCGTGGACTTGAGGCTGCAAGGGGCGAATATATTGCAAGAATAGATGCGGACGATATTGCTATGCCTGAAAGATTTGAAAAACAGGTGGCATTTATGGATGCACATCCGGAAGTGGGAGTGTTGGGAACAGACATTATCATGTTTGGAGAAGATTTTGAGGAAAGAGAGTTCATATTTAGTCATGAAAAAGAAGATCTCAAAGCGGAATTGTTTTTAAAATCGCCCATAGCACATCCTACAGTTATGATAAGAAATAACATTTTAAAGATGCATTCTTTAAAATACACAGAAAAGTATAACGGATTTGAGGATTTTGCTTTATGGTGGGACATAGCAAAGCATGGAGATATCGCAGTATTGCCCGAGTGTTTGGTTAAATATAGACAGCACATGGGTCAGGTTACCAAAAAACACAAATCATATTATGATAATGTTTACAGAGATTTTTTTGATGAACGTATGTCGGTGTTTGGAGATGAATTCAAGGATGGCTCTGAGGGTTTGTTATACAGATATTGTACTTCCACATACAGTAATTTTAGAGAAAATGAGATGATTGAGTTAATAGAATATCTTAAAAAGTTAAGGTTAAAAAATAAAGAATTGAAGATATTTAATACAAGATCTTTCAAAAAAGCAACCACAGGCGTTTTAAGTAGAGTCATTAATTCTTCAAATGAAACCCAAAAAATTAAAGGTAAAACTATGTGCAAGGCGGTTGAAAGTGGAGTGTTTCTTAAGGATGCTTATTTAAAAACTTTGTTAAGAAGAACACTTCATAAATATATAGGGGTAAATTAATATGGAAAATATAGACATAAAATATGTTCAGGAAATGGAACTGAGCATTTTACATAAAATTGATGAACTGTGTAAAAAACATAACATTCAATATTTTCTGACTGGAGGTACTTTAATAGGTGCAGTAAGACATAAAGGATTTATCCCATGGGATGATGATTTGGATATTGCAATGTTCAGAAATGATTATGAAAGATTTGTGAAAACAGCAGAAAAAGAATTCAGCAATCCGTATCTGCTAAAAGATTTTAGGGAAGATGAAAATTACGCTCGCATATTTGCTAAAGTATTTAGAACAGATACCGATTATTGTTCGGAATATTATCAGAACAGGCTTGATGAAACAGGCATATGGATCGACGTATTTCCAATTGATTTCATAAGGGCCAAGAATATAGACGAGGCAAGACAAAAGGCTGAGAAAAGACTAGCGTTATCATGGCCTTTTGCAGTTATTGACGAAGACAGACGTCAAAAAAACAATGAACTAAGTGCTAAAATGAAGATTCTGTCAAGAGTTTTAAAGATACTCCCAGTAGTTGCTTTAAGAAAAATGATGGTTAAAATTTATACAGTTGATAACAAGAGAAAATGTGATTTTATTACGAATTATGGCAGAGGTGTTAAAAGTCAAACAATGCCAATTGATTATTACTTACCTGGAAAGTTATTGAAGTTTGAAGACCAAGACTGTCTGGTTCCTCAAAAATATCATGAAATTCTTACAAGTGCGTATGGTGATTATATGAAATTGCCTGATGTAGAGAAGCAAAAACCAAAGCACGACTTAGTCAAAAAAAGAAATATTCAATAGATGGATTATTGTAAATAAAATTATACGTCAGGAGGGACCCCTGAAAGGAAAAAATATGGCAAGAGTAAATGAACTTAAAATTGTAGGCATTCCCAAGAGAATATTTAAAAGTTTATGGATAAGAACGAGCCAATATATTTCACAAACAAAAAATCGTTTAAGACTTAAAAACAAAGAATTCACCATAATATCAAACAATTGTTGGGGAGGTTTGATTAGCCAAAAGTATGGCTTGCCATACCGTTCGCCAACTTGTGGACTTTTGATTATGGGTGATGATTATATTAAGTTTTGTGCCAATTTAAAGCATTATTTGTCACAAAAGCTTGAGTTCATAAACTTTTCTGACGGAAAGTATAGTGGTGTGATTAAGCACGACCCATTTCCTGTAGCAAAGCTCGATGATATTGAAGTATATTTTATGCACTATCCTACAGAGGAAGAGGCGGCAGAGAAGTGGTACAGACGTGCAGAGCGCATAAATTGGGACTGCATAATCTATAAAATTAGTGAGAGAGAAACATTCACGCCTGAAATTATGAAAAAGTTTGCTGAGTTGCCACTTGAAAACAAACTGATATTTGCGTCTGAAAAATATACAGATGATACGGTTATCATTGATGGTATAGACACTTATATAGGAGATGAAACTCCTTTAATAGAAAAATATTTTGATGATGCAAAGTATTTAAATCAAGTCAAGATAAAAAAGGATTAAGTTATATGAAACCTTTAGTAAGTATTATTGTTCCAGTGTATAATGTTGAAAAATATATTGCCGGATGCATAACAAGTATATTGTCCCAGACTTATGAGAACTTACAGGTCATTTTAGTGGATGACGGAACGCCTGATAATTCAGGGAAAATTTGCAACGATTTTGAAAAAAAAGATAACCGGGTTTTGGTGATACATAAGGAAAACGGAGGATTGTCTTCTGCGAGAAACGCCGGTCTTGATATTGCAACAGGCGACTATGTTATGTTTGTAGACAGCGACGATTATATTGTGGATAATGCTGTTGAAATTCTGGTGGGTGCAAATGAAAAATACGATGCGGATTTTGTGCAGTTCTATATGATTCATACGGAAAGTGAAGAATATAAAAAGGAACATGCAAGTAAAGAGTATAACGCAGAACTGCTAACAGATTTAAGACAAATGTATTGGAAAATGTACAAAACTGTAGGTGCCGGCGAGTCGGCATGTACCAAGCTATATAAAAGAGAACTGTTTGACGGTCTTAGATTTAAAGAGGGTATCATTCATGAAGACTCGCATTTTGCCACACTTATGTTGCAAAAGGTAAAAAAGGCGTTATATTTGGACAGCAGTTTATATTATTACGTTATGCGCGGAAATAGTATAATCACATCATCTTTTTCAAAAAAGAAGCTTGATAGTCTGTGGGTTTCAGAATTTAGAATAAATGAATTTGACAGGCTTGGTTTTCGCGATTTGGAAAATCATGAAAAAGAGAAATATTTCTTTGGATTAGCAAACTTCTGGTGCCAGGCAATACAGGCCAGAAATAAGGAATGTATCAAGATAATAGAGGATAAGATAAGAGGGTTTGAAAAGGAATCCGATATACGATTTGGCAAAAAAACAGAACTAATATACAAATTGGCCAAGAAAAATGTAAAGCTTGTATATTTATACTATTTGTATAAAAAAATTATGAAACAGATATAATCAGGAGAAAACAGGGGTGAAATGATGAAAAACATACTGATTTACATCAACCAGATTTGCCTGCGTGGCGGCGTTGAAAAGGTTTTCTATAATTTAATAAACAGCCTGGATATGACCAAGTACGATATTACCGTATTGACAACTGTTGCATATCTTTCTGACGACTTAAATCTGGATTTGTACAAAGGAAAAGTAAAAAGATTTTTCTTTTCGTACGATGAGTTTTCTGACAATTTTTTATATAGACAATATCAAAGAATTTACAACAAAATAGCGCCCAAAATCATTGATAAGATAATTAAATTAAAAAAATGGGATATTGCTATTGCTGCGCAAGAAGGTATGTATGCTGACTATATAAAGGGTGTAAATGCTGATAAAAAGTTGTTGTGGATACATAATGATATGCGAAAGTTGGCAGCAACCAGATTTGGAACAATAGAGCAAGAAAAAAAGTGTTACGAAGCCTTTGACGATGTTGTGTGTGTTTCTGAAGATGTTAAGAAAAGTATGATCGAGGTTTTTGGAGACCTTGATAATCTTTGCGTTAAATACAACCCCATTGATACGAATGAAATTGATCTAATAAAGGATCAGCCTGTTGAAGAACAACGAATATATAAAGAAGTTCCGCTTTTGGTTTCTGTAGGCAGACTATGTTCTCAAAAAGGCTATGATAGACTACTTGAATGCGTTAAGAGATTAAATGAGGAAAATTATAAATATGAAATCTGGATAGTAGGAGAGGGCGCAGACAGAGAACTGCTTGAAAAGTACATATCCGACAATAATATTGATAATGTAAAGCTTCTTGGATTGAGAAGTAACCCATATAAATATATGAATTATGCAGATTGGGTAATCTGCACGTCAAGACACGAAGGATTCAATATGGTTTTACATGAAGCAACATATCTTGAAAAACCTATATTAACAACAAATAACGCAGGAGCGATAGAGTTGTTGGGAGATAGCAAATTTGGTATTATCATTGACAATGATAACGAAAGTATATATAATGGTTTAAAGAACATTCTGGACAATAAAGATTTAAAGTCATTATATGAAAAACGGGTAAAAAAGAGAAAATCGTTTATTTCCCTTGACGAACGAATCAAAAAAATCGAAGAACTATTTTAAGGAGATTTGAGTAAATGGCTAAACAGCAATGGAAAAAGATTATTAGTCCTAAAACAAAATTATTTGATCTTAATTTGGCAGAAACACTTGAATACAAAGATTTGATATGGATGTTTGTAAAAAGAAGTTTCAAAAGTCAATATAAACAGACCATATTAGGTCCCTTGTGGTTTATTATTAATCCACTTATAACATCCGTGCTTTTCACATTTGTTTTTGGGGGTATTGCAAATATTTCTACAGATGGAGTGCCTCAGTTTTTGTTCTATATGGCAGGTAACACTGCATGGCAGTATTTTGCAACGTGTATAACAAGTACATCAACTACATTTACCGCTAATGCCAATGTTTTTGGAAAGGTTTATTTTCCAAGACTTACAATGCCTATTTCTACGGTCATTTTCTCGGCTTTGAGCTTTTTGATACAGTTCATCATGTTGCTATTGTTTATGTTGTATTTTTATATGATAGGACAGCCGGTTCAGGCCAATATATATATGTTGCTTTTGCCATTGTTTGTTTTACATATGGCAGCACTAGGACTGGGGTTTGGAATAATCATATCAGCATTAACTACTAAGTACAGGGATTTATCAATCTTGGTTTCTTTTGGCGTCCAGCTATGGATGTATATTACCCCAATAGTTTATCCTATTTCCACACTTTCAGAAAAAGCAAAGGCACTAATAATGTTAAACCCAATGGCACCTGTTGTTAACAACTTTAAATATGCATTCCTTGGCTGTGGGCAAATGGAATGGGGATACTGGTTTGTTAGTGCAATTGTCACACTGATTGTTCTGATTGCAGGAATTATGCTTTTCAACAAGGTTGAAAAAACATTTATGGATACTGTTTGATGCGAGGTACATATATATGAATGAAGAATTGATGCTAAAAGTTGATAATGTTTATAAAAAATATCGCCTTGGAACAATAGGCGGCGGAACCCTTGTTGGAGACCTGCAAAGCTGGTGGGCTAAGGTTCGACATAAAGAAGATCCAAACAGTATAATTGGTTCAAAAACATATGGAAAAAATGAAGAGTTTTACGCATTAAATGGCATAAGCTTTGAAGTAAAAAAAGGCGAAGCATTAGGAATAATCGGTGGTAATGGAGCGGGAAAATCAACCACTTTGAAATTGATTTCTCAGGTAACTGCTCCTACCTCAGGAGAGATATATCTAAACGGCAGAATTGCCAGTATGCTTGAGGTTGGAACAGGTTTTCATCCTGAGCTTACAGGAAGAGAAAATATATATATGAATGGTGCCATTTTGGGTATGACCAAAGCAGAAATTGATGCAAAAATCGAAGATATCATAGATTTTTCAGAGTGCAGGCAGTTTATTGATACCCCTGTTAAAAGATATTCTTCAGGTATGTATGTAAAACTTGCCTTTTCTGTTGCTGCACATTTGGATTCTGAAATAATGATAATGGACGAGGTTCTTGCTGTTGGCGATATGAAATTCCAGCAAAAATGTATAAAAAAGATGAAGTCTATTGTTGAAAATGAAGGGCGAACAATTCTATATGTTAGTCATAACATGAACACAATACGTCAACTGTGTACAAGATGCGTTGTTTTAAAGGCAGGAAAAGTCATTTTTGACGGCGATAATGAAACAGCCATTCAAAAATATAATGACAACTATGTTTCTTTTGATGAGGTCATTGATTTATCAGAAATTGAAAGAGGAGATTGGCTCGGCTCAAAGCTCAGATGTAAAATGAGAAGCTGCCACGTTTTAAACAAAAATTGTGTCGTTCAAGATGGAGAAAATTTATCCTTCTCTCTAAATTTTGATTGCAATGAAAATATAGACAAACTGTATTTAAGAATACAATTCAAACAACTTGGCGAAGCGGTTACTACTTCTTTTTCTAAAGTACCTATAAAATGTGCAGGCGGAAATAATTATACAGCCACATTTGATTTATCTGTTGATAGTTTGCTTCCGGGAACGTACGAAACTGTTATGGTACTATATGAATATGGCGAAAATGATACTAGCTATGATTGTGATTGTGTTCGAGGATTCTCTTTCATAAGAGAGAGTGATGAATACTTAAAAAACAATTGGAATTATTACCGCTGGGGAAAAACTGAAAGTTCGGAAGCTGTAATAAGAGAAATTTGTGAAAACAACAGCGCGCAGCATTAAATCAGAATATCAAATAAATCTTTTCATGGATACAACGATATTACAAGACATGATTGGATAATTTTTGTTTGGAGAATTTAAATGAAAAGAATCAAAAACAAACTTGTATTTGAAATAGAAAAAGCAATTATAAGATTTAACAATTTATATAAAGTTGTTATGCGCCAGCCTATTGTTCTTTCTGTTGAAGATACAATAAATTTAATTGTTAATAACAAAACGTCAATTTCAAGATTTGGTGACGGAGAGTTTGATATAATACTGGGAAGAACTCAAGGATTTCAAAAGCAAGACAAGAAATTGGCGATTCGTCTTAAAGAAATTCTTAAACACAATGATAAGGCTCCGGGTTTCGTTGTTGGTTTACCTGATTGCTTTGACAAATTAGATCATTTTACAGAAGCTGCACAACAGCATTGGAAAATCAGATTGGACAAAGAAAGATACAAATGGGTAGGGCTATTAAACACAAAGTATCCATATTACAGTTCGCAAATAACAAGATTTTACTTCGACTGGCAAGATAAATCCAGTTGTGAAAAATGGTTTCAAATGCTAAAAAGCATATGGGATAATAAAGACATTATAATTGTTGAAGGTGATAAAACAAGATGTGGTGTTGGTAACGATATATTCGATAATGCAAAATCCATAAAACGAATTATTTGTCCGGCAGAAAATGCTTTTTCAAAATATGACGGAATTTTACAAAAAATTAAGGAGATTTCCGGTAAGGACGATTTAATTTTCATGGCTTTAGGACCGACGGCAACAGTATTGGCATATGATTTATACAAGTGCGGATATTGGGCTTTTGATGCAGGGCATATTGATATTGAATATGAGTGGATGAAGCAAAAAACCGTTGAAAAAGCTTTGATAAAGGGAAAATATGTTAACGAAGTCAAAGGCGGAAATGTTGTTGACGACATTAATGACGATGAATATTTTAGTCAGATTATTTGTAATTTAAGCTAATCGGAATGAGGGGTATTATATGTTTAAAAATTCTAGCATATATAAAAAAATAATCTCTTTTTATGATGAACGAGTAACTCATAAAATTTTTCTGCATGAAAATGCTGAAAAATTAAAAAGGTTTAAAAACCTGCATAAAGGGGAGAGCTGCTATATTATAGGCAATGGACCATCTTTATTAAGTTCTGATCTTGACAAATTGTCAGATTGTATTACTTTCGGTTCAAACTATATCTTTAAGATTTTTGACGAGACTGATTGGAGGCCGACCTATTATGTGAATTCGGATTTGGGTGTTTTATCTAAGATGATTTTAGATGAAGATTTTTGGAACATGCCAGCCCAAAATATGTTTTTTCAATTTAACTCCAGATATGTGTTCAAAGAAAAATCGCCGCGTAATTCCTGTTGCTACTATCTGAGAGAAGCTAAAGATTATAACAAGTTCCCCAAATTTGCATCAGACATTACAGACGAAATTTTTGATTCTTATACTGTAACATATATAATTATGCAAATCGCTTGTTATATGGGGTTTGAAAAAATTTATTTATTGGGGATTGATCATAATTATTCAGTTGAAACAAATAATGATGGGAAAATCAGTAATCATAACACTAAAGATTCATTTATCAAGGGGAAAACGTATAAAGATCTGGGAGGTGCCACTCCTAATGTTGAAAGAATGAATATGGGTTATGTGAGTGCAAAAAAGTTTGCGGACAAACATGGTATAAAAATATATAATGCAACTCGTGGTGGCAAGCTTGAGGTATACGATAGAATAGATTTCGATAAAATTTTTGTAGAAGAAGGAGAATTAAAATGAGTGTTGCGTGTTTTATACCCATAAAATCCAACTCTGAAAGAGTTAAGGGTAAGAATTTTAGAGAAATGAACGGAAGAAAACTTTACGAGTATATCATAGATCATGCAATAAAGGCTGGCGTATTTGATGATATATATATAGATACAAATAGCGATGAAATCAAGGAATATGCAAGCAAAAAAGGATGTAAGATCATTGAGAGAAAAGAGGATCTTGCAAAGAACACTGCAAATGGAAACGACTTGCTTAATTATCATTATGACATTTTTCCGGATTACGATTACTATTTTCAGTTATTTGCAACAGCACCATATCTTCAAGAAGGCACGATTGCTAAATGTGCAGAAACTTTAATAAATAGCACTATATATGATTCTGTATTTACGGCGACGGAACACCATGGTTTTTTCTGGTTGGATAACGTACCTGTAAATTACAGACCGAGCATATTGCCAAGAAGTCAAGATATGAATGCAGTGATAGAGGAAACGACGGGATTATATGGAATTTCTAAAGATGCGTTATCGAAATACAGATGCAGAATAGGTGCAAAGCCGTATATTCATGTGGTGAACAAATTTGAAGCAGTAGACATAAATACTGAAGAAGATTTAAAAATGGCAGAATATATAGGGAAAATACATTGGGGATATTAAATATATTAGTAAATTCATACATAAAGGGTGATGCCAATTTGAGGCATCACCCTTTATGTATGAGAAATTATAATCCAATTTCTTTTTTTAGTCTTAATAAATCCTGTCCGTCCTTAAGATTTGCAGTATTTATCTCACCAATAACCCTTTTTGCGCCCTTGTCTTTTCCAAACAAGGACTTAAAAATTCTGTAAACGTAATAATGCGGAACAAGAATCTTGTGTTCTTTCGCTTTTGGGTATCTTTTCACCAAATCTTCGTAAGACGGAAAAATCATCTTTTTATAGCTTTCAAATTTGGCAGATGCTGAAGAGGAAGACCCCGTCGACTCATCGGCAAGTTTTGCGGAAGCATACTGATTATAAGTCCCGATCCAACCGCTCTCTGCCACAAAATCTGCCATTGCAAGTATGGTTGGGTCGTTTGTTTCCTTTCCTTCAAACCAATACAGGAAAAGTGCCCTTGCACATTCTTCAAACTTTTTAAGATTTGCCTTTTCAAGTTTTTCGTTAAGAGAAACCATGTCAAAAGCATCCTTGCATTTTGACCACATCAGCCACAAGTCAACAAAAACCCTTATGCCAATACCGGCGGTTTTTATATGATTTCCTGCGTGAGCAAGGTTGTATATGTAGTTGTCTTCAATGGCCATCTCAAAGCGGTGCTCTTTCCCGCCAGATTTAATCACCCGTTCAGGGATTTTATTGCACTCATCTTTCCAAGGGAAGTCGTTCTGGATAAGCACCCTGTGAAGTTCACAAAGTATAGCGTTATTTATCACATACTTATCGTGACCATCATCGTCGGCATAATCGTCAACCGAAAATCCCAACTTGACCATAACGTCACGGGCAAGCTCTGCCTTTTCGTTTCCTATATAAACATCAAAGTCGGAAGACTGGCGCATATCGGCAGACGGATAGAACTTTGCGGTTTCACTGCCTTTCATAATGAAGTAGTCAATTCCTGCATCATGGAAAGCATTTTCCACCATTTCAATATAGTGTGCCTGAATCGCCATAAAATTCAGGGAACTAAAATAGGAAACCTTAAAATTCTTTTCAAGTTCTTCCGGCATTTTAGTATTGGCAAGTGCGCGATACGCCAGATTCTGAAGCTTGTGGAATGCACAAAACTTAAAGAAAATCTCGGCGTCAAGACTATCCGGGAAAGGTTCAACCTCTTTTCCGGATAGGAACGAACTTATTAAACTGGTAATGTATTTAACATAGGGAGTAAGTTCCATTAAAACACCTCATTTCTTTACTGGAATTATATCATAAAAACGGTAAGCCGTCAATATAAGCAAATTTTGTAATAAAACCGGATTTCCTCCAATATATATGTAGTAAACCTGTACTATGTGCAAGAAAGGGAGGAGCAAAAGTGACAGAATACAGTATTTATCAGGATATAAAAGAACGCTCAGGAGGGAATGTATACATCGGCGTGGTTGGGCCTGTCAGAACAGGAAAGTCTACTTTTATAAAAAAGTTTATGGACCTGATGGTAATCCCAAACATTGAGAACAGCTATGATGCCCAAAGGGCAAGAGACGAACTGCCACAGTCTGCCATGGGCAGAACCATAATGACCACCGAGCCGAAGTTCGTGCCAAACGAAGCGGTAAGCGTGACGCTTTCGGGTAACGCCAAAATGAAAGTGCGAATGATTGACTGCGTAGGCTATATTGTTGAGGACTCGGCAGGGTATATGGAAGACGATGAACCGAGAATGGTAACAACACCGTGGTCGGATGAACCGTTGCCATTTTTTGAAGCAGCAGAAATCGGCACAAAAAAGGTAATCTGCGACCATTCCACCATCGGTCTTTTGGTAACCACCGACGGAAGCATTGCGGATATCCCAAGAAAGAGCTATGAGCACGCCGAAGAACGTGTGGTAGCAGAGCTTAAAGGAATAAACAAACCATTTGTAATTCTTTTGAACTCGCAGAATCCAAATTCATCCGCCTGCCGTGAGCTGAAATGCCAGCTTGAAGAAAAGTATGGCGTGCCGGTCGTGGCGGTAAGCTGTGCAGAACTTTGTGAGGAAGACGTTGAGCGGATAATTGAAACAGTGCTCTTTGAATTCCCACTGTCCGAAGTGAAAATCAGAATGCCGGGCTGGGTTAGCGGACTTGGCAGTAGCCATTGGCTTTCAGAAAAGCTTAACAAGGCGGTACTTTCTGAAATTGAGCCTTTGGAAAAAATCCGAAACGTACGAAACTTCTGCGAAAACCTTTCCGGCTATGAGTTTGTAAAGTCTTCCAATATAGATGGCATAGATTTGGGTTCGGGAAAGGCAGTTTTGGATATAAACACACCGGAAGAACTGTTCTATCAGATTTTGGGCGAAGAATCCGGCTTTGAAATTCGGGACGAAGAAGAATTGGTACGCCTTATCCGTGACCTTGCCAAAACGAAGAGTGAATACGACAAGATTTCCTATGCTCTAAACCAGGTAAAGGAATGTGGCTATGGCGTTGTGTCACCAACCACCGACGAGCTGACGCTGGAAGAACCGAAAATTGTAAAGCAAGGCGGAAGGTATGGCGTAAAACTAAAAGCCTCTGCGCCAAGCATACATATGATTCGTGCCAACATTCAGGCGGAAGTCAGTCCGATTGTGGGAACGGAGAAGCAATCGGAAGAACTTGTTCATTATCTGTTGGACGAATTTAATACCGATCCTGCAAAAATCTGGGAGTCCAACATTTTTGGCAAGTCCTTGTATGAACTTGTTAACGAAGGCGTAAACAACAAGCTGTCCAAGATGCCGGATGAGGCACGAAGAAAACTTGCCACAACCTTGGAGCGAATAATTAATGAGGGAAGCGGTGGTCTGATTTGCATAATTTTATAAAAAAACTGCCGATTTTTGCGCTTGTACTGTTGCTTGCGTCCTGCAGTGGCGGTGTGCGGGTGGATAACATAGACAAATCCTACGAAACCGAAACGGTAATGGTGGATGCGAAAATCCCAAAGCTTTCGGGACTTGGTTCAGAAAGTTTAGAGGAAACGGTGAATGGGGACTACGAAAAAACCATAACGTCACTTTTGGCGGATTTTAAAAAGCAGGCATCAAAGACGGGTGATAAGTCCACCTTTTCGGTAACCACAACTGAACACCACAACGGTGGCGGAATCTTCTCTCTAGTAACCCAGGTCGATTCCTTTGCATCGGAAAGCCACAAGAACAGTTTCAGGATAACCAAAAATATTGACACCGCAAAATGCGTGGAACTTTCGCTTTCTGACCTTTTTGACGGGGACGATTATATTGACATGATAAATGCAAGACTTGAAGATGCGGTTTCAGAAAACAGCGAAAGGTATCAAGGGCTTTGGGAAAAGCCAAGACTTTGTGAAAATCAAGACTTTTATATTTCGTCGGGGTTTTTAGTGGTTTATTACCTGCCATATAAACTTTCCTATTATGAACGTGGCTTTGTAGAGATACCGCTTTCCCTTGCGGATATGAGCGGGTATTTAAAGGAAGAGTATCGTCACCTGGCAGAAATAAAGTAAGGAACGGCCAATGTGCCGTTCCGTTTTTTTGTAATATATATAATATATAATAGGAAGAAACTCCGACATTTGTAGTACAAGGTTAGTTAAAACCCACAAAAAAGCCTATGAAAATGAGCAATGCCCTATCAAAATGCTAATATTTTAACAAAAAACTTGACAATTTCCAAAAAAAGTAGTAAAATTTATGGAGTATGGTTGTATTATAGCCGTATTTTGGGGTCAAATATTTGTGTAATGTTACAAAGTTTCTGTAAAATTACATAATTTTTCTAATTTGTCACCAATTTTACAGTTATATTACAACTACAGAAAATGCATTGACACCATAAAAAATCAGTGGTAAAATCAATGCATAGTCAGGGTGTACAATTATTTGTATACCAGGACGCCGAAAATTCCGTTGTGAGAAAGAAAGGGTGCACACGGAATGCATAAAAGCACCCTTTCAAAATAGAAAAAAGGGAGGATTTGAAATTATGAAGAATTTCAAAAAGGTAATTTCCGTTGTTATGGCTTTAGCTATGATCATTAGCTCATTCACAGCTGTTAGCGCTGCAAGTTTCGCTGACGTTGCTGATACAGCTCCATATGCTGAAGCAGTACAGGTACTAAAGGCTCTTGGCGTTGCAAACGGCGTTGAGCAGGAAAATGGTACTTTCAATTTTGAACCGGAAAAAACAGTAACAAGAGCAGAAGCTGTTACATTGATCGTTGGTGCACTTAACCTTGCTGACGATGCTAAGGCTGCTGCTGCAACATCACAGTTCGGTGATGTTAACTCACAGGCTGCTTGGGCAGCTGGTTTCGTAAACGTTGGTGTAGCTCAGGGCTTCATCGCTGGTTACGATGCTAACTCATTTGGTCCACTTGATAACGTTACATACGCTCAGCTTTGCGTAATGCTAACAAAGATCACAGGCTACGGCGAATACGCTCAGGCTTACGGCGGCTGGCCAACAGGCTACACAACAATGGCTGCTACAGCTGGTATCAACGAAGGCGTTGCAGTAGCAAGCGATGCAGCTTTGACAAAGGGTCAGGTTGCTATGATGATCTGGAATGCACTACAGGCTCCAATGCTAGGTGTTGAAACATACGCTATCAACGGTAACGAATACAAGCCACTTGACGGTACAGACGGCAAGTTCAAGACACTTTTCTCAGAAAAGTTCGATGGTTATGTAGCTACAGTTAAAATCGTTGAAACACCTGCTCTAGGTGACCTTGAAAACGACGAAGTTAAGTTTGATCTAGTTAAGACAGACTGGTGGCCACTAGAAAAGGCTAAGTATCCATCTAAGGATCTTGAAGAAGGCGATGTTGATACAGTAGACGCTACACTTGCTGCAGACGTTAACGTAAATGATTGCCTACTACAGCAGGGTAAGGCTGTTTACCTACTTGACGAAGATGACGAAATCGAAGTTATCTACTTCAAGGCTGCTGGTAAGACAGCTGCTAAGGAAATCGCTGCAGATACATACTACCTACAGGATAACCTAGTTGCTGAAAAGCAGTACTCAGCTGACAACCTAAAGATCAGATTTGGTTCAACATACCACAAGTTTGCTGATTCAATTGACGTTTATGTAAATGGTAACGAATGGACAACACTTACACCAGCTACAGAAAACGTAAACGATAAGCTTGACTGGTTACTTGGCAACGCTAAGGGAACAATTAAGCTAGTTAAGAATGACAATGACGATTACAACACAATCTTCGTTAACTTCTACCAGGTAGCAGAAGTTATCTCAGTTGATATTGAAGACGACGAAACAGTTCTTACACTTGCTGGTCCTCAGTGCCTACTAGGTGATACAGAAGTTGATGAAATCGTTCTTACAGCTGAAGAAATCGAAGAAGGCAAAACAGTTGTTACAGTAACAAGAAACGGCGAAGCTGCTACACTTGCTTCACTTGTAAACGGCGACATCATCGCTTACGCTGTTGACTTCGACGCTATTGAAGATGATAAGATCATCGATCCAAAGACAATCGATATCATTGCTACAAATGATACACTTTCAGGCTCAATCACAGCTATCGATGCAAACCTTGCTGGTACAAACGACAACGTTTACACAATCGGTGGTGCTGATTACACACTAGTTCCAGACGCAGAAGGCGACGCTGACGATGAAGGTCTAACACTTAAGGCTATCGTTGACCTAAGACTTGACCCATTCGGCAGAATCTATGACAAGGAAGTTAATGCTACAGCTGCTGAATACGGTATCGCTCTAAGAGTTGATAACGACGACAAGCTAAAGATTCTTCTTGCTGACGGTACAACAAAGACATACGAAGTAGATTCAGCTAAGGCTGACATCTATGATTCAGACTTCATTGATGACATCAACTCAAAGTCTACACCAGTTGAAGACAGAGTTGTTAAGTTCGAAGTATCAGGTAAGAATGGTAAGATCATCGTTCTTGACCTTGCTACAGGTAGCGATTTCGAAAAGGAATACAAGTCAAGAACAAGCCTACTAGGCGCTGGTAACAAGATTCTTGATACAACTCCAATCGTTTACGTTGAAGATAACGATATCGAAATCAGAGATGCTTCTAAGTACACAGCAATGTCAAAGGATGACCTTCTTGACGGTACAGTATACACAGGTATCGCATACAAGGTAAACACAACTGTTGCATTCGTTGTTCTAACAAACATCGGTACATCATTCGGTGAAGATTCAAGATTTGCAGTTGCAATCGACGAACCTGCTGAAATCCTAACAGAAGAAGGCGACAGAGTAATGAGCGTTAAGGTTCTTTACAATGGCGAAAAGCAGGATCTTCTATTCACTCCAGCTGCTGCTGAAGACGTTGAACCTGGTACAATCTTCTTCTTCGAAACAGATTCAGACGGATATGTATGTGACATTTACGCAGCTCCATTCGGTGAAGACACACTTGCTGGTCTAATCGACGCTGACGAATGGTCATACAACATCTGGGATGAAGATACTTCAATCCAGCTTGCTACAGGCGTAGTTGTTGACGTAACATCATCATCAGTTACATTCGCTACAGTAGATCAGATCGAAGCTGGCGTACTTGATACAACACTTGATCTTGAAGACGAAATCAAGTCTGATTCTAAGAACGGTATCGTATCATACAGCATCGCTGATGAATGTGCAGTTTATACATATGATGTAAACAAGAGCACAAAGATCGAAGCTGACAAGTATGATGTTGCTACATCAATCTCATCAGTTAAGGCTTCTAACTTCGCTTCATTCGATAAGACAGCTGACGAAGCTTCAGGTAAGCTAAACGATGGCGTTTACGCTGGTGACCTTGAATCAAAGGCTAACGTAGCTACAGTAATGATCGTTGATGGCGAAATCGTTGCTATCTTCGTAGCTGAAATGTAATCTTTAGATTATAAATTAAAGAGTTGAACTTCGGTTCAACTCTTTTTTTGTTATTTCAGTTATTTTCAAAAACCTTATATCTTGACAAACCGCCTAAATATCTATATAATTATTGATAATATTGAATTAAGGAAGAAATATATGAGAAATGTAGTTATAACAGGTGGGTCCCGTGGGATTGGCGCTGCTATGGCAAAGGCGTTTTGCGAAAACGGTGACAGAGTATTTATAATATACGAAAAGAACGAAACTGCGGCAAATAATGTAGCAGAATCTTGCGGTGCAATACCACTAAAGGCAGATATCAGCTCTAAAACGGCTGTTTTGGCAGTTGCAGACGAGATACACGAAAAATACGGCAAAGTTGACGTTGTAATAAACAACGCCGGCATAGCCCAAATTAAGCTGTTTTCTGACGTTACGGAAGATGACCTTGAAAGAATGTTCGGCGTTAATATGTATGGTGCATTTTATGTAACGCAAGGGTTTTTATCCGATATGATAAACAAAAAATCAGGAAAGATTATCAACATATCATCCATGTGGGGTGAAGTTGGTGCATCTTGCGAAGTTCATTATTCCGCATCAAAAGCTGCCCTGATTGGCTTTACAAAGGCTTTGGCAAAAGAGCTTGCACCATCAGGTATTACAGTAAACTGCATAACACCTGGGGTTATTGACACCGAAATGAACGCCCATCTTGATGCTGAAACCAAAGAAGAACTCATAAACGAAATACCGCTAATGCGAATGGGCAAGGCAGAAGAAGTGGCAAATCTTGCACTATTTTTGGCATCCAGCCAGGCGGATTATATTACAGGACAGGTTATCGGCGTATCCGGTGGTATGATAATATAAAAAAATATTTAAAAAATGCTTGACAAATGAATTAGCATATAGTATAATATTCCAGTACAACAAGTAGAATACATTCGTTCTCACCGTACGACGAGGGTTTTGCGGTAAATATGCTAATTTCCAAACATTGTTTTGGTGTGCATTTTTGACGGATGTATCGCATCCGTTTTTTTAATGTAAAAACGAAAAAATATTTGGGAGGGATTCACATAGCTAAACAGGAATTGCAAGCAAACGAAGAAATTCGCGAAAAGGAAGTCCGCGTTGTAAATCAGGACGGAGAACAGCTTGGCGTTATGTCATCAGATGAAGCGCTAAAGCTTGCACAGTCAAAAAACCTTGATCTTGTAAACATTGCACCGAATGCACAGCCACCGGTATGCAAAATTATGGATTTCGGTAAGTACAGATTCGAACTTCAGAAGCGCGAAAAGGAAAACAGAAAGAACCAGAAGGTTATAAACATCAAAGAGGTTCAGCTGTCACCATCAATCGACACAAACGACTTTAACACAAAATGCAAAAATGCATCAAAGTTCTTGTCAAAGGGTGATAAGGTAAAGGTAACAGTTCGTTTCCGTGGTCGTGAAGTAACACATTCCGAAATAGGTGAAACTCTCTTGGCAAGATTTGCCGAGAATTGTAAAGAGTTTGGTAATGTCGAAAGACCAGCTAAACTTGAGGGCAGAAACATGACAATGTTTTTGGCTCCTAATGCACAGTAAATAAAAATTGGAAGGAGATAATCACTATGCCAAAAATTAAGACACATAGAGGCGCAGCAAAAAGATTTAATCTTACTAAAAAGGGTAAGGTAAAGATGAACAGAGCGTTCAGAAGACACATTTTGAACAAGAAAACTACAAAGAGAAAGAGACATCTTCGTAAGCAGGCATATTGCTCAAAGGCAAATGCAGCAGTAATCAAGAAGTTGATTCCTTACAAGTAAGATTGAAAGAGAGGTAAATAAAGAATGGCTAGAGTTAAAGGTGCTTTAAATACAAGAAAACATCATAAGAAAGTTCTAAAGCTTGCTAAGGGCTTCAGAGGCGGCGAATCAAAGCTTTACAGAGTTGCTAACCAGGCTGTTATGCGTTCAATGCAGAATGCTTATATCGGCAGAAAGCACAAGAAGAGAGATTTCAGACGTCTTTGGATTTCAAGAATCTCAGCTGCTGCTAAGATGAACGGTATGAACTACTCAACATTTATGAATGGCCTTAAGAAGGCAGGAATTGAAATGAACAGAAAGATGCTTTCTGAAATCGCAATTGCTGATCCAAAGGCATTCGCAACACTTGTTGAAACTGCTAAAAATGCACGTGGTTAATTAAATTAAGGAACATATCATAAGGATATGTTCTTTTTTTGTCCAAATCTGTCAGTTTATTGTAATTTGCGATTTTCTATTCCCAAAACATATACCGCTATAGTATAATGATTATAGAATGGAAGTGGTATAATGAAAATTGTGAAGCTTGCACATGACAGGGTTCGGGTGTTTCTGACGGTAGGCGACCTTCTTGAAATGAAGATAGACTCGGGTACGCTTACGCCGGAGTCGCCACAGCTTAGCCTGTTTTTATATGAGATTTTAGAAGCAGTGAAAGAGGAAACAGGGTTTTCTTTGCAGGATGGTCAGGTGGTGGCAGAAGCTACGCCAAAGGATGATGGGATTATCCTTGAGCTGTCCCATTTAGAAGGCAAGGAACAAAGGGTAAAACCCATTAAAAAGGACAGTATAATATTTGAAATTACAGGCTTTGAAGCCCTGTCTTCAATGCTCAAAAATATACAAGCGGCATATCTTCTAAATATGCGCTTATACTTTTGCGACGGAAACTACTACGTTGCAGTCCCCAAAAAGCGTGTTCCTGCCATAATATACGAGTACGCCTTAAAAAGCCAAAAATCCGCCATAGCCGAGAGCAAAATTGCGGAGTATGGACGGCTTATCGCAGGCGGATACAGGCTTATGTGCATGGCATCGGCACTAAAAAAGATAAATTAGCTATTGCAAAACACCCAAAAATATGATAAAATAATTTTATTATGAATCGGCAGGAACGCCGTAAAATTAAAGGAGATGTACTTATGTTAGATTTATTTACAACAGCTTACGCAGAAGCTACAACTACAGCAGCAGATCCTGCACAGGCAAGCGGAATGTTCTCAATCGTTTGGTTAGTTGCTATGATCGTTGTTTTCTACTTTGTTCTTGTAAGACCACAGAAGAAGCAGGAAAAGAAAATGAGAGAAATGCTTGCAGCACTAAAGGTTGGCGATAAGGTTATAACAGCCGGCGGAATCGCAGGCAAAATCGTTAAGATTAAGGACGATTTTGTATGGCTTGAAACAGGTTTTGTTGGAAATCCTGAAAAGCAGGCAACGCTTAAAATGGAAAAGGCTGCAATTAAAATCGTTGAAGCTGAATAATAAGTAATAAAAAAAGAACCTTTCGAATATGCATTATTATAGCATGTTTGGGAGGTTTTTTTATGAGCATAAAAAAGATATTTACAGGAACGTTTTTGTCCCTTTTAATAAGCCTTATACTTGTGTGCATTCTTGCAGTAGTCGTGTACTTTTCAAACATATCGGACAGGGCCACATCCGGCGTTATATTCGCAATTTCCTGCCTGTCGGTATTTCTTGGTGCGCTGATTCTGGCGAAGAATATAGACAGCCGTGGCCTTTTAAACGGGCTTGTTCTTGGCGGTGTGTATTTTGTCATACTTTTGGTGGTATCACTGCTTGCAAACGGCACAGTTTCGCCGTCTTTTAGCAATATTTTAAGGCTTTTATCAATTCTTGCCTCGGGAAGCCTTGGCGGGATTTTGGGAATAAACACAAAAAAAGAAAGGGCGATGGTATAAACCACGCCCTATTTTTTATTAAAGGTTGTTATTTGCACCGCGAAGAAGTGATAATGCATATTCTGCGTCCACAATTTCCCAGTCAAAACTGCGGTCCTTAACACCGCTTTCCTTTAAGCTTTTAGAAACTGTGTTGTAAGTATCCATCGGCACTCTTGAGGTGTAAATCTGACCCTCTTTTTTGTCCTGAACCATGAACTCGATCTGTTCGCTATCCTTTTTGCCGAACATACAAACTCGGTTATCCATTTTATCGCTGTCCTGCATAAGAACCAAAAGCTTTAAAACTTCTATAGTCTTATCGGATAAGTCACTATCTGCAATAAGGATTTTCTCCAGAAATTCGTTATAAGAACAAACAAAACGCAGGTTATAGTCAGAAAGTTCGGCAAGTTCCCCTGACTCACGGGAAGTTTCTTTCACCTGATTAAAAAGACGTATTTTGTCAATTTCTTCGCAAGGTGAGAAAGAAATCATAAGACGCTTTTCCTCATCGTGATATAAAAGCGGAACAGGAACCAGCGCTGTTGCACCGCAAGATGCACAACGGAAAATGTTCACCTTACCCTTTAATAAATCATCCTTTAAATCCTTGCTGTCCGATACAGTTATGGACTGCCACAGCGTCATATCGGACAAATTTGCACAGGACGGACATTTAATTTGTTTTGTGAAGTTAATACTCATTTTAGAAAAAACCCTCCTAAAAGGCTTTGATAGTTGTAATTCATTGGCACAGTATCAGGAAACAGCAGAGCCATTCTCAAGATATAGACCAAAATAAAAATAACAAAAACCGCTATAAGTACCCATTTATTTCGTGCCTTTTTAATGAACACCAAAAGTGGCAGAAGAAACAGCGGGTGCATAGAAAAAGCTGTGGCGAAGTCTAAAGAAAGAAAACTTCGCCACGCTCTGGTCATTCCGCAAGTGGGACAAGGTACCCCAAAAATTTCGTACAAAGGGCACTTAAAAACTCCCAAAAGTAACAGGCAAAAAAACGCCAAAAACAGACCATTTTGTTTTTTCATAGTTTAAAAGAACATTGTAATATAGCTCTGTGCCCAAACAACAAGGATGATGATAGGCAAGATATACTTAACATATACACGAGCCCAGTTAGGGAAAGCGATACCCTTTCCTGTGTTAGCTTCATCCATAAACTTGCTCCAGCCCCAACCCTTTTTGTTGTAAGTACAGAATAGAACATATACTAAAGCACCTAAAGGAAGTAGGTTGTTACTGATAATAAAGTCTTCAAGGTCCATAATTCCTTTACCGCCGATTGAGAAGCCTGACCAGATATTAAATCCGAAGATACAAGGTAGAACCAATACCATCATAAGAATGATGTTGATGATAGCAGCCTTTTTACGGCTCACCTTTGTTAGGTCTAGCCAGAAAGACATAATGTTTTCAAATACCGCAATAACAGTTGAATATGCTGCGAAAATCATGAATAGGAAGAATAATGTTCCAACGATTCTACCGCCTGGCATTGCGTTAAAGATACCTGTTAGTGTTGTGAACAAGAATCCTGCACCAACTGAACCTGCATCGGCAGTAACACCGCCGTTATATGTGAATGCTGCAGGGAAAATGATAAGACCTGACATCAAAGCAACAGATGTATCAAGGCCGATAATTGTCATAGCTTCGCCTGTTAAGCGTCTTTCCTTATTGATGTAGCTACCGAAAATAGCAACAGAACCGATACCGATACTAAGTGTAAAGAACGCCTGTCCCATAGCTGCGTTGATTGCTGTCCAGCCTGCAGACTTAAGATTTTCAAAGGATGGAATAAGATAGAACTTAAGACCTTCTGCTGCGTTGTCCAAAGTGCAGGAATAAACTGCAAGACCAATCATAAGTGCAAAAAGGATAATCATCATAACCTTTGTAATTCTTTCAACACCCTTTTGAAGACCTAGTGAGCAAACACCAAAGCACAAAAGAATTGTTGCGAATGTGGCAGGGATTGTAATCTTCATATTGCTAACCATTGAGCCGAAGTATTCGCCTGCACCTGCTGCATCAAGTGGCATGATAGAGCCGTTTAAGTACTTGAAGAAGTAAACAACCATCCAACCAGAAATAACGGTATAGAACATCATTAGAAGATAGTTGCCGGCAATTCCTGCATACTTCATCCAGTGCCATTTCTGACCCGGTTTTTCCAAAACGTCAAAGGAAGAAGCAATACTCTTCTGGCTAGCACGTCCTACTGCAAGTTCTGCAACCATTGCAGGAAGTCCCAAAAGAATCAAGAATGCGATGTACATAAGTACAAATGCCGCACCACCGTAGCCACCTGTGATAATCGGGAAACGGTAAACGTTACCAAGACCGATAGCACAGCCTGCTGAAATCAGGATAAATCCTAATCTTGAACCAAATTTTTCTCTTTCCATAATAAAACCTCCGTTCGATTTTATGATACATCTATAATATCATAAAATCGGCTATTTTACAAGGAAAATTTGAATCTGTAACAAAAAAGAGAAAGAACGAACTTTCTCTTTTTCACTTTATTTATTTGTAAGGGTGATAATACCAACTTCAGGTGCATTTCCCAGCCTTGGAATAGGCAAGGTATTAGAAGCACCACGATTTATAATCATAGTGGTATTGTCGCTTGTCACCACGCCACCTGAATATTTTGGGAATAGCATTCGTGTTTTTGAAAGCATGGCGGATGATGGCGCCAAAACTCCGCCAATTCCCGGAATACGAATCTGTCCGCCGTGCATATGCCCTGCCAAAATAAGGTCAAATCCCGCATCCTTTACCATATCAAAAAGGTTGGCTCGGTGGAATAAAAGTATGTTAAATCCATCAATTTTTTTAAGCTTTACAAGGTTTTTCTGCACATTTTCCGAAATTGCCTGTGGCAGTCTTGAAAACGGGTCAGAGCAACCCAAGATGCCAATTTTTTCACCGATTTTCTCAATAGTTACGGTTTTTTCGTCCATAAAAACTGCGCCAAGTTCTTCATATTTTGCAAAAACACTGCGGTATCCCGCTTTCCAAAGGTCGTGGTTTCCGCTTATAAAATAGCAGGGTGCAATATCTGAAAGCGCAGAAATAAGCGCATCCACCTTGTCTGTTGGCTTTTCGTCATCGTTTAAAATGTCACCGGTTATTACAATTATATCGGGTCTGGCATCTGTTACGATTTCGGGGATGCCTTTTGCCGGATTTGAGTGAAGGTCAGAAATGTGTGCAATCTTAAAACCTGAAAAATTTTCCGGAAGATTTTTACAAACTAAATTGTAGTTATACCTAACCGCTTTTCCCGGCGGAAGATGTGGTCTTGTCATACTATTCACCTCATTTTTATTCTATCATTTTTCACGAATAAAAGCAAATAAAATATTGTATTTTAGCGTGAATTATGATAAAATAAAGTATATTATATCCTATGGAGGAAATATGGCAGAATATATAGAAAAAGCTGAGATAGAAAGACAAAAAACCTATCTTTTAAAGCTAAAGGAACAAAGCAATAATTTCGCTATTAAAAACGGCAGAAAGCCTCGTGCAAATACAGAAACCTATGGCTGTCAGCAGAACGAAAACGATACCGAACGTATTCGTGGAATTTTAAACGAAGCGGGCTATGAATTTGTGGAAAGAGCTGAAGATGCCGACCTTGTTATCTATAACACCTGTGCTGTTCGTGAAAATGCAGAGGACAGAGTTTATGGAAGACTTGGAATTTTAAAGCATATAAAGGAACATCGCCCGGAGCTTACCATCGCCCTTTGCGGTTGCATGGTGCAACAGGAGCATATTGTGGAGCGAATTAAAAAGGTTCACCGCCACGTTGACCTGATTTTCGGAACTCACGCACTTTATAAGTTCCCGGAACTTTTATACAACACACTTTTATCCAAGAAAATGGTTATTGACACCGAAAATTCTGACGGCAAAATCTTTGAAGATATGCCGATTTTAAGGGATGATACCTCAAAAGCTTGGGTAAGCATAATGTACGGTTGTAACAACTTCTGTTCTTACTGCATCGTGCCTTATGTTCGTGGAAGAGAGCGTAGCCGAAAGCCGGAAATGATTCTTGACGAAATCAAGAGCTTAGTGGCAAAAGGCGTTACCGAAATCTGTCTTTTAGGGCAGAACGTTAACTCATACGGCAAGGATTTGGAAGAAAATATCGACTTTTCTGACCTTTTGAAAATGGTTAACCATATTGATGGCGTGGAAAGAATAAGATTTATGACATCCCATCCAAAGGATTTTGGGGACAAGCTTATTGACACAATGGCAACCTGCGAAAAGGTGTGCCACCAGCTTCACCTACCGTTCCAGGCGGGAAATGACAGAGTCTTAGCCGAAATGAACCGAAAGTACACCAAGGAAGAGTATCTTGAAAAAATCCGCAAGGTAAAGGAGCGAATCCCTGATATTTCATTATCAACAGACATAATTGTGGGATTCCCGACCGAAACTAATGAGGAATTTTTGGATACACTTGATGTTTTAAGAAAAGCAGAATTTGACAGCGTGTTCTCATTTATCTACTCAAAGCGAGAGGGAACACCTGCTGCAAAACTTGATTTTGTGCTGACAGAAGAAGAAATCAAAAAGAATTTTGATAAACTTTTAGAAGTTCAGAACGAGATTTCCAAAAAGAAAAACGATGCCTATGTTGGCAAGGTATTTGAAGTTTTGGTTGATGGCGTAAGCAAGAATAATGACGAAATGCTGTCAGGCAGAACCGATACCGCAAAAATTGTTAATTTCAAAGGCGATAAGAGCCTTTGCGGACAGTATGTAAAAGTAAAGGTTGTTGAGGCTCACACATGGAGTCTTAACGGCGAGATTGTAGAATAGAAAGGAAACAATAAAAATGACAGTAATAGAAAAAGCAAATGAACTGGGACAGTTAATCCGCGAATGCCCTGAAATGAAGGCACTAACAGACGCAGAAGCAGCGCAAGCCAAAGACGAAGCTGCCCAGGAGCTTATAAAGGAATTTAACTTAAAAAGAATGAACCTTGCACGTGATATGCAGGAAGGCAAACTTACCCAGGAAGAAGCAATCAAAAAGAACAATGAAGCCTTTTCCGAAATGGTTGAAAAGTCAGAATCAATCAAGGCTTACGTTGAAGCAAAGAAGAAGTTTGACAATCTTTTAAACGGAGTAAACAATATCATCAACCTATACATCACAGGAGAGCAGGCAGGCGGATGCACACACGACTGCCATTCTTGCAGCGGTTGTCACTAATTTTGGCGGTATGTTAATTTTTAATTGACATACCGTTTTGTAAAAAACGAAAGAACAGGAGAAATTTTTATGCAGGACAAGAAAATGTCACCTATGATGCTTAGGTACTTGCAAACAAAAGAAGAATACCCTGACAGCATCTTGTTTTATCGTCTTGGTGACTTTTATGAAATGTTTTTCGATGACGCCATTACCGCATCCCGTGAGCTTGAGCTGACATTAACAGGAAAAAACTGTGGTTTGGAAGAACGTGCACCGATGTGCGGTGTTCCATTTCATTCCGCAAGCGTGTATGTTCAAAGGCTTGTTGCAAAGGGATACAAGGTGGCTATTTGCGAACAGCTAAGTGACCCTAATGAATCCAAGGGTCTTGTTGAGCGTGGAGTTGTGCGTGTTGTTACCGCAGGAACTTTAACCGACGAGAATATGCTGGACGAAAAGAAGAACAACTACCTTTGCATAATCTATAAGACTGACGGCTTTGGAATTGCATTCTGTGATATTTCAACAGGCGAAGTTTTTGTAACTGTGGCAGGCACAAAAGAAGAGGCCATAAACGAAATTGTCCGCTATTTCCCAAGCGAAATTGTTATGAACAAATCCGCAAAAGAAAGCGGAGTGGCAGGCGGTTTTGACGTCAGCATAAGCGAGTATGACGAAGACTACTTCTTAATAGACGATGCAAAAATTTCTGCACAGTTTAAGCAGGTGCCAAGCCTTTTAGCAGAGCAAAAGAACGCCATATCAGGAATGATTAAGTACTTAGAGCACACACAAAAGAGCCGTGTTTCTTATGTTGACACCTTAACGGTTTACGGTGCAAAAGAGTATATGGACATTGACTCTGCCACAAGACGAAACCTTGAAATCACCGAAACTATGCGTGACAAGGCAAGACGTGGTTCACTTTTAGGCGTTCTTGACCGAACAAAAACCTCAATGGGCGCAAGAAAGCTAAAACAATGGCTTGAAAAACCGCTTATCAACCCAATCGAAATAAACAAGCGTCTTTATTCAGTTGAAGAGCTTTCAAAAAATATAATGGTTTGCGACGAGCTTCGTGACCTGTTGTCAGGCATTTACGATATTTCCCGAATTATGAGCCGAATTTCGCTAAATTCAGCATCACCAAGGGATATGGTGGCATTAAAAGCATCACTTTTAAAATTGCCTGAACTTAATTACCAGCTATCAAAGCTATCATCACCGCTACTTTCAGAGCTTAACAAAAACTTTGATATTATGAGCGATATTGCGGAGCTTTTAGATAGTGCAATTTCGGATGATGCACCGATTTCCTTAAAAGACGGATATGTTATAAAGGGCGGATACAATAGCGAGCTTGACGAACTTCGTTTACTTACCAAAAACGGCAAGGAATGGATACTATCTGCCGAAGCTGATGAACGTGAGCGTACAGGCATCAAAACTTTAAAAATTGGATATAACAAGATTTTTGGCTACTATATTGAAGTTACAAAGCTGAACTCTGAAATGGTGCCGGATTACTATATAAGAAAGCAGACCCTTGTAAATGCGGAGCGATACATAACACCGCAACTTAAAGAAATGGAAAACAAGGTGCTTTCCGCATCAGAACAGTTTATTGCACTAGAGAGCCAGTTATTTGAAGAAATAAGAAGTAAAGTGGTGGCGGAAATGGACAGACTAAAGGCGGTATGCGAAGTTATCGCAACTGTTGACTGTATCTGTTCACTAGCCCAGGTTGCATTCAAAAACGGCTACGTTATGCCGGAAATAACAGGTGGCGGAGAGCTTAATATAAAAGACGGCAGACACCCTGTTGTTGAAAAAATGCTGAAAAACAGTATTTTCGTGCCAAACGATACTGAGCTTGACAAGACCGAAAACCGTGAACTTATCATAACCGGCCCGAATATGGCGGGTAAATCCACATATATGCGCCAGGTGGCACTAATCACCCTTATGGCGCAGGTGGGAAGTTTTGTTCCTGCAAGATATGCTAAAATCGGCGTGGTTGACAAGATTTTCACCCGAGTTGGCGCATCTGATGACATTGCACAGGGACAGAGTACGTTTATGCTTGAAATGGTGGAAGTTGCCAATATTTTGAAGAACGCCACCGCCGATTCCCTTGTTATTCTGGACGAAATCGGCCGTGGAACATCAACCTACGACGGACTTTCAATCGCTTGGGCGGTTAGTGAGCATATGACGAATAAGATAGGCGCAAAAACCCTGTTTGCAACACACTATCACGAACTAACCCAGCTTGAAGATTCAATCCCTGGCGTTAAAAACTATTCTGTTGCCGTTAAAAAGCATGGCGATGACATCACATTCTTAAGAAAAATCGTGCGTGGCGGAACAGATGATAGCTTCGGTATCGAAGTTTCAGCCTTAGCAGGCGTTCCAAAGCCTGTGGTAACCCGAGCAAAGGAAATCCTAAAGCAGATTGAGCAGGGCGGAGTGGAAATGCCGGAAAAGGTGGAAAAGCCTACAGCACAGATAGACATTTTTGATGGCGTAGCAAGTGAAATCTTTGAAGAACTAAAGCGAATGGACGTAACGACTTACACGCCGATTGAAGCACTTAACAAACTTTACGAGCTTGCAAACCGTGCAAAGGAGTAAACCAAGAAAGGAAGCATTAGTATGGGAAAAATAAACCTACTTCCTACACAAATTTCAGATAAAATTGCCGCAGGTGAAGTGGTGGAACGCCCTGCATCTGTGGTTAAAGAGCTTGTGGAAAATGCAATAGATGCAGGAGCTACTATCCTTGACATCGAAATCAAAAAGGGCGGAATTACATATATCCGTGTAACCGACAACGGTTTTGGTATGTCACGAGAAGACGCAAAAATTGCGTTTTTCCGCCATGCAACAAGTAAAATAAAATCAGAATCCGACCTTGACGCTATCTATACTCTGGGTTTCCGTGGTGAAGCTCTTTCAAGTATTGGAGCGGTTTCAAGAACCGAGCTTATCACAAAACGTGAAGAGGACGAGGTTGGAACATTAGTCAGAATTTCAGGCGGTGTTATTGAGGAATGCGTGGATGTTGGCGTGCCAAACGGTACAACAATGGCGGTTAACAACCTTTTCTATAACACGCCTGCAAGAATGAATTTCCTTAAAAAAGATGCGACAGAAGCGGCTTATGTTACCGACATCGTGGAGCGGTTTATTTTGTCACATCCTGAAATCTCTTTCAGATACACAGTTGACGGCAAGGAAAAGTATTTCACAGCGGGTGATAACAACTTAATCGGCAGTATCTATGCGGTTTATGGCAAGAACTATGCCAATTCCGTGATTTTGGTGGACGAAGAAACAAGCTTCGGCAGAATCACAGGCGCAATCGGAAAAGGCGATGCCGCAAGACCAAACAGAAATTACCAGAGCTTTTTTGTAAACAAAAGATATATAAAGAGCCTTAAAATGAGTGCAACTTTGGGAAATGCCTATAAGAACCAGATTATGATAGGCAAGTATCCAATGGCGATTCTGAACATTGAAATTGACCCGAAATTCACCGATATAAACGTGCACCCGACCAAGCTTGAGGTAAAATTCTCAAAAGAAGACGAGGTTATGGGCGCAATTTACCACGTTGTTCAAAATGCACTTTACGCTATTCCGAATGTTCCAAAAATTGAGCACAAACCGGCGGTAAAAAGTGAATTTACAAAGGATACAGTAACAACAAAGGCGCAGATTGAGATAGTTCCTGAAGTAAAGCCGGCAGTGGAAGAGAAAAAGCCTGCAGAAGAAGTTCCAAAGCCTCAGCCAAAACCTGTTTGGGAAACAAAAAGCGTGCCGTATGAAGCTCCACAGATGGCGAAAAAGGAAGAAAGCTATGCACTTTTAAACAGTAAGGAATACTTTGTTAAAAAGCAGAGCGAAGCGGCAAATGTTGAGCCAAAAACAAGCAATCTGCAGATGGTGGCAGAAGACTTGTCAGATAACAAGACGGTTGAAAAAATTGCCCAGCCGGTTAAACTTTATGAAGATGTGAAGCCGGAAGTTATGGAAATAGAAGAACCTATCCAAAGTCCGACAAATAAGTGGGGATTCTCACGTGATAACGTGAAAGTGATAGGTCAGATTTTTGGCACATATATCTTGGCACAGTCAGGCGACACAATGATAATCGCAGACCAGCACGCAGCACATGAGCGACTAAAATATGAAGAGCTTAAAAAGGAGCTTGCGAAAAAGGAAGTAACGTCACAGATGTTGCTTTTGCCTGTTGCCGTGGAGTTATCCAGCATGGAATACGTAACATTCTCGGAAAACGAGGCACGCTTTGCCGAAATGGGCTTTGAAATTGAAGATTTTGGCGGAAGTACTGTCTTAATTCGTGCAACACCGGAAGCACTTCCTGAAGATGAGCTAAAGAGCCTTGTTTTAGAGCTTATTGACAGATTTTCAAACAAGCACCCTGAAATAATAACCGAAAAAATGGAACGTGCCCTATACACCATTGCCTGCAAAGCAGCGGTTAAGGCAAACCACACATACAGCATAAAAGAGCTTGAAACCTTGCTTTTTGCGGTTTTGGACCTTGAGAACATAAACACCTGTCCTCATGGACGTCCAATAATCATAACTATGACCAAAAAAGAACTTGAAAAGGAATTTAAGAGGATAGTATGAGAAAGATACCGTTAATTGTTATAGCAGGGCCAACGGCGTCGGGAAAAACTGCCCTTTCGGTGGATATCGCAAAGGCTGTTGGTGGCGAAATTGTTTCGGCGGACAGTATGCAGATTTATAAGTATATGAATATCGGAACGGCAAAGCCAACGGAGGAAGAAAAGCAAGGAATACCTCATCATATAATGGACTTTTTGGAACCATCGGTAAACTTTTCCGTTGCCGATTACTGCCAGATGGCAGGTGAAATCATCCGTGACATAGATTCTCGTGGAAAAATCCCTGTAATCGTTGGCGGAACAGGACTTTATATTGATTCTTTGGTGAACGGCGTGGACTTCGGTGAAGAACAAGGCGACGAGAGGATTCGTGAAGAACTTACTGAACTTGCGGAAAAAGAGGGGAATGAAGCTGTTCACAAAATTTTAGCGGAGATTGACCCTGAAACTGCTGAAAAATATCACCCGAATAATTTAAGACGAATTATCCGTGCCATTGAAGTTTATAAAACTCAGGGAAAGACGGTATCCCAAAAGGAAAAGGAAGAGAAGGTATCGCCTTATGATGTGGCGTACTTCTGTATTGACTGGGATAGGGAAGTTCTTTATGACAGGATAAACAGGCGTGTGGATATTATGGTGGAAGATGGCTTGATAGAAGAAGTTAAGAGCCTTTTGGAAAGGGACATTGACCCCAAGTGTACAGCAATGCAAAGCATCGGCTATAAGGAGTTTTATGGCTACCTAAATGGGGATAGCACTTTGGAGGAAGCCCTTGATACCATAAAGCAAAGTTCGCGCCGTTATGCAAAACGCCAATTGACTTGGTTCCGCAGGAATAAGGATATTCATTGGCTCAAGCCTGAAACGGCATTTAATGATGCAATGGGTGTTATAAGAGAAAAATTTGGAATTTAAAAGAGATGCTAAAAAGCATCTCTTTTTTTGTAATATTTAGTGAAATATCAACTTTGTTGATGTGAAATAATTTGCGGTTCGTCGGGGACGCCGAACCCTAAAAGCAAATTGTGAAATATTTTGCTGACGCAAAATGTGAAATGAAATAAATCCACACGCCGCAGGCGTATTTCACATTGCGTAGCAATATTTCACGCACGTAGTGCATTTCACAAATCCTTTAGGATTTATTTCGTTGAAAAAAGCACCGACATTGTCGATGCTTTTTTCTGGTGGGAGAGGATGGATTCGAACCATCGAAGTCGTAGACAACAGATTTACAGTCTGCCCCCTTTGGCCACTCGGGAACTCTCCCATATATAAGGGCAAGCAAAACGCTTGCCCTGTTTGGAGCTGGTGATGGGACTCGAACCCGCGACCTGCTGATTACAAATCAGCTGCTCTACCAATTGAGCTACACCAGCATACATGGTGGGAGTTACAGGGCTCGAACCTGTGACATCCTGCTTGTAAGGCAGACGCTCTCCCAGCTGAGCTATACTCCCATTTCTTAAAAAAAGTCTGGTCGGGATGACAGGATTCGAACCTGCGGCCCTCTGGTCCCAAACCAGATGCGCTACCAAACTGCGCTACATCCCGATCTCTCGGTATCACTGTCATACTGTCAGCGACCTGTATATAATAACACATCATAATCAAGAAGTCAACACCCAAAAAACGACGTTTAATTCAAATTACGGCATAAATACTTCTAAATGCTTTGAAATGCTTTAAATTCCTATATTTTTCATATTTTTTTAAAAGTTTTTTTGTTGACGAAATACCACAAATATTATATAATATTTATAGGAAAGGTAAGAGCAAAATATGAGAAACAAGGACTTGATTTTAAAATTAAATAAAGAAAAATGTCTTAGCAAAAGTGAGTGGATAAGCCTTTTTGAAACAGCAGATGATGAAGACAGAAGCTATGCACGTGAGCTTGCTAGGGAAACTGCAAAAGGGCAGTTTGGAAACAAGATTTATATGCGTGGACTCATTGAGATTTCAAATATCTGTAAAAACGATTGTCTTTACTGCGGAATAAGAAAGTCAAACTCTTGTGTATCCCGCTATCGTATGACAAAGGACGATATTTTTGAGTGCTGTGCCATTGGATATGAGAAAGGTTTTCGCACCTTTGTTCTGCAAGGCGGTGAAGATGGGCACTTTAATGATGACGTTATGACAGATATTGTGTCCGGTATCAAGGAAAAGTACCCTGATTGCGCAATAACATTGTCCTTGGGTGAAAGGTCACGTGTAAGCTATGAAAAGCTATATAAGGCAGGTGCCGACAGATACCTGCTTCGCCACGAAACCGCTACAAAAGAGCATTACGAAAAGTTGCACCCTGAAAATTTATCATTTGATAACAGGATGGAATGCCTTAAAAATCTTAAGGAAATTGGTTTTCAGACAGGTTGTGGCATGATGATTGGCTCACCGTATCAGACTGCGGAAAATTTGGCAGACGATATGCTATTTTTAAAAGAATTCAAACCGCACATGATAGGCATAGGACCATTTTTACCGGCGGAAAATACGCCTTTTGAAAAGGAAAAGGCGGGAAGTTTGGAGCAAACACTTTTTGTGCTGAGTTTAGTCAGGATCATGCTACCGAATGTACTGCTTCCTGCAACGACGGCACTTGGAACACTTGCAAAGGATGGACGCCAAAGAGCGATTTTATCCGGCGCAAACGTTATGATGCCCAACATTTCTCCGACCGAGAACAGAAAAAACTACTCACTTTATAACGATAAAATCGGAACAGGTGAGAGTGCCGAAAAAAGCGTGGAAAATGTGACAAATTCCCTAAAAGAGATAGGCTACGAGCCGACAGTTTCCCGTGGAGATTATAAAGAGAACTAAAAAAAGAGGGTTTTAATCCCTCTTTTTTTGTTTGTTCAAACATTCAAAAATATACTGTATAAGTGCTGTCCATTCATCAACCTTGCCTAGCTTTATATTCAAGTCGCATTCGGAAGCATTGCAGATTCTGTCTTCCAAAAATTCCGCTGAAAAGTTTTTTGCGCCGTCTATATATTTCTTTGCAATAAATGGTGCAACCTTAAGTCTGCTTGCCACCACGTCATACGACATGCCTTCATCCAATAAAAGCTTTGAGTAAAGCATTTTATCGAAAGCGGAGAAAAGGAGATAAAGCACGTTAAATGCGGATTCCTTGTTCTCTTTCATTTGCATAATGATGGACATAACCTTGTCGCCGTTTCCTTGCATAAGTCCGTCGGTAATGTCAAAAACCACAATGGAAAGAGGCTTTGAAACAACCTTGTCAATGTCGCTTTTATATATTTCGTCGTCGCAGTAATCCAAAAGCTTTGAAAGCTCGTTCTTCACATTTGCGATACCCGGGTCACACATAGCCACAAGGTAGTCGGCAGCATCCTTTGAAATCTTCTTGCCACCTTTTTGCGATTCGCGAACAACCCAGGCGGAAACCTCGTAGTCCTTCATATAGGAAAATTCAACTGCAAGACCATGTTTTATAACGGCTTTGTAAAGGGCATTACGCTTATCCACTTCCTGCTCGTCAAAAATCAGCAGAACATAATCTGGGATATCCGCAAGACGCTTGAGCCAGAAATCTTTAACTTCTTCGTTGGCTTTTTTGAAAAGACCACTGTTTTTTATGACTACAAGCTTTTTGTCTGACATCATAGGGAATGAGTCCAAGGCGTCATCAACCCTGTCGGAAACCGCATCTTTTGCATCTAAAAAGATATAGTTAAAATCCGCAAATCCGCCGTCTGGCACAAAGGATTTCATTTTTTCAAGATACATATCCTTGACGAAAACTTCCTCGCCAAAAAACAGGTACAAATTACCTGTATCGCCCGATTTAATCTGTTGTTTCAGGGTAAGGAAGCTGTCTTCTTTTGCCATTTTCATTCTCCTCTCAGGGTTTTATAAGTAAAAGTTCCGTCTTTTTTAACCTTAAATCGTATGTCGCCCAGCTTATCGGTGCGAAGAACTTTAGCATCGCAGGATTTTAAGCGGTAAAGGACTTCGGGTGACGGATGGTTGTAAGAATTATTTTCGCCAACGCTGATTACGGCGTATTGTGGGCTTGTATGCTCCAAAAATTCTTTTGAACTTGACGTTTTTGAGCCGTGATGGGCAACTTTTAAAAGGTCCACATCTTCGGGATATGCGCCTGTAACATCATCGTTAGAGTCACCTGTGAAAAGTGCAGAAAAGTCACCATAAGTCACGTGTGCCACCAAAGATGTGCCATTTAAGTCATTAGACTTTAACTGCGCAATATCAGGTGCTAAAAAGGTGATTTTAAGGCCTGACTCAAAAATTATTTCGTCAGAGCCAGACAAGTATTCAATGGTTATGCCTTTGTTTTCTGCTATTTCACAAAGCTTTTCGTGATAATCATTGGCATTTGTGGCATAAGGCATAACAATAGTTTTTATTTTAAGATTTTCCGCAGCGGCAACAATTCCTTCCACGTGGTCCTTGTGGGTATGGGAAGCAATTGCCACATCAATGTCGGTAAAACCGTGGGACGTCAGGTACGGAAGATATACACGCTCGCCGATGTTGTAATCGGAAGTATAGTCCGCTGAACCACCACCGTCAATAAGGACGGTTTCGCCACGGGAAGTGCGAAGCACAGCGCCGTCGCCCTGACCCACATTCACGAAATATATAGAAAGTGTGTTGTAGTCATAAGTAAGTACCGATGAGAACATAATTCCCAAGGCCACAGTAAGAATCACCGCAGTTTTTGGCGTCTTAAATTTATGGTTTATAAACCTCAAAAATACCCACCACAAAAGATAAAAGCCGATTATCTCCCAAAGCTGTGGCGTTCTTGCCGTAAGGTAATAGGCAGGTAATTTTTCAGCAAGGTATGGTAGCTTTGCCATAACTGTTATGATTTTGTCCACAATGGGAAATAGAATCGGTGATGCACCGAATAGTCCAAGGGACAAAAGCATAAATGGTGATATTATTAGCACAAACATTATGGCAGGCATCAGCAATGTGGTAAATAAGGTGGCATATACAGAAAATCCGCCAAATAGATATGCGCTAATAGGCAGTGCGCCAACAAGGTATATTATCCACAAGCTCAAAAGTTTTGTAAAGAACTTTTTATACGGTACGTTGTGCTTGCTTAAAGTGTGGTAAAGTCTTTCGTATAACGGTGTATATGAAATGCATACAAGCACCGATGATGTTACAGACATAACAAATCCCGAATTAAAGCATAATAGCGGGTCAATTACAGTTATGGCAAGCACGATTTTGGATAGTATATCAAGCTTGTTTGCAAACCCGAAAATCTGTTTTCTTAAAACTAGAAAAACGCATAGCATTGCGGCTTTTATTATAGTCGGCGATGTGCTGTTAAAAAGTCCATACAGCAAAACCAGTACCACAACAAGTGAGTCACGGTGCTTTTTGCCAAAGGGCAGAAGCCCTACTAATAAGAATATCAGGGAAATATGTATAAATGGTGTGTAAAGTGACCTATAAATCCCTGTTTTTATCAATATATCAAGGTAATCTCGTGAAAATCCGCCTTTATTACCTGTAACAATGGCTTTTAAGAATGCGGAATTAACACCATCAAAATGGGTGTTTATAATACCATCTGCAATACCGCGCACTTTTCCTGCTAAAAATTCGGGCAAAAGGGAAAGAGCCATACCTGTTTGACGGATTTCCCGGGCAGTAAGTCGTGCTAAAATTCCTTTGCCTTTATAGTATAGGGAAAAGTCAAACTCATTCTCGTTGTCTATTCCTTCTAATTCGCCAAGAAATCCTGACGCCGCAACCTTTGCACCAAAAGGGAAGTACTCTTTGGTATTTAGAATTATCTTTTGGTTTGTTTTAACCGTCGTGTCCTGATAGGTCACCGAATCAAGTTTCAGGGTGTATCGGTTTTTGTATTCGTTTTCAGTTGTATGCGCTGAAGAATATATGACACCCGATACAGTAACGTATTTTTCAGGGAATTCATATAAAAGTTTGTTTTGCGTTTCATCAAAGTAACGATATGAGCCAAACAAAAGCACAAATGAAAGGATAAAAACGCTCCATTTTACCTTTCGCTTAATAACCGACAGTATCACCGCCACAACAAATACAAAAAGTGCCGAAAATAGTGTGGCGGATATATCAAACATTTTGGAAATAACTATGCCGAGAATATAGAAAATGCAAATAATCATATACTCAGAAAACATATTACTCCTCCAACGCACATTATAGATTTATTATATCATAAAAGACAAAAAAGTGCAAACAAAAACCGCCTCAAAAATGAGACGGTTAAATTTTAATTATATAACTCGCTTTGCGCCTACATACTTCATATATCCGCAAAGTGATGAAAGTGACTGGTAGCAAACACGCTTACCGGTACGTGGCGCATGGATAACCTGGCCATTTCCGGCATAAATTGCAACGTGGGAAATACCGCCACCTCTTGAGAAGAATACAAGGTCTCCCGGCTGAAGATTTGCCTTAGAAACAGATGTACCGTATCCATACTGTGAGCTTGATGAACGTGCGATTGATACGCCAAGCTTTCTTAGTGAATACTGAACAAGACCTGAACAGTCGAATCCTGATGGTGATGTTCCGCCGTAAACATATCGTGTTCCAATGTACTTTGATGCCTGTGCAACAAGTGCAGAACCGCTTGCAGAACCGCTTACAGCAACGCTCTTAGTCTTGCTGTTGGTTGTTTTTGATGAAAATGCGCCTGCCTTTGGCTCGGTAACCTGTTTTACGTTAGATGTTTTAACGTAACCGATTTCGTTTGTGGCATTAACAATAATTTTTGTCCAGTTAGAGCCACCGCTTATAATCTTACAGTTAGCTCCATTTGCAAGTGATGTAAGTGTTTCACTTTCAGCACTCGGTAAAAGTTTAACTAAAACAGCAGATTCTTTTGTTGTAATCTTTGCGTTCTTTGCAACTGAGAAGATGCGAACGTTTCTTTTTGCATTAACTTCGGCACGGTTAACCATATCGCCGATAGTGATGTTGTCAGCTGAAACGTAACCGATGTCATAGTTGTCACCAAAGTAAACCTTGTGCCAACCGTTGTCAGTTGTTTCAAGAATAACAACCTTTGAGCCTGCACCAACCAAGTCAAGAATCAAAGAATTGCCGTCTGCCATACCGTGAACGTTAGAACTTACGTTAACTTTACCGTTCTGGTACATAACGGAAGTAAGAAGAACTTCCTTAACCTTATTGTAGTCAAGTGTTACAAATTCTGACTTAACATAACCCTTGTATCCGCCTGTTTCAACCTGGAACCAGTCACGGTCGCAACTTAAAATCTTAACCTGTGTTCCAACGTCCAAAACGTCAAGGATTGTACTTTCTATGTCAGCTGCGGCACGAAGATTGATGTTGCCGCCTTCCTGTGTTAAAATGTAAGCATCTTTTCCTACAACCTTTAAAAAGTCGTTAGAAAAAAGTGCAAAGTTTTCTGTTTCGCCCTCACCGTCACCTGGCAAAACTGCAGGAGCGGTAGAGATTACTCTGGTTTCCTGAGTAAGCTTGTTCGCTGTAACTTCTGAGAAGTTTGCCGCCTGATGGGCTGCAAGCGAACCCACTAACGATACTGCAAATAGTGCAACTATCGTGTGTTTTAAGTTCCTCATTATAAGCCTCCTAAAAATTGTTTCTAAAATGTTACGAAAATATTATAGCATAAAGAAACCTATTTGTCAAACTTTTTTAACAATTTTTTAAAATTTAGGACAGTGGGACAAGGGGGAATGGCTTGGTTGTGCGGTTTTTGATTTAAATAAATATTGTAAAAATTACGATTTTTAATTAAAAATTACGATTTTAAGGCGTAAAATTGTTACAAATTGTAACAAATAAAGGATAAAAAATGGATAGGTTTAAAATTTTCGTTGACAAACACGTGAAAATGTTATATAATGGTTAGGCAGTTAAATTTGCCGCTGTGATGGAATTGGCAGACGTGCGAGACTCAAAATCTCGTGGTAGTAATACCGTGTCGGTTCGACCCCGACCAGCGGCACCAGAAAAAAGCACTTCTTCGGAAGTGCTTTTTTCAACGAAATAAATCCTTTCTGGATTTGTGAAATGTGCTTCGCACGTGAAATACACCTGCGGTGTGTGAAATATTCGCTACGCGAATATGGATTTATTTCATTTCACAGAAAACTTTAGTTTTCTATTTCACAATTTACGTAAGTAAATTATTTCACATCAACGAAGTTGATATTTCACTAATAGACAAATTGTAAAATTCGTGCTATAATGCTTTCAAGGAGTTGATATATATGGCTGAATCAAAGTTGCGAAATTTATCGACAGATTTTGCGGTTAAAATAATCAAGGTATGTGAAAGTATAAAAGGACACTATTCTCTTACTAATCAGCTTGAACGCAGTGCTACATCAATCGGTGCAAATATTCATGAAGCAAATTATGCTCAAAGTAAAAATGATTTTATTTCCAAATTGCAAATAGCATTGAAAGAATGCTATGAAACAGAGTATTGGCTTGAGCTTTTTGTCAAGTCTGACTTGTTGGATAGAGAAAATGCCAAAGAAATATATGATGAATGCGGAACAATAAGAAAATTACTTATTTCTTCAATTAATACTGCAAAGAAAAATCAAGAATAACATTCACGCAAAAAAATCCCTGCAAGATTCTTGCAGGGATTTAATATTTAACTTAGTTAAGTTCTGCGAAGTACTTAATTGTTCTAACCATCTGGCTTGTGTATGAGTTTTCGTTGTCATACCAAGAAACAACCTGAACTTCGTATAGGTCATCAGCTACCTTTGATACCATTGTCTGAGTAGCATCAAATAGTGAACCGTATCTCATACCGATAACGTCTGAAGAAACGATTTCATCTTCGTTGTAACCGAAGCTTGCTGAAGCTGCTGCCTTCATAGCTGCGTTGATGCCTTCCTTAGTAACGTCTGTACCCTTAACAACTGCTGTAAGGATTGTTGTTGAACCTGTTGTTACAGGAACTCTCTGAGCTGAACCGATAAGCTTACCGTTTAGTTCAGGGATAACAAGACCGATAGCCTTTGCAGCACCTGTTGAGTTAGGAACGATGTTTGCAGCACCTGCTCTTGCACGACGAAGGTCACCCTTTCTGTGTGGACCGTCAAGAATCATCTGGTCGCCTGTGTAAGCGTGGATTGTTGACATGATACCAGCCTGGATTGGTGCGTAATCGTTAAGAGCCTTAGCCATAGGAGCTAAGCAGTTTGTTGTACATGATGCAGCTGAAATGATCTTGTCATCAGCTGTAAGAATGTTTTCATTTACGCTGAAAACAACTGTTGGAAGATCGTTACCTGCAGGAGCAGAAATAACTACCTTCTTTGCACCAGCGTCGATGTGAGCCTGTGACTTTTCTTTTGAGCAGTAGAAACCTGTACATTCAAGAACAACGTCTACTCCAATTTCACCCCAAGGAAGATCCTTAGCGTCCTTTTCAGCATAGATTGTAATCTTCTTGCCGTCAACTGTGATTGAACCTTCGCCAGCTTCAACTGTGTGAAGACCTTCACCGATTGCGCCACAGTAACCACCCTGAGCTGTGTCATACTTCAAAAGATTAGCAAGCATTTTTGGATCTGTCAAATCGTTGATAGCAACAACTTCGTATCCTTCTGCACCGAACATCTGACGGAATGCCAAACGACCGATACGACCAAAACCGTTAATTGCAACTTTAACTGCCATGTTAAAATTCCTCCAATACATATAATTTAAACAAGAAATATCCATTCCTTGCTTATTCTACTATATTTTACATCAAAAATGCAAAATATTCAAGTACTATTCCGTTATTTTTTTCACATTTTTCGAAATTTACATAAAATTACCAAAAAAAAATGCTGTAAATATCAGGATTTACAGCATAAAACTCAATTATTTAAGAGATTCCGTTATCTTTTAAGGCGTCAGCAATCTTTGCAAACTCTGAAAGCCCAAGCTTTTCGCCACGGATGGTAGGCTCAATGCCTGCGCCAAGAAGTATTTCAGCAAGAACTTCCTTTCCGCAAGAAAAACCTGATGAAAGGCAGTTTAAAAGTGTCTTTCTTCTTTGGGCAAAAGCTGCTTTTACTACCTTAAAGAACAGCTTTTCATCGGAAACTTCCACGTTAGGCTTGTCCTGAACCTCCATACAAAGCACCGCAGAATCCACCTTTGGAGCAGGGTAGAAGCTACCCTTTGGCACGATGGTGACAAGTCTTGGGTTAGTATAGTACTGACACAAAACGCTGATTGCACCGTAGTCCTTTTTTCCTGGCTTTGCCGCAATTCGCTCCGCAACTTCCTTTTGAACCATAACAACAATGTTCTTGATAGGAAGTTTTTCTTCAATAAGCTTTGTAATGATTGGTGTCGTGATATAGTACGGAAGATTTGCCGCAACGCTGATTTTTTTGCCGTCAAACTCTTCGTCAATTAGAGCCTTAACGTCGGTTTTCAAAATATCCTTTTCAATTATTTTAACATTGTCAAATTCTTGAAGAGTAAAATCAAGAACAGGGATAAGGCGCTTATCAATTTCAACCGAAACAACCTTTTTTCCTGTCTGGCAAAGTCGCTTTGTTAAAACGCCAAAACCGGGGCCGACTTCCAATACGCCGTCATCAATGTCGGCGGCGTCTGCAATTTTGTCCAGAACCTGTGGGTCTAAAAGGAAGTTCTGACCAAGACCTTTTGAAAATCCGAAGTCAAACTGCTCCGCAATTTGTTTTATCACTTTTGGTGATGTTAATTCCATAAAAAATCCTCACTTTTATAAAAAATGAGGATGATTAAATCATCCTCATACTAATTCAATACATATACTATAGCACTTCTTCGTCCAAATTGCAAGCATTCGCTTCTGGAATTGAAGAACAAGTCAATTTTATTGCCCTTAATTGCGCCACCGGTGTCACCTGCAACGCAGTATCCGTACTGCCAGGACTTTCCGTCATCAGTTGACTCAACGTAAAGCTTTGTTCCAAGCGGAATAACTTTCGGGTCAACGGCGATAACGCCATATTGCGCAACACGACCTGATGCAGTCTTCTTTCCTGAAGCTGCAGTGTAAGCAGTTGCCGAAACAGTGATTTTCTTTGAATAATTAAGGGTCTGACCGGCGTTTGTTGTAACGGTTTTTGTTCCGCCTGAACTTTTGGAAGCAGCTTTTGTGCCTACTGCGATAACTCGTGTTGTAGGCTCACGAAGTGTAGTCTGTTCAATAATTTCACGCTTTGTTTCAACGCCGTTTTCTGTTGTGATGCTGTAAACAGTACGCTTCAAACCATTTACGCCACGAACCTTAACCTTTGTCTTTCCTTTTGCAAGGCTAGAGTCAGAAACTTCACGGCTCTTAAACGGAATTTCGGTGTCAACCGTAATAACCTCGTTTGCCACTCTGAAAACGCTGACGCTCATATCTTCTTCAATATTTGTGTCAAGCCCCGGCTCAACTCTGTCGGCGTCATTAACCAAAACCCCTGCTTCTTCAAAGGCTTCTCGTACTGTCTTTTTAGTTGTTGTAATAATTTCTATGTTTCCGTCAATGTTCAGCGTAAAGTTACGGCCTTTTCTTATAACGATTCTTGCTTCGTCATAAAGCTCGTCTTCCATAAGCATACTAACTCGGTCAAATTCGCCAAGTTCCACATTGTTTTCCGCTAAAAATTCGGAAACGGTTGATTGTCTGGTGGTGAGTTCCGTTGTTTTCTCGCTATCAGCAAATGCATCTACCATAACAAGGCTGATGTCCTTGATCTGGCGGTCAGTTACCGCACCGGTAAGCAGGCCAAAGATGATCGCTGACATAAATACGGCAGTAAATTTTGTAAGCAATGAAGCCATTTTACTGCTTTTTTTATTAAAAAACATTTTTAAATCCTCCTATACCTTCCCGCACATTATACAATCATATTATGCCCAAGTCAAGCATTTTATTACAAAATTGTTGCATTTGTCCTAAGCAAAGCTAATTTTTTAACACAAAAATGACAATTTATTGTGCATAATGCATAAAAAATAAGCCAAAAAATAGGAATGGGAAAATATTGAAATTGCAAAAAAATCCCATTTTTTTACGAAAAAAACCTGATAAAAACAAGGAAAAAAGAGTATTAAATAGCCAGTTTTTGGGCAAAATATAGTAAAAGAAAAGAGCAAAAACATTATTACGAAAATATTAAAGTATATGAATTTTGAAAGGGGATTTTTGAATGAAAAATACTACTCGCAAAGTAGTGATATTAAAGAACGTGAACTCTGAACTTATAGAACAAGCTATACTTATTTTAAAAGATTCTGCACCTGACGGTGACTCGCAGGTGATTCGTGAAGCGGAAAAAATAGTTGAAAAATATATGGATAAAAAAATGCCAAAATCACGGGAAGAAAAAAAGCCCAAAACAACGCTTATCGTGTCTTTAGGCGTGGCATTTTTAAGTCTTTCGCTACTTGCAATTGCATTTTTTGCCTGAGTTTCTTCCTATTATATATAGCACTTATTTTGATATAAAAAATTGCAAGAAAAAACTGCTTTTTGAAAAAGCAGTTTTTTTTAAAATTCATCTTTATCTTTGTCCTTTTTCTTTTCGTATGCAAAGCTGTGAACTTTAGCGGAAAGGTCAAAGCCTTTGTATGCTGCAAAGTAACCAAGAGCTGATGCAATAAACGGAGTTACAAATATTATAACGTAGCCCTGAAGTTCAATATGACCGTATGCCATACCAAGAAGTGGCTGATATGGTGCAACCCATAAAAGGGATATGATATTTAAAATAAGGCTCCATACTTCTGTCATGCTCTGGCCGTCCGAACCTTGTGACCAGGCTAGCTTATATAAAAGTATGATAATCACATTTACAATAGTTAAAAAAGCAGGAAGCCAAAGACCCTTTATAGGGTTTGGTGATAGCAGACTTGCCGACATCTTATCAGTTCGAAGTGCCGAACCGCTATAAGAATATATTGAAAGGAAATATCCTAAAAGTCCGAAGATGCCGAAGAGAATATTAAAAATTCCTTTTTGCATTGATGCGGTCATAAGGAAAAATATCATAAATACAACGGAAATGGTAAAGTGTTGCTTTATCATAAGAAGCATCTGGCCGGGGATAGAAAATTTCAACTTATTCATTTAAAATCAACTCCTTTTAACAAATCGTGCCAAATATGGAAAACTAAAAGGGACACAAAACCCTTTTTATTATAATAGCCACACGCTAAGCCCCTGATCTTTTTCAGGTTGTGCCTTTTGGATAGGTTCGCTCGATGCGCGAGGTCTGTTAATATCTAAAATATCATATAATTTATTCTTGGCAATCCAGCGTTTTTTAGTAAGCTTTGCAAGCGCATCCTTTTGCTCCTGAGCCGATAAAGAACTGAACGCATCAGGTGAAATTCCGCATAAAGCGTGGACGTACTGGCCGATTTCTTCCTTTGAAAGACAGTCATAGTCTTCAATAAACATTTCAGAAACGGTTGTATCCAAAAGCTCTCTTTGGGAAAGGATTCCAGGGACACATATTTCTCTGCCATCATTTGAAAGAGAAGTATACATATAGCTTTCACCTTGCGATGCGCTTACCCTGTTTACAAAAGAAACTACGTTTTTAAGCTCGCCTTCGGAATTTATCGGTTCACTTTTCAAGCGGTCATAAAAAAGCTTTCCTTCTCTTTGATATGTACGGTTAAAATATCTTGCATAGCTTGTGCAAAGCGGTTTTAATGCAATGCCGATGCTACCAGATGCACCAACCACTAAATGTACCCTGTTTTTTAAGAGCGAGTAAGAATAAACCTTAAGCGTACCAAGGCTTGCGTATTTTTTTAAAGCGGATATAAATTCACCAAAATCCTTATCCTGCAGGAAAAGTTCGTTCATACCACGGAGCAGCACGTGGTAAATTCCCATTTTGCTTGGGGTTCTGCCGGTTCTTGCCATAAAATCACCTCTTAAAAAATATTGGGGACATAAATACTCAATATTATTATAGCACAAATTATGGAAAAATCAATAGGGGACATAAAAGTTTTTCATAAAAATATGTGAAAATCATAATTATGGTATTAAGAATATAAAAAGGACTGATAAAATGAACTATCATAGTATGTCAAAAGAAGAGGTTATCCGCCAAATTTCCTATAAAAAAGATTTAGGCAGGAAAAACCGATTGGATGTAGCAAAGAAAAAGAGCATCTTTGCACGATTTTTAGCACAGTTTTCAGATTTTATGATAATAGTTCTGCTTGTGGCTGCAGCTATTTCCTTTGCCATATCGCTAATCAGTAACGACGGGGACTTTATTGACCCTATTATAATTCTTGTAATCGTTGTTTTAAATGCAGTAATAGGCGTTATAGAGGAAAGCCGAGCTGATAATGCATTAGAAGCATTAAAACAGATGTCTGCACCAACTGCAAGAATCCGCCGTGGCGGAAAAGAGATGACTATTGATGCACAGGATGTAAAAATTGGGGACACACTTTTACTAAAAGCAGGTGACAGGGTAAGCGCAGACGCAAGAATTATAAAAAGTGTTAGTATGGAAGCGGACGAATCGGCGTTAACCGGTGAAGCTATGCCGGTTTTAAAGGATGCAGACTGCATACTGGATGAGCACACGCCACTTGCGGAAAGAAGGAATATGGTATTTGCATCCACAAATATCATTATAGGAAAAGGCGAAGCTATTGTAACTGCTATCGGAATGGAAACAGAAACGGGAAAGATAGCTGCCATGCTAGGGACAGAAAACGAGGAAACCACACCGCTACAGAAAAAACTTGCTGAAACGGGAAAAATTTTAAGCATCGGTGCTCTTATTATTTGTGGCGTTATATTTGTTATGGGACTAATTAAACGAATCCCGCCATTTTCAATGTTCTTAACATCGGTAAGCCTTGCCGTTGCCGCAATTCCTGAAGGACTTCCTGCCATTGTAACTATCGTTCTTGCTATGGGTGTTCAAAAAATGGCGAAAAAGAATGCCATTGTAAAGCACTTGTCTGCGGTGGAAGTTTTGGGCGGTGCAACGGTGATTTGCGCTGATAAAACGGGAACTCTTACCCAGAACAGAATGACAGTCACAAAGGCTATGGCAGAAGATGAGCATCAACTTTTTGAACTTGCAATTCTTTGTTGTGATGAGGGAGAAAACCCTACTGAAAAGGCTATCATTACAAAATGCGAAGAAATGGGGATAAAAAAGCATACCAAAACAAGGCTTTGCGAAATACCTTTTGATTCAGAGCGTAAGCTTATGAGCGTTATGGTGCCGTACTTTAATGAGAAGCGCATCATAACCAAAGGTGCGGCGGAAATCCTGCTTGAAAAATGCACGCATATTGTAGAAAATGATGGAATGCAGAGCCTTTCATCGGGTAAGAAAAAGGAAATTCTAGCAGAAGTTGAAAAGATGGCAAATGATGCTCTTCGTGTCATAGCCGTTGCGTATCGAGATACAAAACTTTCAGTGATAAGCGAAAATGACCTTGTTCTTGTGGGTTTAATAGGGATGATGGACCCGCCAAGACCGGAGGTTTCAAAGGCGGTTCGCGAATGCATCCGTGCCGGAATCAAGCCTATAATGATAACCGGAGATAACAAGGTTACGGCAAAAGCCATTGCCGAAAAGGTAGGGATCAAGGGAAAGGCAATCCTTGGCGGGGAGCTTTCCCGAAAGACAGATGAAGAAATATGCCAATACAGAATATTTGCAAGAGTTACGCCACAAGACAAAATGCGAATCGTAAAGGCTTTTAAAAAGCAAGGCGAGATTGTCGCAATGACAGGCGACGGAGTTAACGATGCACCGGCGCTAAAGGCATCCGACATCGGTTGCAGTATGGGAAAGCGTGGCACAGACGTTGCCAAGGAGGCATCCGACCTTGTGCTTAGTGATGACAATTTTGCAACCATTGTATCGGCGGTAAAAGAAGGCCGTGGCATTTTTGAGAACATAAAAAAATCCATACAATTCCTATTATCATCAAACATTGGCGAAGTTATGACCATATTTATGGGCATAGTTTTCGGTTGGGAACCGCCACTTGTGGCAATACAGCTTTTGTGGGTGAATCTTGTTACCGATTCCTTGCCGGCAATTGCTTTAGGACTTGACCCTGTTGACAAGACCATAATGGACCAAAAGCCAAGAGACCCGAAAAAGGGACTTTTTGCTGACGGACTTTGGGCACTGATTTGTCTTGAGGGCGGTGTAATTGGCGGTCTTGCGCTTTTGGCATATTCCATCGGGTTTAATGTTTTGAGTCATCAGAATATTGACGTGGCAAGAACCATGGCATTTTGCGTTTTGTCGGTGTCCCAACTTTTCCACGCATTCAATATGCGAAGCGAAAAATCTGTTCTAAACAGCCGATTTTTTGAAAACAAACTACTTGTATTCTCGCTTATAGTTGGAATCATAATGCAAATTCTTGTGGTATCCGTGCCTGTTTTCGCGGGAGTATTCAAGGTATGTGCACTGCCGGTTACGGCCTGGTTAGTGGTAGGAATATTGTCGGTAGTACCCCTTGCGGTGGTGGAACTTCAAAAAGCAGTAACAAAAAATACGCCTTAAAGGCGTATTTTTTACTTATAAAGAGGAGTTTTTGTCATTGGTGCTTTGACGCCTGACAGGATAGGGAATGGATAGGAGCTGTCGCTCTTTTGCCACACGTCATCGCCCATATCAAGGCTTGGCCAACCCAAATTTCCGCCGTCTGCAAGTGGCTTTAGGAAGAAGTCTATCTTCATCAAGGCTTCAATGTCCTTGGCAGTTCCGTTTTTCTCGCTACTTCCAATAAGCTGTGAGTTAATTAAAGTTCGCTCGCAGGAATAGTTGTCCATAACCTGACTTTCGTCAGCGCTACCATAAATAGCCCCGATATTTCTTCCGCCGTTTATAGCAGGATTAAGCGCCACATTCTGCATAATAACCCCGATTTCAGAGTAACCGCAGATACCGCCGGAAAGGATGCTGTCACCAGACATAATATTTCCTGCAGAATAGGTATTTTGTATAATTGAGCCGGAATTACAGCCACAAACTCCGCCTACGTATCCATTTTTAGCGAAAGCATGAATTTCGGATACTGAAAAACAGTTATAAAGTGTGGCATCTTGAGCAAGGGCACAAATACCGCCTGCATAAAGTATATTACCGGACTCTGAAACTATATTTCCGCCGGATGCACATTTGTAAATCTGTGTACCTTCTGCCATACCGCAAATTCCGCCAACATATCCGAACTTTGGTGATGCAGATAGTGTCATATCAGCGTAGCAATCGCTGACATATCCGCCGGTTTCAAAGCCTACGATACCGCCGACAACTGTATTTTCGCCGGTTGCGGAAATTTTTCCGCCAAAGCTTGTGCCGAAAATTACGCCGTCGCTTTCTGCTGAAATACCGCCGATTGTGGAGTTTGAATTGGTGTTAATAATATCCACATAAGCTTCGCAATTTGTGATAGCACCGTGGTTAAGACCAGCAAAAGAGCCGAAGTGACCAGCCTTTTTGGTTTTAACTTTGCCGTAAATTTTACAGTTATCTATGTAACCATAGTTACAAGCGGTAAGGATTCCGCTGACACCGTCAGGAGCTGTGGTCACGTTCTTGAATGTAAGGTTCTTAACAGTTCCGCCTGTGATGTTTGAGAAGAATCCAGGCTGAGTGTTAAGGTTCAGATTATAAATTGTATGGTTATCGCCATCGAAAGTTCCGGAGAAACCATCTGATGCACAAATAATTTTCCAAGGCAGAGTCATATAAATATCTGCTGAAAGGATATAATGTGCTGTTGGATTCTTGTCAATATCACGGAGTCCCTCAACTGTTTTAATTGGCTTTGGGAAATAAATTGTTTCACCGGGGTTAAGGGTTGGTTCCTGGGCAAGTCTTGGGTGAATCAGACGGAACCCGTTTTCGCCCAGCTTCCATTTTGAGGTGTCCCAACCAAGATTTTTATAAAAATCGAGGTCCTGAAGATTTCCCCAGCTGGCATCGTAACCGTTCTGTGAATAGTCGGATGGCTCTTCATAGAAGTCATCGGATATAGCTTCTAAATAGAAGTAGTTCCTGTCAAGGATACCACCATTTTTGTTGGTTGTAATTCTTCCGCTGTTTTGAGTAAGAACATCGTGAACAGTCATACAAGCGCTGACGCATGTTTCAATAGTTCCGCCGTTATTCACACCCGCAATACCACCTGCATACATATCGGATGCTACTACGTTTGTTGCAGCAAGACAATTTCTTAAAGTGCCAAAGTTACCGCCTGCAATACCGCCGGCAAAAGAACCGGAAGTGATGGAATAAAGGGAAGTAAGACAGTTTTCTACAGTACCACGGTTAATTCCGCAAATACCGCCGGCATAGTCAGTATTAACCGAAATAGTTCCTAAAGCCACGCAGTTTTCAATAGTACCAATATTCTCACCTGCAATCATACCCGCAACTTTTCCTGCAGATATATCACCGTAAACTGTAAGATTTTTAACAGTTCCTGTCACCTTGCTGATAAGTCCTGCCTGATTTTTGTCGAAAAGGTGAAGACCTGTCACCTTGTGACCATTACCGTCTAAAATACCGGTAAAGTTAGCAATCGGTGTCCAGTTTTCGCTCAAGGCTATATCACAACCCAGGCGATAGTGCTTACCTTTGATTAAAGATATCTGGGAAAGCTGTTCTTCGGTATAAACCATAAAAGGTTCGGCCTTTGTACCTTCGCCGGATTCGATGGCAAAGGCGCTTACGCCGTTTATAACAGAAACTCTGCTGGAAAGACCGTCCTTATCAACGCATAAAAGATAAATATCGTACTTCTTGCCCATGTCCAACTTTATAGAAACGGACTTGATATCGTCTGCGGTCTCGCATAAAGGTATATTGATTTCAGGGTGTGGCAGGTCTTCTTCAACAACTGCATAATAAATTTGTGCCGGCTTGTTGGTGTAAACATCAATGGTTACCTGACCATAAACACCAAATTCTTGTGATACTTTTGGGAATCCCGGCTTAAATCTTACGCTTGACGTGTCTATTGCGTCATAATCATATAAAAGGCCAAGGATTTCGCCTTTTGTTATGTATTCTGTAGGGTTATTGTTTTTCAAAAGACCGTTTGCTTCGGCATACGCCCAGTATTCTTTTGCGTAGTCTGAAACGCCCTGTGAAGTGCCGTCATACTCACCTTTGGCTTCGTAGTATCTGCCGATTATGCAGACAGCATCCTGACGGGTTATGTTGTCATAGGGCTTTGCGTTGCCGTATGCATCGCCAACTATAAGGCCGTGGTGGTTGGTGCTTGCCAAGGCATTTGCGAACCAATCGCTATGGGAAACGTCAGCAAAGGTATTGACGCCACCGTGAAGGTCTAAAAATTTGGTAAGGATAACTGCAAATTCGCCACGAGTAACGGGATTTTCGGCGTTGACATTGCCGTTTTCGTCGCCCAGAACAATGCCGTCACGGATTGCAGTTTCTACGTAGTTTTCAAACTGTGCATTGACAGGCGATATGAGTAACGCTGAAAGTAGCATAGGAACTAATGCTTTTTTCATAATTGTACCTCCTAAAAGGTGAAGTTATTTTAAGAAACCCTGATTTCTGCAAAAGCGCACAAAATCAGGGCATAGGTATGCTATTGTGCGTAGCACAACAAGGTTCCGGGGTACCCGACCGTAATCTTTGATTACGGCATCGGGTCGGGTTCTTATTTGGCTTTTTCGTACATTTCAAGAAGTTCTTCCTTTGAGAAGACATACTTGTTGTTACAGAACTGGCATTCCACTTCGCATTTTCCGTCTTCGTCAATAATCTTGCGAAGTTCGTCCTTGCCAATAGAGATAACCGCACGTTCCATACGTTCTTTTGAACACTTACACTGGTACTTTGGTGTTACGGTTTCGTTCTGCATTATCATAGAAAATCCCTCAGTCAAATAGAACAGAATATCCTCTGGGGTCATTCCGTCTTTTAACATTGTGGTGATAGGTGGGATTTCAGCCATTTTATCTTCAATAATGCCTGCCACTTCTTCAGTTGCTTCCGGCATAAGCTGAATCATAAATCCGCCAGCAACGGATGCGGTGTTGTCCGGATTTACTAAAACGCCAAGACCCATAGCGGTAGGAATCTGGTCGGATTTTGCGAAGTAATATGTCAAATCTTCTGCGATTTCGCCTGACATAATAGGAACCTGTCCTGAATAAGGCTCTTTAAGGCTTAAATCACGGATTACGTTAAGTTGACCCTGACCAACAGCGCCGCCAACGTCAAGCTTGCCGTCTTTATTTAGCGGAATGTCAACAAACGGGTTAACGACATAACCGCGCACCTGTGAAAGGTAGTCGGTTACGGCTACCATATTTCCCAAAGGGCCATCGCCACGGAACTGTATTGTTATAGAATCAGTCTCGTTTTTAAGTCCCTGTCCCATAATAGCAGCAGCGGTAAGTGTTCTACCAAGTGCCGCAGTTGCAACAGGGAATGTATTATGAATTTTTTGCGCTTCATTTACCATATCGGTAGTTACTGCAACAAAAATTCGTATAGCACCGTCAGTGCTTTGTCCTCTTACTATTACGTCTGGCATAGTATGTTTGTCCTTTCTTTAAAGCAGTTTGGCAGTAGCGGTATATTCGCCAATAATATCTATATTTTCTTCTGCCGCAACAGTTACGCTAACTGTCTTTTCATTTTCATCTAATTCTGAAGCATCAATTGTGGCAGAAATCTTGCTTGCTACAGCATCGTCTTTTGAAGCTTTAACTGTAACCTTTATTTTTTCAGGATTAACCTGAACTTCTTGTCCTTCAGGCACATTTTCAGCGGTAACGGATACTTCAACTTCGTGCATTGTGCGTGGAAGAAGCTCATAGTCCACCTCAATTGACAGGTCTTCTGATGGGCAGTAAATGCCGTCAGGAATCTGAACCTGTACTGTTATTGGGCTACGCTCTTTAGTTGCGTTGCTATCCAAAACTGCATAAAGCTGTGTTTCGGTAGCATTTTCTGGAAGCCCAACAGTAAGGGTAGATACGCTCTGCTTTTTAACCTTCAGGGTGTAGTTTGTTTTAAGACTATCGCTAAGTACTACACGTACAGGAAGCTCTACCTTTTTATAAACTGTGCCGGTTACCAAAACTGTGCTCTGGCTTTTTGAAATAATATTCTTTTCGCTTAAGATATTTCCATCTTCATCGTACAGCTTGTAATTAAAATTCATATCGCCGTTTGTGGATATTTCAGATGTGTCTATAATAGCTTTTGCATATGCGATTTTTTCCACAATACTCTGTGCACCACGAACAGTAAGTGTTTCTGCTTTACTCTTAACAGATACAAGATGATCGTGAACTCTGCCGGTTTCTTCTGTTTCAAGCCTTATCGGAATGTCACGGGAAAGAATTTTCTCAACATCTATTGAAACGGTAGAGATTTTTGTCTTGGTAAGAGTAACCATATCCTGTGGATAACTGTACTGCACCAAAACCTGATGAGTTCCGACATCGTGGATGTTTGAAACGTCTATGTGGGCAGAAACTACGCCCAAGGATGAAATAACTTTGCTTCTGCTTCCACGGATTACGGCGGAAAATGCAGGAAGCTCGTCCTTGTTTACTACAGTAAGGCCACGTTCACGAAGTTGCGCTTCGCCTGAAAAAACTGCGCCCACGTTGGTTACGTGCTGGCTTACTGCAGGGTCTTCGGTATATGTTATTGCAAACCAGAGAACGATGGCAATAAATGCGGATAGAATTTTAAGAAGCAACTTTTTATCATTAATCATTTTCATTTTGTGCTCCTCCAGAACTTTAGTCTGTCACGGTCGGTATGCCTTGCCAAAGCCTTACCAAGGGCAGTTTTAAGGCTTGCTTCGGTAAGATTTCGTGTAAGGCTTCCGTTAACAGCAATAGAAATTTTGCCTGTTTCTTCGCTGACTATAACAACAATGGCATCAGATGCCTCAGATATTCCAAGTGCTGCACGGTGACGTGTTCCCAAATCACGAGATAGATTTGTGTTTGAAGTAAGTGGCAGGAAGCAGCCTGCTGTGTGGATTCTGTCACCACGGATGATGACTGCGCCGTCATGGAGCGGAGTTTTTGGGAAGAAGATGTTTTCTAGTAGCGCACTGCTTACATCTGCATCCAAAAGAGTTCCTGTTCTGATAACGTCGCCAAGTTTGGTTTCTCGCTCAATTACGATTAAAGCTCCTGTCTTTGTTGATGACATATTGGAAGCTGCTGTAACAATTTCAGAAACTGCATAGTCGTCATCGTCGCTACCGGTGGTTTTACCGGTTGCCACGTCTATAAGCTTTCCAACATTTGAACGTCCCATTTTTTCCAAAAGGTTTCGAAGCTCCGGCTGGAAGATAACCACAATTGCGAACATTCCCACCTGCATGGCGTTACGCAAAAGGTAGTTAAGAGTTGTAAGATGAGCCCAGGAGCTTACCTGAAGTATCAAAAATAGAATGAAAATACCCTTAACAAGTTGCATTGCACGGGTTTCTTTTAAAACTTTTAAAAGCTGATATACAATAGTTGCAATAAGAAATATGTCAATAATATCGGTTAATTTAAGTACCTGAAAAAAGCTTCTTAAATAGAGCAAAGCTGAATCCATTAAAAATCCCTCCATCCCCATTTTATATTATAATTTAATTATACATTAAAACGCTCCATATTACCAGCATTTTTTCAAGAAATTTATAATTTTTTAATAAAATAAAAAAGCTTTTGATAAAAGCACCGCCTGCGGGCGTGGGAATAAGGAAGCAATTTTGAAATACACGTCATTGCGCTTTGCACAATTTCCTATATTATAAAAAAATACCGCAACCGTGATTTTCCGGTTGCGGTAAAATATGCATTTTTATAGTATTAGAAATCAACTTCGCTGCCGTAGTAAGCGCATGTGAATAGCTTTTCCATCTGGTCAGGATTGATTGATCTTGGGTTTGAACCTGTACAAGCATCGCCAACTGCAAGTTCTGCGATTGTTGCGATCTTTTCCTTGAATTCAGCTTCGTTAACGCCGAAGTCCTTTAGTGTCTTTGGAATGTTAAGTTTAGCGTTAAACTCGTCAATCATATTGATTAGAGCGTTAACCTGTGACTTTTCAGAAGCTCCGCCAAGGCCAAGTCTTCTTGCGATATCAGCGTAACGGTGCATAGCCTCTTTTTCGTGTGCGTTAAACTTAATTACGTATGGTAGATAGATAGCATTTGCACAGCCGTGAGGAATGTGTCCTGTAGAGAATGCAGCACCTGTCTTGTGAGCCATTGAGTGAACAATACCAAGAAGTGCATTTGTGAATGCCTGACCTGCTAGGCACTGTGCGTAGTGCATCTGTTCTCTTGCGTCAAGATCGCCTGCGAAAGACTGTGGTAGGTAATCAAATACCATTTCGATAGCCTTAATTGCAAGAGGATCTGTAAATGGTGTGTTAAGTGTTGAAACGTAAGCTTCAACGGCGTGTGTCAAAGCGTCCATACCTGTGTAAGCAACCTGTGTAGGAGGTAATGTTTCAACAAGGTCTGGGTCAACGATAGCAACGTCTGGTGTGATTTCGTAGTCAGCTAGTGGATACTTAACACCCTTTGCATAGTCTGTAATAACTGAGAAAGCTGTAACTTCTGTAGCTGTACCTGATGTTGATGGGATAGCTACGAATCTTGCCTTTGTTCTTAGTTTTGGGAAGTTAAATGGTGTGCAAAGCTGTTCGAATGTTGTGTCTGGGTATTCATAGAATGCCCACATAGCTTTTGCAGCATCGATAGGTGAACCACCGCCGATTGCAACGATCCAGTCAGGCTGGAACTTTGTCATAGCATCAGCACCGCGCATAACAGTTTCAACTGATGGGTCTGGCTCAACGCCTTCAAAAATCTCAACAGCCATACCTGCTGCCTTTAGGTAATCTTCTGTTTTCTGAAGGAATCCGCCTTTTCTCATTGAGCTTCCGCCTGTTACGATAATAGCCTTTTTGCCGTCTAGGTTCTTAAGGTTTTCAAGAGAGCCTTTACCGTAGTACATATCTCTTGGTAATGTAAATCTTGCCATAGCATTATTCTCCTTTATGTTACAGTTAATTTATGAGATTGAAATTGTTAAAAATTTATCAATCCCACTAAATTTTATTATAGCATACTTTAAAAGAAAAGTCAACAATTCATGGGAGTTTTAAAACCGGATTATATTGGATAAAAAGGCACAAAAAAACACCTTAAAAGCAAAACTTTTAAGGTGTTTAAATTATTCCAAATCCTCCGGCATATCCCAGTTGTGATATACGTCCTGAACGTCGTCATCATCTTCCATATGCTCAAGCATTCTTGACATCATCTTAATCTGGTCAGGGTCTGTAAGCTCTGTCATAGTCTGTGGAACCATAGAGATTTCAGCAGATGAAAGAGCGTACTTTCCTTCTAATGCATCACGTACTGTGTGGAAATCAGCTGGAGCTGTTGTGATTTCGATGCATTCAGCTTCAACCTGAATGTCATCAGCACCTGCTTCTAGTGCATCCATAGTGATTTCGTCTTCGTCGATGCCGTCGTTTTCGATTACGATAACGCCCTTTTCGTCAAACATAAAGCTAACGCAACCTGATGTTCCCATATTTCCGCCAAACTTATCAAAGTAGTGACGAACGTTTGCAGCAGTTCTGTTACGGTTGTCTGTAAGTGTGTTAACGATTACGGCAACACCTGATGGGCCATAGCCTTCGTATGTTACTGATTCGTAGTTATCATCAGTGCCTGCACCTGCAGCCTTGCTGATTGTACGGTTGATGTTGTCGTTAGGCATATTTGCAGCTCTTGCCTTAGAAATTGCATCCTTTAGTGATGAGTTGTTGTCTGGGTCCGGACCGCCGGCCTTAACAGCAACTAAAATTTCACGGGCAATCTTTGTAAAAATCTTTGCTCTTTGAGCGTCATTTGCGCCCTTTTTTCTTTTAATGGTACTCCATTTTGAGTGTCCAGACATAGTTTTCTTCCTCCTAGTCAAAAAGGAATGTTTAAAAATGCACAGACTGTTCAATAAATTGAACTACGAAGTTCTGCACATTTTTCTTCATTCCCCATAAAGTCAAATAATAAAATTTCAATTACTCTTCTGTGCTTTCCAAAAATTCATCAAAGCTCTTGTGCTTGTTGTGGTTCTGCTGTCTGTATTCAGCAGCGATTCTTGATGAAATATGTGGTCTTTTTGGTTCAGAATGTCTTGGAGTGTAGTTCTTTGGTGCAATAACTACCTTTCTATATGGTTCTTCACCGATTGAAAATGTTGTAACATCCTCATTACCCTGAAGACTTGAGTGAATAATACGTCTTTCATAAGGGTTCATTGGCTCAAGTGTGTGCTTTTTGCCTGTTCTTGCAACTTTATCAGCAAGTCTTGAAGATAGCTGAAGAAGTGCTGCCTGGCGCTTTTCACGATAGTTTTCTGTGTCAAGAATAACACGAACTCTCTCGTCTGATTCACGGTTTACAACAAGTGATGTAAGATACTGAAGAGCATCTAATGTATCACCGTGCTTACCGATTACAAGACCCATACGTGAGCCTTCCATGAAAACGTCAAGGCTTTCTTCGCCAGACTTTGCGTTAACGTCAACGTCAAGACCCATAGCACCGAAAATATCGTTTAAGAAGTGCTTTGCAACGGCTGCGTTACCATCTTTAGCAACAGCCTTTACGCGAGCGCCCTTTGAACCGATGCCCAAAAAGCCTTTTGTGCCTTCTTCAAGAACTTCGATTTCGGCTTCGTCTTCGTTTATTCCAAGCTCTTTTAGCGCCAAAGCCTTAGCTTCATCTACGCTTTTTGCTTCTTTTTCTGTTTTTGTCAGGTACTTTAACAACGAAATCATCCTCTTTTCTGTCAAAAATTTTGGTTATTATATATTGCTGCACAACCTGCATAACGCTGGAAATAATCCAGTAGATACCGATACCTGATGGAAGTGAGAAAGTGAAAAATCCTGTCATCAAAGGCATCATAACGTTCATTGACTTTGTCATAGATTGTGCCGGGTTATCTTGGTTCTGTGCCGCCTGATTTGCGGTTCCTGATAGCTTTTGTGTATATTTTGATGATAGCCATGTCATAAGCATAGCAACGGCTGGGATAAGTATCAAAAGAGCAGTAGAAAGGTCAGAGAAATTGCCTGTCATAACTGCAGGTAGTGATTCACTTGGCTGTTTTGATAGGTCAAGGCCAAGGAAGTTAAAGTTAATATCCCATGAAAGTTCCTGAGCTTTTCCAACAAGCTCAGACCAGTGAGAAAGCTGAATCTGGTAAATTTTGTTAATCTGGTCAACTGTTACGTTTGCAAGATTACCAATAACGTCAGGGAAGCTTTCTTTCATTTTAGACATAACAAGTTCTACGTTCTGTACAACCTGAGAATCTGCAAAGTTAATACCTCTTATATAGGTAAGAGGACGCTGAATTACACGGTAAAGACCGATAAGAATAGGGAACTGAATTAGTAGTGGAAGACATCCGCCAGTCATACTAACGTTGTTTTCCTTATATACCTTCATCATTTCCTGTTGAAGTCTTTGCTGGTCATTGGCATACTTCTTCTGAAGCTCCATAATAATAGGCTGTACCTTCTGCTGACGCTTCATAGCCTTTTGTGACTTAATCTGAAGTGGCATAAGGATAAGCTTAATAACAATAGTAAAAAGAATGATAGCAAGACCGTAATTGTCTACCAAATTGTAGATAAATTGTATCAACCAGCCAAGAGGTCTTGTGATACAAAGCTCAAACAAACTAAGTTTCATAACTTTTTCCTTTCTTTCAAAAACTACTTATCAAATTTATGGAAGTGGGTCATAGCCGCCTTCGTGAAAAGGATGGCATTTTAAAATACGGCGGATGGCAAGATATGTACCCTTTATAGCTCCGTATTTCTCGATTGCCTGCAGGGCATATTCCGAGCAGGTTGGTATAAATCTGCAACTTGGTGCAGATTTTAAGCCTGATAAGTGTTTTCGGTAAAAACGTATGGCAAAAATAAGGACTTTCTTCATATAATAATACCCAATTTTTTAAAAGCGTATTTAACATCCCGAAGAACTTCGTCACATTTCTTTTCTGCGATTCTGCTTCGGGCAACGATTACGATGTCATAACTGCCGGCAAGTCTTGGGGAAATAGCACGAAAAGCCTCACGCATAAGTCGCTTCCCGCGATTACGAGAAACGGCACCGCCAACGGACTTTCCGCAGGTCAAGCCAACACGGGTTTTCCCAAGCTTATTCTTCTGCGCATAAACCACCACGTTATGACAGGGTATGCATTTTCCACGGTAATAAAGACGTTTAAAATCCTTATTAAGCTTTAAAGTATTGTTCATAACTTTTAAAACCCCGAAATTCTTTAAGTAAAAGCAAAAAAGCGGGACACGCCCGCAGGGGACAGTATTGACGCTTATTAAAAAAGGCAAAAAGCATAAGGTAAATTAGCCTCTCTACTTCTCGCCTTAATTTTATGCTGACAATTTTTTTCTGCCCTTTAATCTTCTTTTAGCTAAAATCTTTCTGCCGGAAGCAGTAGCCATTCTCTTTCTGAAACCGTGTTCTTTAGCTCTCTGGCGCTTTTTAGGCTGATAAGTTCTCTTCATATTCCGAACACCTCCCGATATAATGAAATCTATTCTTTTTGCATTTTTGCGACATGGCAAAAATACAGACATCGCTCTTATTATATTCATTTTAAATACGTTTGTCAAGAGTTTTTTTACAAATTTCTTTACATAACGGAAGATTTTTTGTTTTAAGGGATTTTGTGGAGAGAAAAAAGGCACTCCGAAAAGCCATAAGGCTTCTCAGAATGCCCGTTTCCCAAAAGCGCGTTTAATGGTATTTTCTTCCACAAAAATCCCCTGTTTTACAAACTTTTCTTATGCCAGTTACTATTATACGGCATATAAAGTTTACTAACAAGGGTATTTGGATGCATTATAGACATAATGACTTGTGTATAAAAAATGTTCAGTATATGTGAACAAAAAATGTGATAGTATCAAGGGAAAACGACTTTTTGTTCACACAGAATAAAAGTTGCGTTACCAATTTTTACCTGTTGTTAAAGTTGTATATAGGTTTTATGCGAAAAAAACAACATATTGTAGAAAAAGGGTATAGCTAAACACAATATACTGTGTTATAGGTTACAAACTGCAGCTTTTAACACACCATTTTCAATTTCAATAACACCATAAGTTCCGTTTTTGATACTGCCGGGATTTAAAAGCAGAACTTTTCGGGTAGGGTCGCAGACACTTTTGTGGGTGTGACCGAATACAGCACAGTCGCAACCCAAGGATTCGGCTCTTTGCAAAAGTTCTCGGTATGTGTCGTCATATTTTACGGAATATCCGTGTCCGTGGGTCAAAAATATCTTTTTTCCTTCTGCTTCAACTATAACTTCCTGATCATCTGCCGAAAAATCGCAGTTTCCAGGAACGTATTCAAACTCAATTTCAGGAAACATACGGCAAAGCTCTTTTGCATCGGAGATATGGTCGCCGGCGTGGAGAACCATATCAACGCCCACAATGTTATTTATTACACGTATGCAAGATTCAATATCCCTGTGTGAGTCGGAAAAAACCAAAATTCTCATAAAATCACCTCTCGACAATATATTACACATTATAACACTAAAACCCTTTTTCTACTACAAAATTTGTCGAAATGTAAAGCAAATGTAGTATTCCTGTCGAATTTTTATCACAATACGACAACATCTTTCGGCAGGTTATGTAGCATAGCAGTGATACAATATATACATACAATGAAACCATACAAAAGGGGAAGAAGAAATGAATATATCCATACCTAAGATTAATGCAAAATCAATTACCTTTCCGCCTGTAAAAGAACTTTTTAAAGGAATTATACTGATAGTACTGTCCCGTGGCGGAATTTTCGGGATGTCGCCACTTGGTGTTGCCTTTGCCGCAACCTTTGGGGCAAAAAGCGGATACATAGCTCTTATAGGTCTGTGCTTCGGCATGGTGAATATGGGTGCTTCGGCAATAAGATACATACTGACTTTCTTCATATATTATATACTGGATTATTATAAAAAAATACCGACTGTGGAAAAAAGGGCATTTACCCTTGGAATATTCACAGCGAGTTTTCGGGGAATTGAGCTTCTTTTTACGGGGTTTGATGCTATGGGCACTGTGATGCTCATTCTTGAATCCGTCTTAACAGGCGGACTTTACTGGCTGTTCACATTCCTGGGCGGAAAATCTGCCCTTTCAAGGCTTGCCCAAATGGTCATATTCGGAAGTCTTTTAAATGGTGTGCAAGGTGCGGTGATTCCCTATGCAGGCGTAAGCCTTTCGGTGTTCTGTGCAATCTTTGTGGCGCTATCCTTTTCCTATGCCTGCAATCTGCCAATGGCGTCGCTTATGTCAGGAATTCTTGCCTTTGTGATGTCGATTGGTTCAAGTAACGCAGTGGCATTTTTCGGCGCATTCAGTATCTGCGCCGCACTTGGTTCAATGCTGTCTATGTACGGAAAGTTAGGCGTTGCAACAGGATTTTTAGCAGGACTTTGCATCAGCGCATTATATAGCGGAACATTGGCGGGAAGCGGAGTGTTTGACCTTTTTGCACCGCTCATTGCCTTTGTGATACTGCCTGAGCATATTCATTATAAAATAAGCGGACTTATAAACAGGCAACTGGAGGCAGAGCTTTGCGAAGAAGAAGTGTGCGAGAATAAAATTGCCACACAACTTAAAACCGTTGCCCGTGCAGTGTGCGGATTGGCGGATGGCGTGACGATTATTCCCGACAGATGCGTGGAAAACAAGGAAGAGATTTTTGAAAAGGTGAGAGCAAGGGTCTGCACCGATTGCTCTATGGCTGAAACCTGCAAAAATCAGGAAAAAAACCGTAGTAAAATGGAAGAAATCTGGAAAACCATGGAGGAGGACGGATACTGCGACCTTTCCAATATGCCAATCGGATTTGGGCAGATTTGTTTAAGAAGTGAGCGGTTTTTGAACGAGTTTTCTCACGTTTATGAACTTTATAAGCAAAATGCCATATCCTGCGGCGTGGCAAAATCTTCAAGGGACATTATGGCAAGGCAGTATAGCGAAATATCCAATGTGATAGAGCTTTTGTCAAAGGAAATTGAAGCGGGTGAAACAGAATTTGATGGCACAGGACGGATTATTTCTCCAAAAGTGACAGTCCGTACCGAGGCGAAAGCCGGATATAGCGTGTCTGGTGACAGCGTGATTTATTTTGAAAGGGAAAATAAGTTTTTCGTAATCCTTTGCGACGGTATGGGTTCCGGCGATGATGCTATGCACCAATCAAGGCTTACGGCAAGGCTTTTTGAAAAGTTTTTAAAGGCAGGATTTGATAAGGAGACAAGCCTTCGGATGATAAATTCCGCATTGGCGCTGAAAGCCGACCAGGAAAGTTTTTCAACGGTAGATATTCTTGAGATTGACACTGTGACAGGAGATTGCGAGTTCTTGAAAATCGGCAGTGCCCAGAGTTTTATTAAGAAGAAAAAGGAAATCGGGGTAATATCATCAAAATCCCTGCCTGTGGGCATACTGGAAAATATAGACGCTCAAGCTATAAGGTGCAGGGCAGAGGTGGGTGATATTATCGTAATGGTGACAGATGGAGTAAGCGAAGCGGGGAGCGGAGTTTTGAAAAGCGACTGGATTAAAAAGCTGTTGCTTTTGGAAAAGAGAAAACCTTGGGAAGTTGCGGACCTTATAATCGAGGGTGCAAAGGCAAGGGCAAGATTTTCCGACGATATGACCTGTTGCGTGATAAAAATTGAAAAAAGGAAAGAGGGATAAGGATTGGAAATTCAAAACGAGATTACGGCAAAGGTGATGGGCGAAATTCTGGCAAAAGGAATGAGCCTTTCGGATGTGGACTTATCAAAAACCGTGGATAGCGAAGCGGTAAAGGTTTTGGAGAAAATAAAAACAACCCTTTCAGAAGATAAAAATCAGGCCCTAAAACTTGCGAAGGTACAAGAAATAATTAATGAATATAATATGTAAAATTCGGGAACGAAAGTTCCCGAGTTTTTTTATTTACAAGAAGTATTTACAGATTAAAACGCTTGTGGTATAATATCTCTACAAAACCTAACATAAAATGCGATAGGAGGAATGACAGAATGAAAAGGAAAGTTTTAGGTTTTACATTGATAATCAGTATAATGGTAAGCCTGTTTGTATCCTTGCCAATAACAGCAAACGCAGAAACAAACGGAATATATACATATATCATTGAAAATGGTGAAGTGACAATCACAGGTTGCGATGAAAATGTAAGCGGAGAACTAAGAATTCCGGCATCTATTGATGGCTATCCTGTAACAAATATAGGTGACGGAGCTTTTGAATCCCGCACAAATTTAACCCAGCTATATATACCTAAAAGTGTAATTAACATAGGCGACCGAGCTTTTCTTGGTTGTACAGGTATAACCCATATAATATTAAATTTTGGCATAAAAAGCATAGGAGATGAAGCGTTTCTTTATTGCGATAATGTAAAAACCGTAGTTTACAATGCACATGAAGAATTTTGGAATATTGTAAGCATCGGTGAAAACAATAATTGTTTAACCAATGGCAAAATTGATTTTTGGTTAGCTGTTCTTCGTGGTGATGCCAGTGGTGATGCAATAATTGATGTAAGGGACATTATTGCATTAAGGCGATTTCTTGCCGGCGGTTATAACACGGTAGTTTCCAATAAAGCGTCTGATACCAATAGGGACGATATAATTGATGTAAGTGATATTGTTACGTTAAGACAATACATCGCAGGCGGTTATGACGTTAAAATGATAGAAACAGTTGAAGGCGGAAGTTTTGGGGTTGCGGATCCTGATAGTTGGAATAATCTGGATGAGGGAGATGAAGTAATTTTTGTCAAAATACCGCAGGCGGGTGAAGTACATGAATTACTCTTCCCCGGGGGAATATTCCCAGATGATTATGAAGATTTATTCTTTGAAACGGATGAATGGGGTTATGTAATTTGGCAATAAAAAAACGCAAGATTTAATCTTGCGTTTTTTATTATCTTTATTTACTTTCTATATTTTTCAACGAATCTGCCGATTCTCTTTAAAGCTTCGTCAATGCTGTCAATTGAGTATGCATAAGAGCATCTTATGAACCCTTCACCGCTTTCACCGAAAGCATTTCCAGGAACAACGGCAACCTTTTCTTCCATAAGAAGCTTGTTTGCAAACTCTTCACTTGTCATACCAAGTGACTTAATGCAAGGGAATACATAGAATGCGCCAAGTGGCTCAAAGCATGAAAGACCCATATTGCGGAAACCGTCAACGATAAAGCGCCTTCTGTAGTTGTATTCATTACGCATATTTTCAACGTCAGAATCACAAGAGCGAAGAGCCTCAATTGCGGCAAACTGGCTGGTTGTCGGGCTGGACATAATGCCGTACTGGTGAAGTTTTGTCATAGCCTTAATAATTTCTGAAGGACCAAGGGCATAACCAAGTCTCCAACCTGTCATAGCAAAAGTCTTTGAGAAACCATTTACGATAACTGTACGCTCACGCATCCCGTCAATAGCAGAAAATGGTGTGTGGCCTTCGTTATCATATCGAAGTTCGCCGTAGATTTCGTCAGACAAAACAATAATATCTGTTCCGCGAAGAACTTCTGCGATAGCTTCCAAATCCTGCTTTGACATAACACCACCTGTTGGGTTATTCGGGAATGGCAAGATAAGCAGCTTTGTCTTATCTGTGATATGTGCTTTTAATTGTTCAGGAAGAAGTCTGAAACCGTCCTTTTCAAATGTTTCAATAGGAACAGCCTTACCACCTGCCATCTGTGTACAAGGCTTATAGCAAACGAAACTTGGCTCAGGAATTAAAACTTCATCCCCGGGGTTTACGATGCAACGAACCAAAAGGTCAATCGCTTCGCTACCACCAACTGTAACCAAAACTTCGCTTTTTGGGTCATATTCAACATTGTATTTGCGCTTGTTGTAATTGCAGATTTCTTCACGAAGCTCCATAAGACCTGCGTTTGCAGTGTAGTATGTACGTCCTTTTTCAAGGGAATAGATACCTGCTTCACGGATAGGCCAAGGTGTAACGAAATCCGGCTCACCAACGCCAAGTGAAATAGCATCCTTCATAGTTGCGGCAACGTCAAAAAACTTTCTGATGCCGGAAGGCTGAACTGCCTGAATTTTATCTGTAAGTATATTTGTATAATCCATCATAGTGTAATTACCTGTCTTGAATCTTCTTCATCGTTGTAGAAGATCATTCCGTCTTCCTTATATTTTTTAAGAACAAAACTTGTAGCAGTTGATAGGACATTGTCCATTGGTGCAAGCTTCTGGGCGACAAAAAGGGCAACGTCTTTCATTGTCTGACCTTCTATGATAACGCAAAGGTCATAAGAACCTGACATTAAGAACAAAGACTTAACCTGAGCATACTTGTGGATTTTTTCTGCAATTCGGTCAAATCCCTCGCCACGCTGTGGTGTAACACGAAGCTCAATGATTGATGTAACAAGCTCATTGTCAGTCTTTTCCCAGTTAATCATAGTCTTGTAACCAACAATAATATTGTCCTTTTCAAGACCACGGATGATATCGGCAACTTCTTCTTCAGTTGAGCCAATCATTTGGGCAATCTGTTCATTTGTAAGTTTTTTATCGCTTTTTTTAAGAATATCAAGAATGCTTCCAACCATAGCAATTCCCTCCATTTTATGTGTTCAAAATTATTCTCACCTTTCATTATACAACATATTTTTAAAAATTTCCATATGTTTTTTGAAAAAATTAAAAAAAAGACCTCTATTTGTTGACAAAAAGGCAAAAATAGAAGATAATATAAGTAAGAAATTAACGAGGTAGACCAGATGGAGATTAAATCAAACGAAGAAAGACAGGAGCGTGTACTTTTAGCAGGTGTTCATACCGGAAAAAAGGACGTTCTTTCCGATACTACCGACGAGTCAATGGACGAACTTGAAGAACTTGTCAAAACTGCAGGCGGTGAAGTTTTATGCCGTGTTATCCAGAACAAAAGTGACCTTGAGGCCGGAACTTATATGGGCGAAGGAAAGCTTTTAGAAATCAAGGAAGCCGTTGACGCAATGGAAATTGACGTGGTGGTTTTTGACGATGAACTTTCGCCGATTCAGCTTCGTAATATAACCGATTTTTTAGGGGTAAGGGTCATTGACCGTACCATTTTGATACTTGATATTTTTGCAATGCGAGCAAAAAGCGGTGAGGGTAAACTTCAGGTAGAACTTGCCCAGCTTAAATATCGTCTGCCACGACTTCGTGGGCTTGGCACGCAGTTGAGCCGTACCGGTGGCGGAATCGGTACACGTGGTCCCGGTGAAACCAAGCTTGAGTCAGACAGACGTCATATAAGCCGAAGAATTTCTGCTTTGGAAGAAGAAATTCGTGAGCTTGCAAAACACCGAGAGCTACTTCGCTCAAGACGAAAAAAGGATGGCACAATTACAGCCTGTCTTGTGGGATATACCAATGCGGGAAAGTCATCCCTTTTAAACAAGCTAACCGATGCGGAAGTTCTGGCAGAAAACAAACTTTTTGCAACACTTGACACAACATCCCGTGGCTTGGTACTTGAAGACAACCGCAAAATCATATTGATAGACACAGTTGGGTTCATAAGAAAACTTCCACATCACTTGGTGGAAGCATTCAAATCCACTTTGGAAGAAACCGTAACTGCGGACTTTTTGATTCACGTGGTGGACGTTTCAAATCCACAGTACGAAAACCATATAACTGTGGTAAATTCCGTGCTTTCAGACATTGGAGCAACAGGAAAGCCGGAGATTTTGGTTTATAACAAAACCGATCTTTTGGAAAATGATTCAGACATTATGCCGAAAGAAAACAGCGTTGGAATTTCGGTTTTGAAAAACAAGGGAATAGACAAGCTATTAGAAGTTATAGGTGACGTAGCACCGGGAAAGAAGAAAGAAATTTCGGTTTTAATCCCGTATAGCGAAGGTGCTTTGGTGAGCCGTCTTCATGAAACGCAGAAGATTCTTTCGGAAGAATACACCGAAGTGGGCACAAAGATACAACTCCTGGCGGATAGCAACACCTATAATAATCTCAAGGAATATATAACAGAAATGAGTTGATAGATATTTCTACAAAAGAATGTTATAAGACAGTCAAGGCAGACGGCGAGGCACTTATCGTGGAGAAAAAATCCAAATTTATCTCCACAGTAAAGCCGGTACTGTCAGACGAAGAGGCGCAAGAATTTTTGGCAGAAATGCGCTCAAAATACAGCGATGCAACACATAATGTTTATGCTTATGTGATAGATGAGAATAATATTTTCAGATACTCAGATGACGGCGAACCAAGTGGAACTGCGGGGATGCCGGTTCTTGACACAATCCGAAAGGAAGGCATTGTGGATGTGGCAGTTGTTGTCACGAGATACTTCGGCGGAACGCTTTTAGGAACAGGCGGATTGGTTCATGCATACGGTGCAGCGGCAAGGGAAGGGCTTTTGGCTGCGGGGATTGTAACGCGTATTCTGTGCGACATAGTTTCGGTTAACGTAGACTATACCGCCGTTGGAAAAATGCAGTATATGATTTCAGAGGGCGGATATATTCTTGAAGATACTGTTTACGATAACGAAGTGACTTTCAAGGTATGCCTTAAAAAAGAACAGGTGGACAAATTTATTGCCGATGTTACAGAGTTAACCTGTGGCAGAGCGATAATTAAAAAAGAAGAGAAAAAATATATAGATATATGATAGGAGATGGCCTAAATGAAAAAAATTTTATCATTGATTATGGTAGTAGGTATTTTACTTGTATCAGGTTGTGAAAAGGTATCAGATCTTTTAGTTCCGGAAGAAAACGTGGACGAAACAATGGTGGAACAAACTATGGAACCGATTGCAACGCCGGACCCTGAGAGTGACCCGCAGACAAAGATACCGCTTAGTCAGATGATTAATATGACTAACGATTGGGAACTTTTAGGCGATTACAATTTTGAGATTACCAAAAAGGGAAAAAAGGACAGAATAGTTCTTGGAACATCTGCAGAGGCTAAAAACGGCGAATTTATGTGGGATGATTCCCAGTACTGGACCGTGGCTGTAATTTCTGAAGACGGAGCGTACAACCTTTTCTCTGAAAGAATTCAGGGACGAGTGTATATGGAAGTTAACGAAGGATTTATAAAGGGCATCGTAACTCCTGTTATCACTGTTTACATTTTCAGCGGAAACGACAGAGAAATAAGAAACTATACCTTTGACGGAGAATGCTTCATCGAAAGTCAGGAATACACAACAAAGAATTTCTCAACAGGCGGAATCAACAACAGATATACAAGCATTCAGGAATACAAGCCGATGTAAAGGAGGCAAATTATGGTTAAGGAACTAACAAAAGCGAATTTTGACGAAACAATACTTTCAAATAAAGTTGTACTTGTGGACTTTTGGGCAAGCTGGTGCGGACCATGCCGTATGGTATCACCTGTGATTGACCAGTTGGCAGAAGAGTACGAAGATAAAATCCTTGTGGGCAAGGTGAATGTGGATAACGAGGGTGCTTTGGCTGCTGAATATGCAGTGGTTTCAATTCCGACAGTTATCCTGTTCAAAGACGGAAAGCCGGTAGAAAAACTTGTGGGTGCGCATTCGCTGGACGATTATGCAGATATGATTGATAAGGTGCTATGAGAAACAAAATTCTAGATCTTGCAGCGGGTGAAAATATCTCCGCTATCGGGATTTGCAAAGCGAGTGACTATATTAAAAGAACCGAGGGGCTTTTGAACAAAGCCTCTTTTTGTGCGGAAGATACAGGTGCACTAAAAAAAGCAAAAAGCATAATTGTCTGTGCCTTTTCCTATTATAATGGCGAGAGGAAGGGGAACATATCACGATATGCCCAGGGTGCTGACTATCATCTGGTGGCACGTGAAAGAATGAACCCTATTTGCGAATATCTGAAAGAAAATGGTTTTTCGGCTGAATCTTTTGCAGATACAGGTGCTTTAAATGAGCGAGTTTTGGCGAATCTTTCGGGAATTGCGTTTTTGGGGAAAAACCAAATGGCAATAAATGAAAAGCTGGGAAGCTACTTCTTTATAGGATACATTGTTACAGACTGTGAACTTCAGGCGGATGAGCCTAACACTTCAAATTGTAACGGTTGCGGAAAATGTTTTAAGGCTTGTCCTTTGGGTGCGCTTTCAAAGGATGGTTTTTGTGAAGATAAGTGCCTTTCATACATAACACAGAAAAAAGGCGAGCTTTCTTTAGAAGAGCAAATGGCGATAAAGAAAACAAAAACAATCTGGGGCTGTGACCTTTGTCAGGAAGTCTGCCCTCATAATCGGGAAATAGCCGTAACATCTATTCCGGAGTTTTGCGAAAACCTGATAATTGATTTAGAAATTGACGAATCTATTTCCAATAAGGAATTTAAAAGATTGTATGGCAACCGTGCCTTTTCTTGGCGAGGGAAAGGGGTCTTGGAGAGGAATTTAAAAATTATGAATAGTCCTATATAATAGGAAGAAAAAAATTTTTTGAAAAAAATGAAAAAAATTTTAAAAAAAGTGTTGACAAACCAGAATTGATGTGGTAAGATATAAAAGCTGTCGCTCTTGACAGCGCTGAACATTGAAAAATAAACAGTGCAGAGTTCTTGTCAGTGAACCAAGAGTTCACAAAAACAAAGAGTTTTTTATGACAGAAATTCGGAAACGAAATTTAAAAGT
>JAZOOY010000021.1:0-5416 GCA_045655325.1 Clostridia bacterium
AGTTAAGAGTGCTGTAATGGCAGTATTTGCCCTTGCAATCAACGTACTTGTTATGATGGCTGTTTACCTAATCAGCTATAAGCCACTAAACACAACATTCATCGCAGCTATGCTTACAGTTGTTGGTTACTCAATCAACAACACAATCGTAGTTTTTGACAGAATTCGTGAAAATATGCGTGGATTTAACGCAAAACGTGGTCAGACTGTTGCAGAAGTTGTTGACAGAAGTATTAAGGAATCAATGGGTAGAACAATCAATACTACTATCACAACTCTTATCACAATTATTCTTCTTTACATCTTGGGCGTTAACTCAATTAAAGACTTTGCATTCCCACTAATCGTTGGTGTAATTGCTGGTGCATACACATCAATCTTTATCGCAAGTCCATTCTGGGCAAGCTGGAAGCAGTCAGAAATTGACGAAAAAATGGCAAGAAAGTAATTTAAAAATCGGCATTTAAAAAATGCCGATTTTTTTGTGCAATAAAAAAGGAATTTGCGATATTGCAAATTCCTTTTAATTTACTTTTTAAGATTTAATGTTCTTTTATATGCCGCTGTTACAGCATCCATCACAGTTCCGCGGAAAGACTTTTTCTCAAGTGCGTGAACACCTGCAATAGTTGTTCCGCCAGGGCTTGTAACTTCGTCTTTAAGCTGCCCCGGGTGCTTGCCTGACTTTTTAACAAGCTCTGCAGATCCAATCAAAGCATCACAGGCATAGTTAATTGCTTTTGCTCGTGGAAGACCACATTTAACACCGCCGTCAGAAAGTGCTTCAATAAACATATAAATCCAGGCAGGTGAGCAACCTGTAACACAACTTGCGGCATCAATAAGACTTTCAGGGATTTCATCTAATGTTCCTGACATCTTCATCATATCGCAAAATTCTTTAGTATCAGTAACATCTTCGCTTGCAGCATATAGAATAATGCCACGTCCGATACTAACAGGAGTATTTGGCATAATACGGATAGTAGGGTAGGACTTGCCTGCAAATTCCGCTATTTGTTCAATGGATGTTCCTGCCGCCATAGTAACCAAAATAAACTCATCAGTTCTTTCCGCAAGTATAGGTGCAATTTCCTTGAACAATTTTTTTAACATCTGTGGCTTAACGCCAAGGAATATGTATTTTGATTCTTTAACGATTTCGGCATTGTCTGTAGCAACTGCACCCAAGCTTTCAGCAAGTGTTTCTGCCTTTTTCATGCTGTGGTCAGAAACTGCAATTTCCTTTGGGTCAATAGCTTTTGATACAGCCTGTGCCAACGCACTGCCCATATTTCCACTGCCAATAAAACCGGCTAAATATTTCATAATTTTATCTCCTTAACGGATATGTCCGTTTCCGTAAATTTTGTATTTATAGGTTGTAAGCTCTTGGAGCCCCATAGGTCCTCTTGCGTGAAGTTTTTGAGTTGAAATACCCATTTCGCAACCAAGACCAAACTCACCGCCGTCGGTGAATCTTGTGGATGCATTGTGGTAAACACTGCTTGAATCAATGCTATCAAGGAACATTTCTGCAGATTCTTTATTTTCGGTTATAATTGCTTCAGAATGTCCTGTTGAATGGTCATTTATATGTGCTATTGCATCTGTTATACTGTCTACAACTTTAATTGCAAGAATATAATCCAAGAACTCTGTATCAAAATCATGGCTTCCTGCAAGTTTTTCGCCAATAATTTTGTGTGCAGTTTCATCACAACGAAGTTCAACTCTGCCAGAAAGTTCAGCTTTTAGCATAGGTAAAAACTCTTTAGCAACATCCTTATGAACAACACATACTTCACAAGCATTACAAACTGATGGTCGGCTTGTTTTCGCATTGTTTATAATGCTGACTGCCTTTTCAAGGTCGGCATCCTTATCCACGTAAATATGGCAAATGCCGGTTCCTGTCTGTATGCAAGGAACGGTTGCATTCTCTACGCACGCAGAAATAAGTCCGTGTCCGCCACGTGGAATCAATAGGTCAACAAGACCATTTGCGGTCATAATCTCCTTTGCGCTTTCGCGAGTTGTATCCTGTATAAGGCTAATCATTTCCTTTGGGATACCGTTTTCTGAAAGTGCTTCACGAAGTGCTGTTACGATAGAATTTGCAGAGTTAAAAGCCTCTTTACCGCCACGAAGTACGCAGGCATTTCCGCTTTTAAAGGAAAGAGCAGCGGCATCTGAAGTGACGTTTGGTCTGCTTTCGTATATTATAGCAATAACGCCAACTGGAACAGAAACTTTTTTAATCAAAAGTCCGTCCTCACGTGTATGCTCATCTAAAACTCTGCCCACAGGGTCAGGAAGCTTTGCTACGCTCTGAATCCCGTCTGCCATAGCGAATATGCGCTCTTTAGTAAGAGATAGCCTATCTATCATAACATCGCTTATAATACCATTACTTTTTTCCACGTCAAGCTTGTTCGCCTCTAATATAGCATCGCAATGCTCACGTAGTTTTTCAGCCATTGCCAAAAGAACAGAATTCTTTTTATCTTCTGAAAGGGAAGAAAGTGACTTCCAAGCACTTTTGGCGTTTTTTAATATTTCAATTGTTGTCATAAAATCACTTCCCGCCAGCTACAAATTTTGTGCCCACGTTTTTGCCATCTGCAATATCATACAGAATTTCAGGGTCACTTCCGTTTGCGATAATCATGTCAATTCCGTGGTCGTTTACGTTCTGCGCCGCCTTTATCTTGGTAGACATTCCGCCTGTACCCAAGGTAGAGCCTTTTCCACCGGCAAGAGCAAAAATTTCAGGAGTAATTTTTTCCACAACGTCAATTAGCTTTGCGTTTTTATCGCATCTTGGGTCGGCAGTGTAAAGACCGTCAATGTCAGATAAAAGTACCAAAAGGTCTGCGTTTATTGTGGAAGCAACGATAGATGATAGGGTATCGTTATCGCCAATTACGATTTCGTCAGTTGAAACAGTATCGTTTTCGTTGATAATAGGCAGTACATTCATTTCAAGAAGTCTTGAAAGAGTATTCTTGAAATTATTACGTCTTGTTTCGTTTTCAATATCAAGACCAACAAGCAGAATCTGTGCAACTGTGTGGTTGTATTCAGAGAAAAGTTTATCGTATGTGTACATAAGCTCACATTGTCCGACAGCGGCAGCAGCCTGACGTGTCGGAATGTCTTCAGGTCTTCCTGAAAGGCAAAGCTTTCCAACACCCATTCCAACAGCACCTGATGAAACAAGGACGATTTCGTGACCTGAATTCTTAAGGTCAGAAAGAACCTTGCATAGGTTTTCAACACGTCTTATATTTAAGTTGCCTGTTTTGTGGGCAAGAGTAGATGTTCCCACTTTTACAACAATTCTCATAATTAACTCCTACTTTTGTATAAATTTAAATTCAGTTACAGTATCGTACTTTTCACCTTTTTTAATGATAGAAGACGGGAAGTGTGAGTACTTTAAGTTATTTGGGAAATTTTGTGTTTCAAGACAAACTCCGCTGTGCTGTGAATATTTAGCACCGTCCTTACAAGGAATGTCTGCAGTTAAAAAGTTGGCAGTATAAATCTGAACACCAGGTTGGTCTGTAAAGCACTCCATACAAATGCCTGTCTTGTCGCCTGTAAGCTCGGCAAATTTTCTAAAACCTCTGCCGTTTATGGCAAAGTTGTGGTCATAGCCTCTGAAATTCTGTGTCTGATAACATGGGTCGTGAATGTCTTTGCCAATTTCCTTTTCGCATGTAAAATCAAATGGTGTATCCTTAACAGAAAGGATAGTACCATCTGCAACACAAAGGTCGCTATTTGGTGTAAAGAAATCAGAATTCATCCATAACGTATGACCTAAAACATCGCCTGAATTGTGACCGTTTAAATTAAAATAACTGTGGTTAGTCATATTGATAACTGTATCAGCGTCACAAGTTCCCTCGTAATGAATTTTAAGTGAATTATCTTTTGTAAGTGTATATGTAACCTTAATATTAGCATTACCTGGGAAGCCTTGGTCGCCGTCAGGAGAGAATAGGGAAAGAACAAGCTGTGGCTCGTCGCCGTCAATTGGTTCTGCATTCCAGATTCTTCTTGCAAAGCCATCAACGCCACCATGTAGGTTGTTATCTCTGCCTGAATCGTTGGCTTCAAGTGTGTACTTTGTTTCGCCAATTGTAAATTCGCAATTTTCAATACGGTTTGAGTTTCTGCCAATTAAAGCTCCCTGATATGCATCATCTATAAAACAATCCTGTGCAGATTCACGGCCCAAAACAACGTCTGTTCCGTTAAAAATAACACGCATCAAAATTCCACCGAGATTAAGAATTTCGGCAGAAAGTCCGTTACCATTATCAAGAGTGTACGCAGTTACGTCACCGCTAGTTGCTTTACCAAAAAATTTTTCTTTAATCATTTGAATTGCCTCCAAAAAGTATATTAATTTATTTTATCATATTTTTCGGCATAATTCAATACCTACATATAGTAATCGGCAGTGAAAATTTCACGCATATCCAAAAAGCCAAGGAACTCTTTTTTTACCGCATTATCAATGGTAAACTGCACATAATCAATGCCGTCTATTGATGTTAAAGAATTTACAATCTGGTAAATAAAAAGCCTTTCATTTTCAGCGTTTTTGTTTATGTGTGAAGTTAGTTCTCCCATAAGGTTTACGTATGCTGTATTTCCTGAAACTTGTACAGTTATGGACTCTTTAATATCGGGAATAAGCCGTAGGATTTCGGGATTTGAATCTTTTCCTGTAATAATGGCAGAAACCATTTCTTTTGCAGTTTTCTCGGGAGTTCGTAATGGGGAAAACTGGAGCGGAATAAGACGATGAAGACGCCTGTCCACAAAATAAATATGGCAGTCTTCGGTGTTTGTTTGAACTTGTCCATTATTAAAAATAAAAAAGCCTGTCAGAAGACAGATTAAAAGAATGGAAAATGTTTTTTTCATAATATACCTCCAAAAAAATAAACCCTCATACCATTATATGAGGGTTTATGGGAGTTTATTCCATTTTTGAAAGTGCCACTTCCAAGGCCTGTGCAAACTGGTCAGGACAGCTTGTGCCACGTCCGTTACAATCAACGCCTTTTAGTCTTGCGATTACATCATGGACATTCATACCTTCCGCAAGCTTTGCAACGCCTTGAGTGTTACCACTGCAACCACGGTGGAAGCGGATATTCTTAACAATATTGCCGTCAATTTCAAAATCTATCTGTGCTGAACAAACACCGCGTGGTGTAAAAGAAAATTTACTCATAAAATCAACCCTTTCGAATCACTTTTTTGTTATCATACCATAAATTTCAAAATAATGCAAATATTTTGAGGGGGATTTTATTGACTTATACGTTTTTTTGTTATAAAATTATTGAGGATAAAATTTTACGGAGAGAAAAATGGATAAGTCGGAGGCCAA
>JAZOOY010000022.1:0-31876 GCA_045655325.1 Clostridia bacterium
CACAAAGTTCTCAGGCGAAGTTTACGTTCTATCAAAAGAAGAAGGTGGACGTCATACTCCATTCTTCAACAACTACAGACCTCAGTTCTATTTCAGAACAACTGACGTTACTGGTGTTATCACACTTCCTGCTGGTACAGAAATGTGTATGCCTGGCGATAACGTAAAGATGGAAGTTGAACTTATCACACCGATCGCTATCGAAAAGGGTCTCCGTTTCGCTATCCGTGAAGGTGGTAGAACAGTTGGTTCAGGCGTTGTTTCAGAAGTTGACGAATAATTTTTAAAACAATTGCTATTAAGCTAACAATAAAAACAGAGTAGTTAATCTACTCTGTTTTTTTGTTTGTTTTTTTTTGAACAAAATTTTCCAGTTTAAATATAAAAACTTCGGCTATACTAAATTTGCATACCAAAAGAAAGGAAGTTTTTATATGCTTAAAATTTTACTTGCTGCCATGATTTCATTATCTTTAATAACTGCCTGCGGACGAAACGATGATGATACTGCTACACCATCGCCTACTCCTGCCAACAACTCAGACGGCATAACAGGTAATACTAGCGGTACAACCGACAACAACGGTAGTATGGCGGATGATATGGGAAATGCTGTAAATGATGTTAAAAACGGTGTTGGTGACGCTGTTAAAGGCGCTGGTAATGCTGTTAATAACGCAGGCAACGCAGTTAAGAATATGGGTAACGGTAGATAAACTAAAAAAGAGCTTTGATTTTTTTATAAAACCATTGCTCTTTTTCTTTTACAAAAAAACTGACTGTGATTATTCACAGTCAGCATATTTATTTATCTCGTCTACAATATTGACAAATGGTATTCCCTTTTCCTTTGCATAAGCTACAGTCTGCGCTGAGCCTGAACCCATACGCTTTGCAAGATAAACAATTCCGCAGTCAGAGTCCTTAACCATTGCGTTATTTCGCATCTGCATACATCCAGGAATATATTTACCCTCATAAACATATTTAATCTCGTCTGCATTCTTTCTGATTTCATCAAATCTTTCACGATCTCTTTGATTCCATCTGGCAAAGTGATTTTTGCATGGAAGATATAAGACAAGCTTTACATCAGTATAGTCCTTTTTTATATCAATAACCTGTTCTGCCGCCAAACTATCAAATCCAATAGCTCCACCTGCAATAAATCTTGTAACACCGGCATTTATTTTGTTTAAAATTTCTTCACGAAGCAGGCTCACCATAAGCTGTGCTTCTTTTTTTTCTAAAATGCGATGCCCTGAAAAGAAACAGGAACTATATTTTGTCATATTGTTTCCTCAATCAAATCGTCCATGGTGTAAAAGCCTTTTGGCTTTCCATTCATAAACTTTGCAGCCTTTATACTACCAACGGCAAACACTTCCTTTGATGTTGCCTGATGGCTTAGCTCAATTGTTTCATCCTGACCTGCAAAAATAACCTGATGCTCGCCAACGATACTTCCGCCACGGATTGAATGAATACCAATTTCCTTTGCATCACGCTTTTTGCGGACACTATGACGGTCATAAACATATTCAGGTGAAACTGTTAGGGTATCAGCGATTGCATCTGCAATAGCAAGTGCAGTTCCTGATGGTGCGTCAATCTTCTGGTTGTGATGCTTTTCGATAATTTCAATATCAAAGTTACCTTCCAAGATTGCAGTTGCCTTTTTTGCAAGGCTAATTATAAGGTTAATTCCAAGGCTCATATTTGCAGAGAAGAACACAGGAATTTCCTTGCTTACTTCTACCAAGGATGCTCTCTGTTCGTCAGTTAGTCCTGTTGTTGCGATAATAACAGGAAGTTTCTTCTCTTTTGCATATTCCAAAAGCCCTGAAAGCACAGACGGATGCGAAAAGTCCACAATAACGTCTGCTTCCACGTTAATATCGGCAAAATTCTTGAAAACAGGATAATCGTTTTCACCAAAATCGCTGATATCAACGCCTGCCACTATTTTGCAGTCCTTATCTTCACTTGCAAGACGGGTTATAACCCTACCCATCTTTCCGTTTGCACCGCTTAAAATTATATTTGTCATTGGTTTTGACCTCTTACAGTTTTTTTACACCGTATTCCTTTAAAGAATTTTTCAAAATTTCAAGATTTTTCTCTTCCATTTCGCAAAGTGGAAGCTTTAATCCGCCAACGTCATAGCCAAGAACGTTCATTGCAGTCTTAACCGGAATTGGGTTAACTTCAATGAATAGGTTGTTGATAACGTCAAGCATATCAAGTTGAAGCTTTAGCGCTTCATCTGTTTTTCCATCAAGATAATACTGGCAAATATTATGTGTTTCTTCCGGCAAAATGTTTGCTACAACTGAAATAACACCCTTACCGCCGATTGACATTACAGGAACAATCATATCGTCGTTTCCTGAATACATATAAAGTTCAGGAACTTCACGTCTTACCTTCATAGCGTAGCCGATGTCACCTGACGCTTCCTTGATTGCAACAATGTTTTCGGTTTTAGCAAGTTCTTTTAGTGCACCAACTGAAATGTTTACGCCTGTTCTTGTTGGAACGTTATATAGAATTACAGGAATCTTGATTGAGTCAGCAATTGCCTTGTAGTGAGCAACAAGACCTTTTTGTGTACACTTGTTGTAGTATGGAGTTACACACAATACGCCGTCACAGCCAAGCTTTTCAGCAGCAACTGAAAAGTCAATAGCGTGCTTTGTATCGTTACTTCCTGTACCGCCAATGATGCAAATTCTGCCAGCAGCATATTCAACGCACTTGCCAATAACTTCAAGGTGGTCAGGGTCTGATAGAGTTGATGCTTCACCTGTTGTTCCGCAGACAATGATAGCATCTGTCTTGTTTGCAATATGCATTTCAACAAGCTCTTTTAATTTTTCATAGTTAGGTGTTCCGTCTGGGTTAAATGGTGTAATTAGCGCTACACCTGACCCTGTAAATGGTAATTTCTTCATTTTAGTCACCTTTCCCTATTAGTCAAAATATCCTTTTTTAGCAAGAAGTTCAGCAAGAAGCACTCCGCCACCTGCAGCACCTCTTAATGTGTTATGTGATAGGCATACAAACTTGTAATCGTACTGCTTATCTGGGCGAAGTCTACCAACAGATACTGCCATACCGTTTTCAAGCATTCTGTCAAGCTTTGCCTGAGGTCTGTTATCTTCTTCAAAATAGTGGATGAACTGCTTTGGAGCAAGTGGAAGTTCCAAATCCTGTGGTTCGCCCTTGAAGTTCTTCCAGTCTTCCTTAATCTGCTCGATTGAAGGTGCATCTTCAAAGCTTACGAATACTGCCGCTGTGTGTCCGTTTGTAACAGGAACTCTTAGGCACTGTGTTGTGATTGATGGCTCAGTTGCATCAACGATTTCGTCGCCTTCGATTTTACCCCAAACCTTAAGTGGTTCAACTTCTGACTTTTCTTCTTCGCCACCGATGAATGTGATTAGGTTATCAACCATTTCTGGCCATGTTTCAAAAGTCTTACCTGCGCCTGAAATCGCCTGATATGTTGTTGCCAAAACCTTTGTTATGCCATACTTCATAAGTGGGTGAAGTGCTGGAACATAGCTCTGGATTGAGCAGTTTGACTTAACTGCGATAAAGCCTTTCTTTGTGCCAAGACGCTTTCTCTGGCTCTCAATAATTTCAAGATGCTCTGGGTTTACTTCAGGAATAATCATTGGAACGTCATTTGTATGACGGTGTGCTGAGTTGTTTGATACAACAGGGCATTCAAGACGTGCATACTTTTCTTCCAATGCTCTGATTTCGTCCTTCTTCATATCAACTGCACAGAAGATGAAATCAACGCTTGCAGCGATTTTTTCAGCATCTTCCTGCGCATCCATAACAACCATGTCAGCAACCTTTGCAGGCATTTCGCTGTCCATCGCCCATCTTGAGCCAACAGCTTCTTTATATGTCTTTCCTGCACTTCGGCTTGATGCTGCAAGAACTGTGATATTAAACCAAGGATGTTCCTTTAAAAGTTCTATAAATCTCTGGCCAACCATACCTGTTGCGCCAACGATACCAACATTATAACTTGTTTTCATAATTATTTACTCCCATCTTTATATCTATAATTATATTATCATTTGGCATTTGTTATGTCAATAGATTACACGTCGTTACGGATAACGTCTGCATAAGTTTCACGCTTAACTGCAACGTAGTCCTCGCCGCCTGAAAGCATTACAACCGGTGGCTTTGGAATTCTGTTGTAGTTTGATGCCATTGAGTAGTTATAAGCACCTGTTGTTAAAACCGCAATAATATCGCCCTTTTGAGGCTTTGCAATATTAACGCCTTCCTGAATAATGTCACCACTTTCGCAGCATTTTCCAACTACTGAGCAGATGTAATCAGGATGCTTTCCGGCACGGCTTGCGTTTAGTACTGTATATTCTGCATCGTATAGTGCAAATCTTGGGTTATCTCCCATACCACCGTCAATTGCAAGGTAGTTTTTAAAGCTTGTAATTTGCTTGATAACGCCTGCTGTGTAAAGTGTCATACCTGCGTCTGCTACGATGCTTCTTCCCGGTTCCATCAAGATTCTTGGCTTTGTAAGACCTGTTTCACTGCACTTTGCTTCAAGTGCTACAGCAACATCACGGATACTCTTTTCAATGTCAAGTTCCGGATGAGATTTTACGTATCTTACACCGAATCCACCGCCAAGGTTTAGAATCTGTGGTTCGTAATCATACTTTTCTTTGATTTCCACTGCAAAGTCAATCATAATGTCAACAGCATCTTCAAAAACATCTGCAACGAATACCTGTGAACCAACGTGGCAGTGATATCCGCAAAGTTCAAGCCATTCGCAACGAAGAGCCGCATAAGTGAACTCGTGTGCCTGATATGTAGCAATCGCCATACCGAACTTTGAGTCAACGTTACCTGTTGCAATCTTTTTATTTGTATGTGAGTCAATACCAGGAGTGATACGAAGAAGAATCTTCTGCTTTACCTTTTGTCTTTCTGCCTCACGATTGATTTCTTCAAGTTCCTTTAATGAGTCAACAACAAAGTATCCGATTCCGCTTTCAATTGCGAACTTGATTTCGTCATAAGTCTTGTTATTGCCGTGGAAGAATGCGTTAGAAACGTCAAATCCTGCAGCTAAGGCTGTATAAAGCTCACCGCCTGATACCACGTCAATACCGATTCCCTCTTCCTTTGCAATTTCATAGATACGCTTAAAGCTTGCAGCCTTACTTGCATATAAAGGACCTGACTCTGGGCCAAAGCATTCCTTCATTGCGTTCTTGTATCTTCTCATCTTTTCACGAATTTTATCTTCGTCCATAAGATAAAGCGGTGTGCCGTATTTTTCGGCAAGTTCCACCGTGTTTCTTCCGGCAAAGGTCAAAATCCCTGCCTCTGTTTTTCCTACATTGTCACAAATTGCCATTTCTTTTCTCCCTTTCAAAAATACTAGGCTATTAACATAAAAAATGATAGCCCTATTTTTGGCAGGCTATCTTTGTACTTCTTTGTATTCTACACAAAAAACAAATTAGCGATAGCTCTCCGCATCAATTGATGCGACAACAAAGCAAATCTTATTTCACTTTGCCGGATCGGTTTTTGACATAACCGTCCTCGGCACCTGCACCTTTCCCGCTCCGGCATCACAGTTGTCTCTGCTATAACGTCCGTAAGAGTACTCTTTACAAAATGCACCTCTACCAAATTAACTGCCTGTAATTATAGCATAAATTCCGCATACTGTCAAGGGTTTTAGTCAATAAATCTCTGTTATTGTCAGGAATTTTGCCATATTTTTTACATAGTTGCAAATACTATAAAAAATATCAGGAGGTTTTTATGAATAAATCAGTATGGAAAGATGAAGTTTCACTTCCCAAATTTGGCAAGATAAACGAAGATAAAAAGACGGATATTTTAATCGTTGGCGGTGGAATCTGCGGTATATTGTGCGCATATTTTCTTCACCAAAACGGCATTGATTATGTTTTGGCAGAAGGCTCTACCATCTGTTCAGGTGCCACCAAGAACACTACTGCAAAAATCACGTCACAGCACGGCCTTATTTATGATAAGCTTATAAACTCCATTGGCAAAGATGGTGCTAAGGCGTACCTTTTTGCAAATCAGGATGCGGTGTCAGAATACGAAAAGCTCTGCCAGAACATTGATTGCGATTTTGAAAAGAAAAATGCGTACACCTATTCCCTTTTAAGCCGTGAAAAGATTGAAAAGGAAGTTTCTGCCGTAAATTCTTTGGGATTTTCCGCAAGGTACGAAGAAACAACTGAACTTCCCTTTAAAACAAAGGGTGCTATATGTTTTGCTGGTCAAGCGCAGTTTAATCCCCTTGAATTCATTAAAGAAATTTCAAAAAATCTGAACATTTACGAGCAATCATTTATAAACGAAATCGGCCCTTGTTATGCCAAGTCAAACGGTCATAAGATTACTTTTAAAAAGGCGATAATATGTTCACACTTTCCGTTTATAAATAAGCACGGAAGTTACTTTCTAAAGCTATACCAACACCGAAGCTATGTTTCTGCCTTTGAAAACGCCAAAAATATTGAAGGAATGTATGTTGATGAAGATTTAAAAGGTCTTTCTTTCAGGCAATATAATGGTCTTTTATTGCTTGGCGGTGGGAGTCACCGAACAGGAAAGGACGGCGGTTCATGGCAAGAGCTTGACAGAGTGGCAAAAAGATACTACCCTGATGCAAAACTAAAATACCAATGGTCGGCACAGGATTGTATGAGCCTTGACCATATCCCGTATATCGGTGCGTATTCTAAAAATACGCCTGACCTTTTAGTCGCCACAGGTTTTAATAAATGGGGCATCACATCTTCTATGGTTTCCGCCAAAATTCTTACAGGTATGGTTTTGGACAAAACCCCTGATTATGCTGACATCTTTAAACCTGACCGAAGTATTTTAAAACCCCAACTTTTGGTAAACGGCTTTGAATCTACGGTGCATCTTTTAAAACCAACTGCTCCAAGATGCCCACATCTTGGCTGTGCACTTAGCTGGAATAAACAGGAACATTCCTGGGATTGCCCTTGCCACGGCTCACGATTTGATGAAAACGGTAAGCTCATTGATAACCCCGCAACTGGTGATGCAAATATAAACAAAGAAAAATAAAAAATGGACGTATTAAATTTGCGTCCATTTTTCATTTCTATTTCGCCAAAGCCTGACATATAGATATAACAACTATTGTTTTGGGGGCGAAAAATGAAAGATTATATCAAAGAGCGAGTTTTGGAACTTGCGGAGTACATTTTGGAAAACAAAGCTACCGTCAGAAAAACTGCAAAAGTATATAACGTATCAAAATCTACCGTACATAAAGACATTACAGAAAGGCTTTATGAAATAAATCCCACCTTAGCCGAAAACGTTCATAATGTGCTTAATCAGAACAAAGCTGAACGTCATATAAGAGGTGGTCTTGCAACACGTGAAAAATACCTTAAATTACATAACGAAAAATGATTTTTTATACATAAAAAAATGTCGCATTTTTGCATCGCAAAAATCGGCTAAAAATACCTACTTCGCCCCTAGAAGCAATTTTGAGCCTCTGAGGGGCATTTTCTTTATTTTAGCCTATTATTTTCCTTGCTTTTTTCGAGAATTTATGGTATAATTATAGAGTAAAAAAAGGATTAAATTTTCCGATTGGAGGAAATTAAAAGTGGCTAAAAAATTTGTGGAAAAAGAGCTTGATATGGAAGCCATCGCCAACCAAAAAATAGTTGACGTTGAGCTTAACACAGAGATGAAAAAATCCTATATCGACTATGCCATGAGCGTTATTGTTGCCCGTGCACTTCCGGATGTTCGTGACGGTTTAAAACCTGTTCACAGACGTATTTTATACGATATGTATGAATCCGGTCTTTTATACGAGGCAGATTTCAGAAAGTCAGCGGCAACTGTCGGTGACGTTTTGGGTAAATATCACCCACATGGTGACGCTTCAGTTTACGATGCAATGGTTCGTTTGGGACAGGATTTCTCACTTCGTTACCCGCTTGTTCAGGGTAAAGGTAACTTCGGTTCAATAGATGGTGACCCACCTGCTGCATACCGTTATACAGAAGCGAAGATGTCCAAGCTTGCAGCTGAAATGCTTTCTGATATTGAAAGACAGACAGTTGACTTCGTTCCAAACTACGACGATAAGCTTTTGGAGCCTGACGTTTTGCCATCACGTTTTCCAAACCTTTTGGTTAACGGCTCATCAGGTATTGCCGTTGGTATGGCAACCAACATTCCACCACACAATTTAAGTGAAACTATTGATGGTATCATTGCTTGCATTGATGACCCAATGATTACCATTGAAGAGCTTATGCAGAACTATATTCAGGGTCCTGACTTCCCAACAGGTGGCGTTATTATGGGAAGAAGTGGTATCCGTAAGGCATACACAACAGGCCGTGGCAGAATTATTGTCCGTGCAAAGGCTGAAATTGAAGAGCTTTCAAACGGCAGACAGAGAATCGTTGTGTCAGAGCTTCCTTATCAGGTTAACAAGGCTCGCCTTGAAAAGCACATCAACGAGCTTATGCGTGACGGCAAGATTGACGGCATTGCATCAACCCGTGACGAATCTGACGAAAACATTCACTTTATTATTGATATTAAGCGTGATGCAAATGCAAACGTTGTTCTAAATAACCTTTACAAGTTTACACAGATGCAGGAAACTTTCGGCACAATTATGCTTGCACTTGTTGACAAGGAACCGAAAATCCTGAACCTTCGCCAGATGATTGACGCATACATCCACCATCAGGAAGATGTTATCCGTCGTCGTACAGGCTTTGACCTTTCAAAAGCAGAAGAAAGACTTCACCTATTAGAGGGTTACAAGCTTGTTGTTGAAAACATTGACGAGGTTATTGCTATAATCCGTAAATCCGCATCAATTGCTGATGCCAAACTTGCACTTTCTGAAGCATTTGGCCTTTCTGAAGTTCAGGCAACTGCCATCGTTCAAATGCAATTAGGTCGTTTGTCTGGCATGGAACGTGACAAGATTGAAGCAGAATATGCCCAGGTTACAGAAAAGATTGCAGAGCTTCGTGATATTTTGGCTCACGAAGAAAAGATTTTGGATATCATTAAGGAAGACCTACTAAAACTAAAGGCAAAATACGGTGACGAAAGACGTACCGAAATTTCTGCATCTTCAATTGATCTTGAAGACGAAGACCTTATCGAAGAAGAAGACGTTGTTATCACTCTAACTCACACAGGATATACTAAGCGTGTTCCTGTTGATACTTACAGATCACAGCGTAGAGGTGGCCGTGGCGTTTCAGGTATGGCAACACGTGAAGAAGACTTTGTTGAGCATTTGTTTACAACTTCTACTCATAACTACATCCTGTTCTTCACAAACAAGGGCGTTGTTTACCAGCTAAAGGGTTACCAGATTCCTGAAGCAGGACGTCAGGCAAAGGGTACTGCTATTGTAAACCTACTTCCACTTGACCCTGATGAAAAGATCACAGCAATGATTCCTGTTGCTTCATTTGAAGAAGGACATTACTTAACATTCGTTACAAAGGACGGTACTGTTAAGAAAACCGACCTTATGGCATACTCAAAGATTCGTTCAAACGGTCTTCGTGCTATTGAAATTGCCGAGGGCGATGAACTTATCAACGCTCTTATCACAGACGATGGTAGCGAAGTTATGATTGGAACAAGAAACGGTATGGCAATCCGCTTTGAAGCAACCGATGTACGTCCTATGGGCAGAACTGCTCACGGTGTACGTGGTATCCGCTTAAAGAAGGGCGACTATGTTGTTTCTGCCGTTAAAGTTTTAGATGGTACACAGCTTCTTACTATCACCGAAAACGGCTACGGTAAGAAGACAGAATTTGACGAATATAAGGTTCAGTCACGTGGCGGTATGGGTGTATTCAACTACAAACTTACTGACAAGACAGGTCCTGTTATCGGTATGGCTGCTGTTTCTGACGAAGATGACGTTATGATGATTACATCAGAAGGTGTTATCATAAGAACTCACACAGCTGAAATCAGCACATTTGGCAGACAAACTCAGGGTGTTCGTGTAATGCGTCTTGCTGACGGCATAAACGCTGCTTCAATCGCAGTTACACCGCACATTGAAGAAGATGAAAACGAAGAAAGTAGTGAAGAAAATGAAAATTAAGAAAATATTAGCTTTGGCACTATCCCTATCAATTTTAGGGATAGCAGGCTGCTCTACACAAAAAGCAGAAGAGCCTGTGAAAATTTCAATTAAACTTACTGACGGAAGACAGATGACAGGTGAACTTTATCCTGATGTCGCTCCAATCTCAGTTGAAAACTTTGTAAACCTTATTGAACAGGATTTCTTTGACGGTCTTATTTTCCACCGTGTAATCAGTGGTTTTATGATTCAGGGTGGTGGCTATGACGAAACTTTCTATGAGGGTAACTTTAACTCAAAGGAAACTGCACCAATTAAGGGTGAATTTGCATCAAATGGCGTAAAAAATGACTTGAAGCATACCCGTGGCGTTCTTTCTATGGCAAGAACAAACGATCCAAACTCTGGATCAAGCCAGTTCTTTATTATGCATGAAGACTCACCTCACCTAGACGGCGAGTACGCTGCATTTGGTAAAATCACAGAGGGCCTTGATGTTGTAGACGAAATCGCAAACGCCCAAACAACAATGCTTGAAGGCACAGTTTTATATCAGGGTATGAACTATCCACAGCAGATGACAGACATTCCTGTGGAACCTATCGTAATCGAAACTATTGACATAATTGAATAAGGAGCAAAACTATGATAAACATTGAAATTGAAATGATGTGTGGCGACGTTATTAAAGCAGAGCTTTACCCGGACGTTGCACCTATTACAGTCGAAAACTTTGTAAATCTTATAAACGAAAACTTTTTTGACGGTCTTATCTTCCACCGCGTTATCCGTGGATTTATGATTCAGGGTGGTGGTTATGACGCAAACGGCAACCACAAGGATGCAGCTTCAATAAAGGGCGAATTTACTGCTAACGGTGTTACAAACAACCTAAAGCATACTCGTGGCGTTCTTTCTATGGCAAGAACAATGTTCCCTAACTCTGCATCAAGCCAATTCTTCATTATGCACGAAGATGCACCGCACTTAGACGGTCAGTACGCCGCTTTCGGTAAGGTTACAGAAGGAATTGAAGCAGTTGACAAGATTGCAAACTGTGCAACAGATATGGGCGATGCTCCACTTGAAGCACAGGTTATTAAAACAATCAGACTTGCATAAAATTTATTGAAATGTCGGGGTTTTCCCCGACTTTTCATTGATTTTTGGAGGCTGATTCTATTGACAAAATTTAGAAAATGTGGTAATATAGTATTTGATACTAGATGTTATTGATTTATGAACCACAACGAAATTGCGTTGTAAGGAGATATATATGTTCGATAAACTAGAAGCCTTGGAAGAACGCTTTGAGCTTGTTAATCAGAAGTTATCTGACCCAGCTATCATAAGCGACCAAGAGGAATTTAAAAAGTATTGCAAGGAGAATTCTGACCTTTCTCCTATCATTGATAAATATCGTGAATACAAGACTTTAAAAGCGACAATTGCCGAATGTAAAGACATTTTATCATCAGGCGATAAAGAGCTTGAAGAACTTGCTAAAATGGAGCTTTCAGAAGCAGAAGACAATATCGAAACTGTATCAGACGAACTAAAGATTCTACTTCTTCCGAAAGACCCTAATGACGACAAAAACGTTATTATTGAAATCCGTGGCGGAACAGGTGGAGAAGAAGCAGCACTTTTTGCGGCAGACCTTTTCCGTATGTATACCATGTATGCAGAAAGCAGACAGTGGCGAACTGAAATTCTTTCATCAAACCCTACTGACATTGGCGGATACAAGGAAGTTACCTTCTCTGTTTCAGGTCAGGGTGCATACTCAAGATTTAAATTTGAAAGCGGAGTTCACCGTGTTCAGCGTGTTCCTGAAACAGAATCGCAAGGGCGTATCCAGACTTCTGCCGCAACAGTTGCGGTTCTTCCTGAAGTTGAAGAGGTTGAAGTTGATATAAATCAGAACGATCTTAGAATTGACGTGTTCCGTGCAGGCGGTCCTGGCGGACAGTGCGTTAATACTACTGACTCTGCTGTTCGTATCACTCACCTTCCGACAGGTATTGTGGTTTCCTGTCAGGATGAAAAGTCACAGTTTAAGAACAAGGATAAGGCAATGAAGATTTTGCGTTCCCGTATCTATGAAGTTATGGAAGCAAAGCGTCATTCTGAAATTGCTGATGCCAGAAAATCACAAATCGGTTCAGGCGACAGAAGTGAACGTATCCGTACCTATAACTTCCCTCAAAGCCGTGTAACCGACCACAGAATCAATCTTACTCTTTATAAACTTGAACAGATTTTAAACGGTACTCTTGACGAATTGATTGACGCACTAATTACTGCCGATCAGGCGTCAAAGATGTCCGGTGAAGAATAAAATTAACAGGAGATTTTTATGAAGAAGAATTTAGCTTACAACAAAATCGACATTGTGCGTGACCTTAAGGAAATGGTCGTGCATAACAGCAAGAAGTTTGGCGAAAAACCTGCTTTTGAATATGCAGGAAAAGACGGTAAGATTTCAAAATCTTTCATTCAGCTTGAAAAGGACGTATTCGCTCTTGGTAGCTACTTCTACTCACTAGGTATGAAGGATTCCAAGATTGTAATTTACGCTGAAAACAGCTATGAATGGATTGTTACTTACCTTGCCGCAGTTTGTGGCGGTAACACAATTGTTCCGCTTGATAAGGAACTAAAAACAGCCGAAGCTGCAGTTTTAGTACGTGCTTGCGGTGCTGATATGATTTGTCATTCAAAGAAGAAGGCAAAGCTTTTGGACGAATTTGAAGAAGGCGAAATCAAAGCAACACTTTGCTTTGACGATTTTGAAGCTGCTTGCGAAAAGGGTGCAGAAGATACAACAGAATTTGCAAACCATGAAATTGATGTTGAAAAATGTTGTTCAATCATCTATACATCAGGTACAACAGGTAATCCAAAGGGCGTTATGCTTTGCCAGAGAAACTTGGTTGCCGATATGATTCGTTCAATGGAAACACTAAAGTTCCCTATCGGAACACCGGATCATCCAAAGGGCACTTTGGCAGTTCTTCCATTCAACCACACATTCGGTATGATGGCTTGTGTACTTTGCCAGATTCATTCAGGCGTTACTGTTTATATCAATGCAGGACTTAAGTATGTTCTTTCTGATATTAACATTGCAAAACCTGGCCACGTTTCAGTTGTTCCGCTATTTGTTGAAAGTTTCTATAAGGGCATCTGGAAGAACGCTAAAAAGACCGGTAAAGATAAACTTCTAAAGGTTATGATTAAGGTTTCAAACGCTCTTCGTAAGGTTGGTATCGACCTTAGAAAACAGCTTTTCCAGAGTGTTATTAACGGTTTTGGCGGAAATCTTGAAATGCTAATCACAGGTGGTGCACCAATGTCTAACGAGCTTATTAAAGGCTTTGACGATATCGGCGTACAGATTATAAACGGCTACGGAATTTCCGAATGCTCACCTATCGTTTCTATTAACAGACATTGTTGGAGCAAAATGGGCAGTGTTGGTCAGGTTATCAACACAGTTCAGGCAAAGACAATTAACAATAACGAAGACGGCGAAGGCGAAATCTGCGTTAAGGGTGACATCGTAATGATGGGTTACTACGAAAACCCTGAGGCAAACGAAGCTGCATTTACAGAAGATGGCTGGTTTAACACAGGCGATATCGGTAAAGTAGACGAAGATAACTTTATCTACATCACAGGCCGTAAAAAGAACCTTATTATCCTTGATAACGGTAAAAATGTTTACCCTGAAGAGCTTGAATACCTAATCGGCAAGACTGTTGAAGGTGTTGCAGAAGTTGTGGTTTATGCAAAGGATAGCTTGATTACTGCAGAAATATTCGCTGAAGAAGATGCAGATACTGCTAAGATTGAAAGCGATATTAAGGATGTTCTAAACCCAACAATAGCACAGTATAAGAGAATCCATACTGTTAAGTTCCGTGATACTGAATTTGAAAAGACAACAACAAAGAAAATAAAGAGATAATGCGTAATGCGAAAACCACCTATTAAAACGGGTGGTTTTTTTATTGTTATATAGGTACTTTTGACCGACCAAAAGTACGAAAAGTCGCCAAGGGCCACCCTTGGTAACCCGTGTTGCAGTGGCTTCGGACAAGTCGCAAGTTTCGTCAGCCTTCGGCTGCAAAACTTCGACAACTCGCCTTAAACGTAGTGCATAAGGCTGATTTGTATTGGATTTTTTTCAAAATGTACTTACTTTTTAAAATACAAAAAAGATGAAATACCCTTCCTTTTACTGTTTATTGAAGAAAATCCTATAGTGAAAAAAGTTACTTTTTAATACATTTCCACACACTTCCTAGGGATAGGAAAAATTGTTTGGAATGTGCAAAACGAACTGAAAGGCTACCCGACGGCGTACGAGTGTACGCCGAGTGGTTCGTTTTGTGCATAGAAAAAGACAAAAAAAGAAGATATCGTTTGATATCTTCCATATTTTTGTTCTTTTTCGTTCCAGACGATTTTTACATCCCTACAGTATAGACTCCCAGAGCTCCGGATGCGGATTTGCAATTACTTCTGTGCCAATTAACACGCCGTCCTTTGCCGCAATTTTAGCCCCTGCTTCAACTGCCGCCTTAACGTCAGAAACTTCGCCTGTCATGGTAACAAAGCACTTACCGCCCATACCACGTGCAACACGTACTTCTATAAGGGATACATTTGCCGCCTTAACTGCCGCATCTGCCGCTAAAATCGCACTTGCTGCTGTAAAGGTTTCAACAATACCAAGCGCCTTACGCTCTTTTACGTTAGCAGTTCCGCACATAGCTTCAAAGACCTTGTCACCAAGTCTGCCGATAACAAACTTATCAATAAGTGAGTCCTCAGCAACGCTTGCGGCACGGTCAACAGATGCCTGTATGCTGGAAAGACTTCCGCCTACTATAGTAACAAACTTACCAGGGCAAACTGCACCTGACTGGATAAGGTAAACACCTGCGCTTTTTAGCATTTCATCGGTTACCTTTATTCCCTTTGCTACGCTTTTAACTTCTACAAGTCCTATTGCCTTCATTTATCTCTACCTTTCAATTACGACATATTTGTCAGTAACTTTCTTAACTGTTCCGCTAATACTTGCGTGGATTGTTATGCCAAGTGCTGTTGCATCTGTCACTGCAATCAAGTCGCTTACCTTAACCTTATCACCCTCTTTTACAGTTGGTGTTGCAGGTTTTCCAACGTGTTGTGAAAGCGGAATATATACTGTTTTAGGGTTAAAATCAAAATCTTCTCTTGCCGCTGTTTTCTTTACAAAGCGTCTGATGCCAAGCTTGTCAATCAAAACGTCTGATGAAACAAGGCGTCCTGCACGCTCTTTTCTTACTTCCTGAGGTGCTTTGTTGTTTTCACGTCTATATCCCTGTCTTGCAAGCTCGCCCTTAACTTCCATTGAAATCGCCTGCGGATTTAACATCTGCTGGCAACCAATTACGGTACAAACACCGCAACCGCAACAAAGTGCCGCCTGTGTAAAGTTTTCGGCATTTTGCACCTCACTGTGAGATGCCGCACGAAGAGTTTTATCAACTCTTATGTTATATCCAAGAAGATATCTTGGGCAAACATCTGAGCACATACTACAGTTACAGCAAGCAGCGGATGCTCTTTTTAATGTCATAGACATTGGCATACGTCTTCTTTGAATAACTGAATGTGTTTCAGGGAATACCAAAACGCCCTTTGTTGTCTTTGTAACAACGTCAGTATCTATGTCTACAAGCTTACCCATCATCGGTCCGCCGTTTATAACGGCTTTACCTTCAAAATTTGTATAGCCTGCAGTTTCTAAAAGTTCTCTTATAGTGATTCCAATTGGTGCACGGACAATCACGTCGTGATCAACGTCTCCACCGATTGAAACATATTTTCTTGTAACTTTCTCGCCTTTTTGGACTGCGCTATAAATGTTATATACAGTTTCAGCGTTAAGTACAATTACGCCTACCATTAGCGGTATGCTTCCCTCCGGAATGATTTTGCCTGTGGTTTCATAAACCAAAACAACTTCGTCACCGGCCGGGTATATGTCAGGGATTTCGTGAATTTTCACTTTTGTTCCCTTGATTTCGTCTACAATTCTCTTGTCGAGAAGATGCATATTCTTGCCTTTAATACCAATTATTGCCTCTTCTGCGCCAAGTACGTCAATAAGCAGGTTTAAAGCCTTTACCACGCTTCCAAAATGTTTTGCCAAAACGTGATGGTCAACCATCATCAAAGGTTCACATTCTGCAGCATTTACTACAATCTGCTTAACGCCTTTTGCAAGCTTTTTATGAGTTGGGAATCCGGCACCACCGGCGCCAACGATTCCGGCATTAAAAACAAGTTCGGAAAGTTTTTCAAACTCCACTTGTCATTCCCCCTGATTACTGGTTTTTATCAACAATACCTACTATCGCTGCATCAACAGGTGAGTCGCTTCTGTCAAGAGCAAGTCTTGCAGCACTACCTGTAGAAATCAGAACTTCTTCACCGATACCGGCACCGACACCGTCAACGGCAATCATATGATTTCCTGTAAGCTTTCCGTTTTCGATAGTTTCAACTATCATAAACTTATAGCCTATCAATTTTTCATTTTTTACAGTGGAAACAATGCTTCCTTTAACTTTGGCCAATATCATATCAGTTCTCCTAATTTAAATAATATATAAACTAAATTGTTTTCAAATTCATTTGCAAGAAAATCTTACTTTAAGATTGTAACAATCTCTCCTGACTTAATTCCTGCTGCGTTTGCATCGTCAGTATCAATATGCATTTCAGTATCAAAGTCTTTTGATACTCTTACCTGAACATCAAAATAACGTGTAGGCTTCTGACTTGCAATTTCAACGTCAACCACATCATTGTCCTTTATGCCGTATTTTGCAGCATCTTCAGGTGAGAAGTGAATGTGACGGTTTGCGATGATGGCGCCTTCTTTTAAGAAAACGCTTCCCTTTGGTCCTACAATAGCTATCGGTGCACTTCCGTCAAGTTCGCCTGACGGTCTTACCGGTGGACTTATCTTTAATTTGAAGGTATCAGTTCTTGAAATTTCAACCTGAGACCTTTTTCTTGCAGGGCCTAATACTCTTACGCCTTCAATTGAGCGAAGAGACGGGCTAACGATAGTAACACATTCTTCTGCAGCAAACTGGTCACCCATAAGATACTTCTTAATCTTTAGCTGATAGCCCCTGCCGAACAAAGTTTCGATATCAGCTTCTGATAAGTGAACGTGTCTTGCAGAAACGCCGATTTTGATTTCAGCTTCTGTGTTTTTTACAAGGCCCTCTTTATTTAAATTGTCAATTACATTCTTTGTAATTAAATCAATCATATTATTGTCAAACATTTTTTTGCTCCTTTTTCAAGATAAGGATTAACTTTTTTGGAAATTTTGGTAACACTAATCCAGGGGCGGCCATAGACCGCCCTTATAGACTGGCAAGTGTAATGTTTTTAAAGTAACTTATGTAATTACTTTAAAGCTGGCAAAATCTTTTCAACGTCGCCGTGTGGACGTGGAATTACGTGTACAGATACTAGTTCGCCAAGCTTTGAACCAGCTGCAGCGCCTGCATCTGTAGCAGCCTGAACGGCACCAACGTCGCCACGAACCATAACAGTTACAAGACCTGAACCAATTCTTTCAGTTCCGATAAGCTGTACGTTTGCAGCCTTAACCATAGCATCTGCAGCTTCGATTGCAGCTACAAGACCTCTTGTTTCAACCATTCCTAATGCTTCTACTGCCATTTTAATTACCTCTACTTTCTGAGCTTTGTGCTCTATTTAACTTATTTGTTTTTGTCCTTATGGACGATTTATATCTTAAGCCTTTTGGGCTTTAGATTTCGTAGTTTTTGTTGCCGCTTTTGTTGTTTTCGGCGCTACTTTTTTTGTAGCCTTTGGCTTTTCTGCCTTTACTTCAGCTTTTTTTGCAGGTTCAGCCTTTACTGGCTTTTCCGCTTTTACTTCAGACTTTGGAGATTCTTTTTTCTCATCCTGAGGTATGTTTATAAACTTCAAAATCTCAGAATGTGGACGGGCAATAACTTCTGCCGCCTTTAAAACTCCTGCTTTTTCTGCAAAGCGTCTTCCTGCTTCAACTGATGCAGTAACTGATGATACGCTTCCACGAACCACAACAGTTACCAAAGCTCCACCTAATTTTCTCTCAACGCCGATAAATTCAACATCTGCAACCTTGAGCATCTCATCCAGCATCATTATTGCGTTGCCAAGAGCTGAGACCTCAACTAATCCAAGAGAAAACTCCATAACTAAAGTTCCTTCCTAATGTATGAATTATAGTGTAGGTAGAATTTTTTCAACGTCGCTGTTTGGACGAGGAATTACGTGCTGAGCAACTAGTTCGCCTAGTCTTGATGCAGCCTGAGCGCCTGCTTCAACTGCTGCCTTTACTGCTCCAACGTCGCCTCTTACGATAACAGATACAAGACCTGAACCGATCTTTTCTGTTCCAACTAGTGTTACGTTTGCTGCCTTTGTCATAGCATCTGCTGCTTCAATTGATGCTGTAAGTCCTTTTGTTTCGATCATTCCTAATGCTTCCATTTTTAAAATCCTTTCCGTGCTTTGCACTTTGAAAAATTATTATTTTTTTATGCGTTATTTTTTATGTGACCAACTTTTTCTCTTCCAACACTTGAGCGAAGTGCCATTTTTTGAGCATCTTCAGTCGGTCTTGCTATTATGTGTTTCTGGATAAGTCCGGTAACCTGATTTGCCATATCTGCCGCTGCTTCAACTGCCGCTGTAACCGCTGATACTGTTCCCTGCATTTTTACCACTGCAATTAGTGGTACCGGATCTTTCGGGTTTGCAGGTCTGTTTGTATCAATAGCAATTATCTTTACGTCAGCCGCTTTTGCCGCCGCATCTGCCGCCTTCATCGCCGCAACATATCCATACATCTCAACTATTCCAATTGCGTCCGGCATAATCTTTTACCTCTCTTATATAAGGTCTTTATCAACATAAGCAATCTTAAGACCTCTCTGTTCGATGTTTGCCTTAAATGCTTCATCAATCTGGTCTAGGCCATACTTATGAGTGATAAGTTCTTTAATCGGTAATCCGATTGCAATTGCACGCTTTAAGAAATCAAATGTTGTTGCGTAATCTCTTAGTGTATATACCCAAGAACCAACAAGTGTGATTTCCTTTGCACATAAGTCAAAGTGCGGGTTGATTGTTGCATCGCCGCCGTTAATAAAGAAACCAAGTTCACAAAGTCCGCCGCCTGCACGAATGAACTTATAGATGTTTGCATGAGCAATTGGTGAACCTGTGCACTGGAATGCAAAATCAGCGAGATATCCGCCGAATGCATCCTTAACGCCGTCTGCTAGTGCTTCAATGCCCTTAAACTCTGTGAAGTTTACAGTGTGGTCAGCGCCCATTCTCTTTGCAAAGTCAAGTCTTTGAGCATTTCCGTCAACTGCAACTATATTTTCAATACCCATTGTACGAAGAACTGCGATACAGATAAGACCGATAGGTCCGCATCCCTGTACAACAACACGGGAGTTGAATTTCAAAATTCCTGTAGTTTTAGCACGCTCAACTGCGTGGATTAAAACTGCACATGGCTCAATTAGAATTCTTGAATCAAGATCCAAGTCACTAACGTTAAATACTGTTGAGCCGCCTCTTACCACGATGTAATCTGAGAACCAGCCGTTTAGGTGAATGTCATCATCCGGAAGAAGTCCGTAAACATCAGCACCGCCAACGTTCTGCTTATTTAGGTCATACATTGTGATGTCAGGATTGTCCTTAAAGATCATACAGGTAACAACCTTGTCACCAAGGTTAAGTGGCTTTCCTGCGCTGTCTTTTGTAACATTTTTACCCATCTTTACAATTTCGCCTGTTCCTTCGTGTCCTAGAACAACCGGGATAAGACCGAATGGGTCGTTTTTGTATTCGTGGCCGTCAGTTCCGCAAATTCCGCAACCTTCAACCTTAACCAAGATATCGTCATCACCAATTTCAGGGATTGGATATTCTTTAATTTCAATTTTTTCTTTTGCAGTTAGTACTGCAACCTTTGCCATACCAGGAGTTCCGCAAGAAGATGTGCTAGGTGCACTCTTTGGTGCATTTCCCATAAATGACGCATATGTAGGAATTTTTACCGGCTCGCCTTGAGGTGCTGCCTTTGCTTGTGGCTTTGGTGCTTCAGTTGTTCCTGATGTCATTTCGCTTAGAACTGACTGTACCAACTTTGCGATATCATTTTCATTTATCTGCATAGGTATCCCTCCTTATATGATTGACAAGCTGTCTACCAATACACATCTTCTCTGACGCGTAAAGCTTCTTGCGGAAGTAATACCCTCGCCTGTTGGTCCTGCAATAGTAAAGGTTGTGTGACCCTCGCTATTGAAACCGATACCTGCGTAACTTGGAGCATTCTTTACAAAAATTGTAGTACAGATTGCTTTTGCATAAGATGTCATATGATCAACATTCTTTGAATGAAGATGTGCTGTATGTCTGTTTCCGTGTTCTGCCTTAACTGCCATATCAACTGCCTGTTCAAATGTCTGGCATCTTACGATTGCAAGGATTGGCATCATAAGTTCTTCCTGAACAAAGTTGTGTGAGAACTCAGTTTCACAGATGATACAAGTGATGTTTTCGCCAACGTCAATACCGATTGCAGCAAGGATCTTTCTTGCATCACGGCCTACCCAGTTCTTGTTGATAGTCTTTCTTGGAGCATCGCCTGGGTTCTTTGGTGGAACGTCTACTAAAACTGTATCTTCAAGTTTTTGAATCTGGTCTTTTCTTAGAAGATATGCGCCGTTTCTTCTCATTGAGTCAATTAGCTTGTCTGCAACGCTATCCAAAACGAAGCATTCCTTTTCTGCAATACATGGCAGGTTATTATCAAATGTACATCCTGCGATAATATCCTTACCAGCCTTTTCAATATCAGCTGTATCGTCAACGATAACCGGTGGGTTACCTGCACCTGCGCCGATTGCCTTCTTACCGCTTGATAGCAGCATCTTTACAACGCCAGGTCCGCCTGTTGCAACAAGCATCTTAACTGATGGGTGGTTAACCATTGTATTTGAAGTTTCCATTGTAGGATTCTTAACTGTTGTAACAATGTTTTCAGGACCACCTGCTGCAAGCACTGCACGGTTTACAAGGTCAACTGCGTATGCTGAGCACACCTTTGCATTAGGGTGTGGGTTGAATACAACCGCATTACCGCCTGCTAACATTCCGATACTGTTACAGATTACTGTACAGGTTGGGTTTGTTGATGGAGTGATTGCACCGATGATTCCATAAGGTGCCATCTCAACTAATGTAAGACCTCTGTCACCAGATAGTGCCTTGCATTCAAGATCTTCAGTTCCTGGTGTCTTATCAGCAACCAAGTGATGCTTTAAGATCTTGTGGTAAACATTACCCATCTTTGTTTCGCTAACTGCCATTTCAGCCATTATTTCGGCTTCAAGCCTTGTTAGTTCTCTTATCTTTTCAATAATCTTTTCTCTCTGCTCTTTGTTGTAATGCTTGAAAAGAGTATATGCTTTGTTTGCTTCAGCCAAAGCTTCTTCCATTGTATCAAAAACGCCAATCTGCTTTTTTGAACCTGATGGTGTGTAAGGCTTTGGAGAAGATGAACCATTCATTTCAAGGATTACATTCTTTACAAGCTTTGAAAGTTCATTTTCATTGATGTACATAGATAAAATCCTTTCCTATCTATTTTTAAAGCAAGTTTTGCTATTATTTACCGTACTGTTCCAAGATTCTCTTTGTAACTTCAGCTACGATAGCATCAACATTCTTTTCATCAATTTTAGTTGTTGAAGCTGAACCTGACATTGTTTCGCCGTGTTCTTCATAGTACTTAAGCTGAGAATCAAGTGGTTTAAAGCCGTGATATGCAGCTGATGTTTCAGCACCAATCTTTTCGTTTGCTTCTGTTGGTGTTAGGTCACAGCTACCATCTTCATAACATCCCGGGCAAAGCTTTTCCATTGGGTGTCTTCCAGGAACGTTAAATGTTTTTCTTAGGTCAATTAGCTTCTTAACTTCGCCGCAAGGAATTTCCTTTGCACCGCCAAGCATTGTGCTATAGTAAAGAAGCTTTGCATAGAACTCTGTTGATTCCATTCTGAAGAATGCTGTATTAAGATCGCATCCGAATGAAAGAGCTCCGTGATTTGCAAGAAGGATTGCATCATAATCCTGTATGTATGGCTGAAGTGATTCAGGGATTTCCATAGTTGATGGAGTTCCGTACTGTGCGATCGGAACAGCACCCAAGAAAATGATTGCTTCCGGCATAATAAGCTTGTCAAGAGCAATTCCTGCAATAGCAAATGATGTTGCGATTGGTGGATGCGCGTGAACAACTGCGTTTACGTCCGGTCTTTCCTGATATACCTTAAGGTGCATCTTGAATTCTGATGACGGTCTCCATTTATTTGGTTCTTTAAGGTTTCCCTGTCCATCAACCTTACAGATCATATCAGGTGTCATATATCCCTTTGATACGCCTGTTGGTGTTGTAAAGAAAGTATTTTCATCAACCTTTACTGAGATGTTACCATCGTTTGCAGCAACAAATCCGTCAACGTAAATTCTTCTGCCGATTTCACAAATTTCTTTTCTTATCTGGTAATCTGATGTATACATATCGTTGCCTCCATAATTTTGTTTTATTTGGTTTTTCTTTGTTTTCACTTTTTATTATAAAATATATGTTTTACTTTGTAAAGAGGTTTTTTGTGTCCCCTTTTTTTGTTTATTTTCGTCGAAAAACGTCAAATAATTTCTACCTATTATTATAGCATATACAATATAATTTTTAAAGACTTTTTTGACATATTTTTTCAAAATCAGCCAAAAAATTTTCGGTCTAAATTTCGGTACTGTATAGCCTCTGCAATATGCGCTGAAGTTATATCATCATCACCCGTCAGGTCTGCAATTGTTCTTGCAACTTTTAGGATTCTTGAGTGTGCTCTTGCAGAAAGTCCAAGCTTGTCAAAAGCCATTTTTAATATATTGTTTTCGGCATCTCCAAGCCTGCAGAATTCAGCAAGCATTCCTGCTGTAAGCTGTGAGTTTGCATATATGCCAAATTCCTTATAGCGTTCTCTTTGAATTTGCCTTGCTTTGTTTACTCGTTCCTTTATTTCTTTGGAAGTTTCGCCTTTTTGAGTGCTACTCAAATCCTTATAGTTTACATTTGCCACTTCCACCTGAATATCAATTCTGTCTAAAAGCGGACCCGAAATTCTTGAGTGATACTGATTTATTTGTGCAGGTGTGCAGGTACATTCACGGTTGGCATCGCCAAAGTATCCGCACTTGCACGGGTTCATACTTGCAATAAGCATCATATTACAAGGGTATGTAAGTGTTGCATTCACTCGCGAAATGGTAACCTTGCCGTCTTCTAACGGCTGACGCATAACTTCAAGGACTTCACGTTTAAATTCCGGAAGCTCGTCTAAAAACAAAACGCCGTTATGGCTAAGAGAAAGTTCTCCTGGCCTTGGCACAGTTCCACCGCCGGAAAGTCCCGCTGATGAAATTGTGTGGTGTGGGTTTCTGAACGGTCTCACCGTTAATAGCGGTGTTCCTTCAGGAAGTGTTCCTGCAATAGAATGTATTTTTGATACTTCAAGAGCTTCTTCAAAAGAAAGGTCAGGAAGTATTGACGGCATTCTTTGGGCAAGCATGGTTTTACCTGTACCAGGTGAGCCAATCAAAAGCACGTTATGATTTCCTGCTGCCGCAACTTCCAAGGCACGCTTTGCGCTTTCCTGTCCTTTTACGTCACAAAAATCAAGCAAAGTGTCTGTGCATTTTGAAAACAGTTCTTCTTCCGAAACTTTAAAGGTTTCAATCTCGTCTTCGCCTTTTAAGTGGCGGAATAATTCGCCAAGGTTTGAAACAGGATAGATGTTAACCCCGTCAATAACCGAGGCTTCTTTTGCGTTAGCTTTTGGCACGAAAAAGTTTTTGAATCCCTTTTTGTAGCCTGCAATTACCATCGGCAAAACCCCTGTTACGTGATTAACGCTTCCGTCCAATGAAAGCTCGCCGATAAATATTGTATCTTCACTTGGCATAGCAACCTGACCCGATGCCGACATTATGCTAACTGCAATCGGCAGGTCATACCCCGGCCCTTCTTTTCTAAGATTTGCCGGTGCCAAATTTATAATCAACTTCTTTGACGGAAAAACGTAGCCGGAATTTTTAATTCCTGAGCGAATTCGCTCCTTTGATTCCTTAACGGCAGCATCAGGAAGTCCTACTATCTCAAAACCAGGTAATCCGCCTGTAATATCCGCTTCAACGCATACTGAAAATCCGTCTATTCCTAAAAGTCCTACAGAATATGCCTTTGCAAGCATTTTCTCACCTCTTAATCATTTTTTCTCTTTTGTGATGCTTTTTCCTTTTCCCAGCCATCAATACCGCTTGTCCCGATGGCAGTGAAAAGACGCTTTTTAAGACCGCTGTTTACTGATTTATCAAGGTCTTTTAATATGTTCTTTATCTCTTCCCTTTTTGTGTTTCCATCAGCTGGGCAAAGGCTTTTTGTAACCGGAAGTTCAAGCCTTTTTGCCACGCTTTTAATGTCCGCTTCACGGGTATAGATAAGCGGTCTTATAGAATATAAATCCGTTCTGTCAAGATATGTAACCGGAGAGAAGCAGTTTATTCTTCCCTCATATAAAAGACTCAAAAGAAATGTTTCTAAAACGTCGTCGTTATGATGACCCAAAGCAACTCTTTGGCATCCCATTTCAAGTGCCAAATCATTCAAAGCACCACGACGCATTTTTGCACATAGTGAGCAAGGGTTTTCTTCCTTTCGGTAATCAAATATAACTTCCGCTATGTTGGTTGGCTTTACAACATATTCAACACCAAGTTCGTCGCAGTACTTTTGCACGCCTGACCAGTCCGCCTTATAACCCATATCAAGGGTAAGACCAACAACAGTGAACTTTTTCGGGTAGTATCTTGAAAGCATAGAAAGTGCTCCCAAAAGCACAAGGCTATCCTTTCCGCCTGATACGCCAACGCCGATTTTGTCGCCGTCCTTTATCATATCATAGTCTTCAACAGCTTTTCTTACTCTGCTGACAATTCTCTTCATTATTTTGCTTCCTTAATCAAATCAATATTTTTTGCTACGTAGTCATATCCTGAAACAACAGTTATAACGCTAGAAACCCAAACAAGTACGTTGGTTATCAATACTGATGCAGTTTCAGGGAAGATTGGCAAGAACAAAAGTATTGCCACAATAATTGCAACCATCTGGAAGATTGTTTTCATTTTACCCCACCATGATGCTGCAATAACCTTGCCACCACCTGCCGCCACAAGGCGTATGCCTGATACGATAAATTCACGGGTCAGGATAAGCATAACCGCAACAGCAGATGCTCTGCCGTGATGCATAAGCACCAAAAATGCCGCAGTTGTAAGCATTTTGTCGGCTAAAGGGTCCATAAACTTACCAAAATCGGTAATAAGATTATGTTTTCTTGCAAGATGCCCGTCCACAGCATCGGTTATTGATGCTAAAATAAACAGAATAAGACCGATAATAACAAATGCAATATTTGTTACATCAATCATCATAAACGCCATAAAAAATGGTACTAATATCATTCTTAAAACAGTTAGTTTGTTTGGTGTATTCATTATTCTACTTCCCTTCCTGTTAAGTCATATTCGTCTGCGTCAAGGATTTCTACATTGACAAATGTTCCGATTTCAACTTCGTCTTCTGTGGCAAAATACACAGTTGAGTCGACACCGATGCTGTCGCCACGGCTTCGGCCCACATACATAAAGTTTTCTTCGTCATAGCCCTCTGCCAAAACTTCAATCACTTTGCCGATTTTTTCTTTGTTTTTTGCAAGGGAAATTCCTTGCTGAAGTTCCATTAAAGTATCACGGCGTTTTTCCTTAATTTCTTCGCCTAGCTGTCCGTCAAAGTCAGCAGCAGGTGTATCTTCTTCCTTGGAATATGCAAAAACGCCCACACGGTCAAGCTTAATTTCTTTTAAGAAATCATAAAGTTCTTCGAACTGTTCCTCTGTTTCACCAGGGAATCCTGCAATGATTGAAGTTCTGAAAATTGCGTCTGGCATTGCCTCACGGATTTTGCGGATTTTTTCTTCAATCTGCGCTCTGTTTGTACGTCTTGCCATTCTTCTTAGTATATCATTATTTATATGCTGAATCGGCATATCAAAGTAGTGGCAAATTTTTTCATTTTCCGCCATTACCGAAATAAGCGAATCGGTTATTGCTTCTGCGTACAGATAGTGCACTCTTACCCATTTAATTTCAGGGATTTCGCAAAGTGCTACAAGAAGTTTATCAAGGGAGTATTCGCCGTAGATGTCCTTACCGTAACGTGTGGTATCCTGTGCGATTACGATAAGCTCGCGAACTCCGTTTTGTGCAAGTGCTTTTGCTTCGGCAATTATATCTTCCATCCTGCGACTTCTGAAATGTCCCCTGATTTTCGGGATTGCGCAGTAGGTACAGTTGTTGTCACAACCGTCGGCAATTTTAAGATATGCCACGTGCTTCTCTGTCGCCAAAATTCTTGGCAGGTTTTCAGGGATTTCATCGTCCTGATTACCCCAAAGGCAAACATATTCGCCATTTTCTGCATCCTTTATAACTTCTGCGATTTTATAAAAATCACCTGCACCGATGCAAGCATCAACTTCAGGAAGCTCGTCCTTTATGCTGTCGTGATAACGCTCAGAAAGGCAACCTGTCATAATTAAAAGCTTGCAATGGCCCGTTTTTTTATACTCTGCCATTTCTAAAACCGCATCAATAGACTCTTGTTTTGCAGGGTCGATAAATCCGCAGGTGTTTACAATTATAACTTCTGCATCCTGTGGGTCGTTTACGATAATATGCCCACAATCCTGTAAAATACCAAGCATTGTTTCTGCATCGGTCTGATTTTTCGGGCATCCCAAAGATACCATTCCAATTCTCATTCGCTTAATCCTTTCCAGTCTTCTAAAGCCTCGCCTTTTATTCTTTCAATAGCGGACTTTATATCGTCAAAACCGTAGCCACGATAGGCAAAGTACCTGATGGCACGGTCTATGTTCTTTTTATCAAAATTACCGCCAAGTTTTCGCTCCATAAGTGGCAAAAGCTGTTCTTCTTCCTCGTCCGAAAGTTCCAGAAGTGCATTTTCAAGGTCTTCGCCAAAAATTCCACGGTACTTTAGTTCTTCACGGATTCTTCGCATTCCGTACTTGTTTAAGTTCTGCAAGTCCTTTGCCAGCTTTTTCGCATACTCTGCATCATTGACAAAAGAATACTCTCTTAAGAACTCAAATATTTCAGGCAGGTCATCAGGGTTTGCACCTGCACGTATCAGCTTATCGCGAAGTTCTTTTTCCGAATGTGAGCGAAATTCCAAAAGCCTTAATGCTTTTTCCTTTGCCTGGCTTTTTGAAAGCTCTTTTTTCTCTCTTATCATATTCTGAAATAGTCAAACAACTGTCCGAAGTCAACAGAACCGATTTCACGGTTTTCGTACTGCTGGAACAAGTTGTGATATCCTTCCTGCATCTGCTCTGAATTTATGCCGTATTTAATTGACAAGTATGCTTCAAGGTATGCGGACAAGTGGTCACAACCTCTTATCAGCTCGCCGTCAACAGGCTGGAATTCGTCGCTGTTATATTTTTCGTTTATCTCATCAGATGAAACCTTAATAAGCTTACCACCGATTGTTACCTTTGAAGTAAATTCGTCCTGAGTATAGAATTCCAAATCTTTTCTTATTTCGTCAGTTACCATCGGGAAGATAATCTTCGCCATCTGCTCATCTTCAATGTTTTTGATAATATCGTCAAGACCCTTTACAGAGTTCTTAACAGGTGACACAATATCACGGGTTAAAACTTCAGGGATATCGTGGAAAAGTCCGCCAAAGAAGTTGTTTACAAGTCTTGATTCGCAGGCTTCACATTCTAGCGATGCAAAGTATGACATAATCGCAACCAAAAGTGTGTGACCCATAACGGATGTGTTAGGAGTTCTTACCGCTCTTGACCATCTTTGCTGATAGCGAAGTTTTCCGATAAGTGACATAAACTTATTTAAGTCAGGGTCGGTTGCAAACTTTGAAAACCCTTCAAAGGTATTGCATTTAGCAAGACCCTTTTCCACTTCGGTTTTTACCTGTTCAATATCGTAGGTATTGGTGTTCTGTGGGTATATTACGTCAAACTCCCACTTTGTTGCGTAGTAGTGTGCCGCCTTTAGGATTTCCTTTTCCTTTTTCGCATAGTCAGGCTCTAAAAAGTATCTGCTCATTTTTGCATAAAAGTCACCCTTTAAGCATTCAAGCTGACCTGCAAGCTGACTAAGTACCCATCTGTTTATCTGCTCGCCTTTTTCTTTCATCAAAAGGTGGTATACAGGTGGCTTTATATCAGTTAAAACTATTCTGTGTAAAAATTCGTAAATTCCGCCCTCCAAAAGCTTTAGCGGGTCATAATTTCCCTCGCCTTCGCATTTTGCAAGAACGTAGGCATACACCATTTTATGAGCCTGTTTATCAAGCTCGGAAAAGCCGTTCCACGGTCTTATATGGTCGTTCCATCTTTGAATGGAAGCCGCCACGTGTATCAAAGAAATTAAAGATTTTCTTATCATAAAATCACCTCTTAAAACAGATAATTACAGTTACAGTAATTATACCACAAAAACGTATAAAAGGTCAACAAAAAACCACAAGAACAAGTCCCTTTTTTCAAAGTTTTTTTAAAGCCAAAAATATACAGGAACACTACATCTTTTTTCGCATATTCTGTTAACAGGGGAAGCTCCCGTTTTATTATAAGAAAGGAAGATTTTTATGAACGAAAAGAATTGTGCACCTGATTGTGGCTTCAAGGAAGCTGTGTGCATACACACTGATAAAGTTTATGATAGCTGTAGAGACAAGGACTGTCTTGAAAATATCAGAGTTTACTTAACAGCCTGCGGTCAGGACGTTATTGACAGAGCGATAAATGTAAAGTGTACCAAGGCAGAAATTATCTGGGTATATTCCGATATTGAGGCAGTGCCTTTTAATCGCGGATTCTATTCAGTTGACTTAAAGTATTTCTTCAAGATTACCCTTGCAGTATTTACAGGCCTTGGCAGACCAACAGAAGTTGAAGGTCTTGCTACCTTTGACAAAAAGGTTATCCTATTTGGTTCAGAGGGCAACGCAAAAGTCTTTGCATCAAAGTATAAGCAGGACGCATTTGATGCACAGATGTGGAAGAAAACAAATATGCCAAACGCTGTAGTTGAAGTTGTTGACCCTATTGCACTTGGTGCAAAAGTTGTTGACGTAAACGACAAGTGCTGTTGTGATGATGACTTTGATTTAGCAAGCATTCCTGATTCTGTAAGCCGAGTATTTGACGATTCACTAATCCTTGGCGGAGAACAGAAACGTGTGTTTGTTTCTATCGGCATCTTCTCAATTATCAGACTTGAAAGACGTGTAATGCTTCTAATCCCTGCATACGATTTCTGTGTTCCACAGAAAGAATGCATCGGCGCAACTGACGATAATCCTTGTGATTTATTCGACAGAATTTCTTTCCCTGTTGACGAATTTTTCCCGCCAGAGCGATGCGAATTTGAAGACGGAAAAGACTGTGGTTGCGGTTGCTGATAACATCTAAAACAAAACCATTATATTAATAAGAAAGTTTCTTATTTTTCTCAAACCAAAGGTGCTTGATTTTAGATGCAGAATGAACGAAACTCACCTGTGACTTGTCACAGGGATACCCGACGGCGTACGTGTGTACGCCGAGTGGTGAGTTTTGTTAATAGTAAAAAAGGATTCACGAACTGTGAATCCTTTTTTTACGTTTCTATCGCTAAAAACATGCGCCTATTTAGTTATTTTCTAATTGCCCAAGACTTGCTGCCTTAAGGTATGCATTGATAAAACCTTCCAAATCTCCGTCCATTACCGCTCCGATATTACCCATTTCAAAGCCTGTTCTGTGGTCTTTTACAAGGTTATATGGGTGGAATACATAAGAACGAATCTGGCTACCCCAAGCGATTTCTTTCTGTACGCCCTTGATGTCTTCAATCTTTTCTTTCTGTTGCTGTTCTGCAATTTCTGCAAGCTTTGACTTAAGCATCTTCATAGCATAGTCTTTATTCTGATGCTGTGAACGTTGTGTCTGACAAGCAGTTACGATACCTGTCGGGATATGGGTGATTCTTACCGCAGAGTCGGTCTTGTTGATGTGCTGACCGCCGGCTCCTGATGCTCGGTATGTATCTACCTTAATATCCTCAGGTCTTATATTTATTTCAATTTCGTCTTCAATTTCAGGTGTAACTTCAATTGAAGCAAAAGAAGTGTGACGACGTCCTGATGAGTCGAATGGTGAAATTCTGACCAAACGGTGAATACCTTTTTCCGCCTTTAAATATCCATAAGCATTAAGACCGTTAATGGCGATTGTTGCACTTTTAATACCTGCATCATCACCAGGCAAAACGTCAACACTTTCAAGGGTATATCCGTTCTTCTGCGCATACATCTGGTACATACGAAGAAGCATTTCTGCCCAGTCCTGTGCCTCTGTTCCGCCTGCACCTGCATGAACTGTCATAATGGCGTTACACTTGTCATAGTTACCTGACAAAAGTGTTTCAAGAGTCATTTTTTCAATTCTTGCCTTAACGTCTTCAACCGTTTTTGTTACCTCGTCAAGCATTGACTCGTCATTCTCTTCATTGGCAAGGTCAATTAAAACAAGGGCATCTTCCCAAGCACCTTTTAATCCTTCGTATGCTCCAACCTTGTCCTTTAACTGCTTTGTTTTCTGAAGAACTTTCTGGGAGTTTTCCATATCATCCCAGAAGTCCTGTGCAGTTGCCGCCTCTTCAAGTTCGGCTATTTTTTCTTTTGTTCCTTTAATATCCAGCGAGAACTCAAGGTCGTCAATGTTCTTTTCAAGACCCTGAAGCTCCAGTCTGTACTGTTCATATTCTAACATATTTCTGCCCTTTCCTTTAGAATGCGACTATTATCTTCCGCAACAGTGCTTATACTTCTTACCTGAACCACAAGGACATGGGTCATTTCTGCCCGGTTCTTTCTTTGCAGTTGCAGGTTTTTTAGCAAGTGTTCCGTCGCTTCCTGTGTCAAGCGGTTTTGCCACCTGAACACGCTTAATTTCCACCTGTGGTCTTGGACGTGCTGTAAGCACATAGCGTACTGTATCACGTTTTATAGATTCAAGCATACCGTCATAAAGGTCGCTACCCACGTTTCTGTATTCAACAACAGGGTCGTGCTGACCGTATGCACGAAGACCGATTTCACGCTTTACGTGTTCCATTTCGTCAAGGTGATCCATCCAAAGAGTATCAACCACACGAAGCATCATAACACGCTCAACTTCACGGATCTTATCCCCGAACGCTTCTGCTGATTCTGCGTATCTGTCGCTTGCAATCTTTAAAAGTCTATCCTTGATTTCGTCCTTTGTTATATCGTCAAATTCTTCTCTTAGAACTTCAAATTCACCTCTTGCGAAAAGGTACTGGTTAGCAAACTCAGCAAGTGCT